>JAIXUU010000131.1 GCA_027483405.1 Planctomyces sp. | reverse complement strand
TGGCCCGCCGGTCAGCCCGATGCAGCCACTCGCGAAAAAATGGCTGAGATCAAAATGAAGATTCAGGCGGGGCAGTTAAGTATGGACGCCGCGATCCGCCAATACAGCGAATCTCCATCGGCCAGCCTGGGGGGAGACGTGGGCTGGTTCGGCTATCGCGGCCGGCTACCGGCGGCAGTTAGCAGTGCCGCCTATCAGCAAAAGGTGGGCGACGTGGGGACTCCCGTCGAATCGCCACTGGGCATTCACCTCATTGAAGTGACCGATATCCGCCAGGGTGAACTGGGGATCGAAGATGCCCGCAAAGAAATCTTTGACGAACTCAGTCAATCTCGCTGGAATGAGATTGTGGCCAAGGGCCGCGAGTCAGCCAGGATTGAGTGATGCTCTGGCTGAAGAATATCAGATTCCCAAATGGCTTTCTCATTCTGGATTCGACAATCTCTCAAGAGGAGGGTGGCCACGATGGGCCTCGAATTTGTTGAATTCGTCATGGATCTTGAAGAAACGTTCGACATCAAACTGGAGGACAAACATTTTTCAGCAGTCAAAACACCACGCGATTTGGCAATCATTATTCGGGATCAATTAGCCAGCGAGGGCAGAATCTGGGATGAATCGACCGGCTTTCGCAAAAGCTCGAATTTGAATTGGACGATGTTGCCCGAGTTCCGGATGTGGACTCAAATCAAAAGCTCTCTACCAGTTTCATTTCACCGACTGCGTCCCAGCACCCGTCTCGATCAACTGCTGCCGGCTCCACGCCTCAAAACTTTATGGAGGCAATGGCAAACTCAAGCGGGGATTCCTTTGCCGGAGCTCCACAATCCTTCACCCGATGGAGCCGCTTGGCTCGCCTTGATTATTCTGCTGATGCTACTCTGGCCCGTCTATGTCGTGGAAGGAGCACCGGGATTGAGCATCTATCTGCTGGGTTCGGCGAGTTTTGTGTTTACGGTCTATTGCATCAGTCAGGGTGTGGCTTCTTCCAAAACCATGTTGCCAACTGGCTGTGTGACAATCGGGGATCTCGTAAGGACTGTTGTTCCAGAAAGCGAACGATGGTTATGGAGCCACAAGACGCTCAAATTCCGAGCTGAAAATGGCTTTGGCGATACACCATCCTGGCCACTCGACAGTATTGAAACCAGAGTATTAAAAGTCTTGTGCGAGAACCTGGGCTTAGCCCAAGGCTCCATCTCGTCATCCGAGAACTTGACTGAGCTCTTCGCCTGATGATCTTCCGGCGTAAGTCGAAACTCCACTCACCCCAGAGTTTCTTTGCCTTCAAGGCTGAATCTGAATGAAACCCTCGGCCTGAATCGAACGGTCAGTACTCGGGCCAACCTGGATCACGCGATTGTTAATGCGCAATTCACTGCGGAAACTCAGTGAGGGTAGTTCCTGATAATAAGCCGTGCGGTACGCCGAACGGCTTCTCGGCAGCCAGGCTTCTTGAGGTGTTCCTTCTGGCGGCAGGTGGGAAAAGTACGACCTTGAACATCCAGTCTTCGGCTCGCACCGTCGGTGTGGCAAACAGCATGGCCCCACAGAGAGCCATCAGCCCCCACCAGATCCGGCGAAAACGAAAGACTGGCGGCTCAGCAGCCACACTGGGCTGCCAGAAACCAGTTTGTGACAGAGTTGACGATTTCGCCAGGGATTCACAAGGTGCAGAATCTGCGAAGCTGAGGGCTGATCGATTTTTTTGACACATCGCGTTGTCTCCTGGCATCGCATGTTGTCATTTTCCCCAAAATTGAGGTGCTTTGGCAACATTTCTGCTCTGATTAAGGCTGCCAGAAAGTATGAGGCAATTTGCGCGCCGGCGGGCCTGTTGCAGAAAAGAAGCCGGGGTTGCGGTTGCGACAAATGCCGAACTGACTTATACCGGTATTCAATTCGCAAAGGAGATCGCTCGTCCACTTTCCGCGTGGATCAAAGCGACAAGAATTATTGAAGGGGTCACCCCGGTTCCGGCCCAGGAGAACAGCACCAGTGACGACAACTCCCGAGGCTCGCTCTGCTCTGTCCCATCCCCCTGCGGAAGTTGTCGAACAAGCGTTGGACAGTCAGTTGAAATCTACAAACACAGCGGCCTCATCGGGCGGAAATCATCACGCTGACCACTCACATGCAGCTTCAAAGAAAGTACAGACCTCCGCGGAGGTCACCAAGGTCAAATCGACTGGCCAGGGTCTGTTTACCGTCTGGCATGGTCTGACTTTTGGCGGGCTCTTGCAGTTAATGGCCAAACGCCCGCGGATGCATTATTCCCGCGCACTCAGGCTGGTTTCGCTGTTCTTTATCTGCCCGTTCAATTCGATCTACAGCATGATTTCCGGCCTGATTTACGGTCGCAAAATCCAACAGACTCAAGTGACCAAGCCCCCGATCTTTATTCTGGGGCACTGGCGGAGTGGAACCACCCTGCTCCACAACCTGATGACGCTCGATTCGCAGTTCACGTATCCCAACTTGTATCAGGTCATGTACCCGCAGCACTTCCTGCTGACAGAAAGTGTCATTTCCAAATTAGCCGCTCCCTTCCTTCCCAAGACCCGGCCCATGGACAACATGCCAGCCGGCTGGAAACTGCCACAGGAAGATGAAGTGGCCCTGCTGATCGAAACACAGCTTTCTCCCTATATGATGGTCGCCTTTCCCAATGAGAGGGAATACTACGGCCACACCTTCGATGTCCGGCACATGTCCCCCGGCGATCAGGCAAAGTGGAAACGCTCCTTCGTCAACTTCGTCAAAAAACTGACTGTTCGTGCTGACAAGCCCATTGTGATGAAATCGCCCTCCCACACCTATCGCGTGGCGACTTTGCTCGAACTCTTCCCGGATGCCAGGTTCGTTTACATTCATCGCGACCCTTATGCCGTCTTTTCTTCCAGCCTGCACCTGCGGCGAACGATGTACATGGAGAACAGCTTTATCGAGCCCAGTGAGGAAAAGCTCTACCAGGATACCCTTGAAACACTCGATACCTGCCTCAAAACCTACGAAGAAACCCGGCACATGATCCCCGAGAAAAATCTCGTGGAAATTCGCTATACCGATCTCGAAGCCCATCCCGTCGAACAAATGCAGCGCGTCTACGAGACACTCGGCTTCGAAGGCTGGGATCGCATGAAACCGATCTTTGAACGCGAAGCCCAGGCGATGTCAGAGTACAAAAAAAATCGCTTTAACATGGACGACGAGACCCGGCAAATGATCTACAGCCGGCTCAAGGATTTCTTTGACAAGTACGGCTATGATCCACAAATCGGTGCCGCTGAGAATGGCGTAAAGTCGTCATAGCCGCGATTGCCGGGCACTCTCCCGAATCATCTCAAGTGGCACGAGTTCTCCCTTTCCAGCACCGGGGCAGACTTCACACGTTGCTTGCCACGCCTCGGGAGTTTCAATGGTTTTCTCCCAGAAAGGCCATGTGCGGCATTGTGCAGGCCGCACGGGATAAATGCGGCATTTGCGTGTAGCCCCATCCAGAAAGACACAATCGCCATTCGCGTGGTCGGCGAGAGAAAGTTTCCCCTGAGCGACTTTCGTATGCATGAGGCGCAGTTCACCTGTGGAAATGCTCAGGAACTCGGCGATCTCCATCATCTCCTGAGTGCTGAGCCACACATAGCCGGGTGTTCCCGTGCAGCAGTTGCCGCACTGCGTGCAATGAAACCTTAGCCCGGCCGAGTACCACTCACTGGCTTCCGGCGGCTTTTCGTCGGCTGGAACTTCATGGTCAGATTCGGTGGGATCACTCACAACGCAAAGCTCTTTCACAATGGAGAAGTACATTCTTCACAGGGAAAAACTATCTCCCGATAGTTCATCATCGAATCATGGCATGCCGAGTTCGATCATGGCAACAGAATGGCATTTCTCCCCCCTGATGTTTCCATCCTCCGCCGGACTTTGTACTTTCCTGCTGCCTGATGTGGAGATGGTTCGGCAGGTTCGACTTTTGTTGGGGAAGATGGTTCATGCCCTGGGTGTTACTGATTGTGGCCAGCTATCTGGCAGGTTCGATTCCTTTCGGATTGCTGCTGGCGCGGGTCATTCGCGGGATTGATATTCGCCAGGAGGGGAGCGGCAACATTGGTGCCACCAATGTCAGTCGCTCACTCGGCAAAAAGTGGGGGCTGGTGGTCCTCGTGCTCGATGCCCTCAAAGGATATCTGCCGCCACTCTTTCTTCCGGGGATTGTTGGTTTGGGAGGCGATACAGGCCCAGCCAGCGAGTGGGTGATTCCCATGTCGGCCATGACGACAGTCATCGGGCACATGTTTCCGATCTGGCTCGGCTTTAAAGGTGGCAAAGGGATTGCGACTTCTCTGGGAGCTCTTGGAGCGGCTTCTCCCTGGGGATTGCTTGTCGCGACCATTTGCTTCTTTGGCAGCTTCGCAATCAACAAGATTGTTTCGCTCAGTTCGCTCATTGCACTGGCGGGATACCTGGCCTTCGAATTGATCTGCTGGCAGGTTCCTTTGGCGTTCCGGCAATCAGACGGCCTTCAAGGAGCGACCACTCCGCAGGCGATCATGGCGCTCGTTTTGTCCATCCTCATTGTCTACCGCCACAAATCCAACCTCGCCCGCCTCCGCGCCGGCACCGAACCTACGTTCTTCCAGAAGAAGACGAATTGAGTACGATAGATTTTTTGGATCGGGCTGGTCGGAACAGCAGCAAATAATTCGTGCCATGTTTGCGGCTCTGAGCAAGCATGCTCTGCCAATCGATTAACGGCGCTGAATGCAAGGCAGGCGGGAGCCTGCCCTACTTCTCACTAGAATCTCCACC
>JAIXUU010000011.1 GCA_027483405.1 Planctomyces sp. | reverse complement strand
TTTTGATGTTTGCTACAACGCACCAAATGCCTTCGGTGGCTTTTGCCTCGTCAGAAGTCATAACTTGAACCTTGACGTCGAAGTGAATGATTTAGATGAGCGTGAATTGAGAAAAAATTGGAGAATGTATTTTGTTTCGTCATAGTCAGTGCTGACACCTAGCGATTTCAGTGCAGTCTGCAACGCCCGGAGTGGCAATTTCCTATTCCTTGAGGATTGCTCGAAGTTTCTCCACTACATCCGGTGATGGAAGATTCCGCTGTCCTAACACCAGAGCGGCAAAGTTGTCAGCCAATATCTCCTCCGGGTGAATAATATAGTCAGTGTTTTTTCCCACCTGTTCGAAGAATCCAGAAACTTGCTGGATATTCAGGAGCATCGGCTCTGGTCCATCGGTTATCGGGGTGACTGTGATCTTATCATCCGCCCGATCAACCAGTAGCAATCGAAATTCAAGGTAATTAAAAAACTCCCCACCACGCTGCACGTCATATTTCTCAACTCTCGAAAGCAGGATTGGAATGGCCCACTGCTCCTTGCCGGCAACCCTCACGCGGATGCAATGGTCGTTTCGCGGGGCGTCAGGGTTAGTCAGCTTTCGAGAGATTAGCGCTGGCGGGAGATCAATTTCGTTGCATTTCTCAAAACCAATTTCTGCATAGAGTCTCTCTCGTAGACCAGGATTCGCCCTGGACATGATGTGAAAGAGTTCATGGGAGATGGTTTTTTGAATTCTCGCCACTGGAGCCTTCAAGAAGTCCTGCGGAAGAACAATAGCATTGGCTCGTGTGTATGGAGCCCCACCCTCTTCCTTTCCTGTGGTTTTGATGATCAACATCTTCGCCGGGAATGGCAAATCCATCACCTCAAGAGTTGTTTGAATTGTCTGCAAGGCGGAGTTGATCTTTTGTTTTTCCGAGTCGTTCCATTCGAGTATCTCTTTGCCCACAAAATCGAGAAATTGGATCTCAGAAACCTCCTGGTCAGTCTTCATCCGCGAAGCACGGTCGAAAGGACTCATCCGTGCAATGAAATCATCACGCTTGGTCAGAATTTGCTTACCTTCTTCGACGGAAGCAAACGAAATGGTGACGCCTTCGTCGAGTGACACCTGTGCCATCAAAGTCAATGGCGCCATCATCAAAACGAACGCAATACTTGTGGCGTAGCTTTTATTCATATGACTTCATTGCCTACCAGAACCGTTCACCTGGCCGCAGCGAACGACATTGATTACAAATTCGGCGTGGCCCGCGGCAACGCACTGTTATTTGGTATCTTTCCAATTCAGTTTGAAATCACGGAAAACAATTTGCATTTCGATGCCAGTCGAGAAAAGCAAACGATGTTCGAAGTTTCCGTCAGTGGTAATGTCCGCTTCGTCGTAGCCAAGGTCGCCGAATCCTTGTGGGCCTGGAAGTCCATACTCTGCGTTAACCACAATTCTATATGAAATAACATCAATGTATTCGATAATAAAATGCCGGAGGCCGCCAGTCCCATCATCCCCATCGAGCCGAAGAATCAGCGAATTGTTGTAATGAGTGTAGTCGAGTGAGCGAAGGTGTGCGTCATGGAGAGATACCGTTTCCTGAAGAGTTAGGAGACCTTGGGGAAGCCGATCTCGAATTCTTTCAAGATGCTTCTTAAATTCTGGGGTCGGGTCGAAGTATCGATGTTCTTGAAGTCCGCACCACCAGTCAAAAGTGAAGAATTTCATTCCGTTATCACTCGCATCTCAGGTTCTAGACCTCTTATACTAAAGAGGTCATAGGAAAATGATGCTGAAACTCTGCCAAAGGCAAGCTTACCATAGAAGCGAATCTGGTTCGACGTGAGAGTTGATCGCTCGTAAATGATTACCCCATACTACTTCTTTGGCTCCGTAAAGAATCCTTCAAATTACTCCACCTCACACCAGACCATCTCGTATCGCAATCGCGACGGCACCGGCGCGGTTGTGGACGTGGAGTTTTTGGTAGATGTTTCTGAGATGGGTATCAATCGTGTGGGGGCTGAGTTTTAATGCGCGGGCGATTTCGTCTTTAGTCAACCCCCGCACCACCTGTTTCAGCACATCCTGCTCCCGCAGGCTGAGATCGCTGGGTGATTTTGGCACAGTCGCTTTGGGTGGAGTGTTCGACATTAACTCCAGCACTTTACGCGCAATCTGAGGAGTCATCGAAGCACCGCCGGACAAAACTTCCTCAATGGCCCGGGCGATTTCTTCCGCCGATGAAGTCTTCAGCAGGTAACCATCGGCCCCCGCACAAATGGCTCCAAAAATCCGGTTATGATCATCGAAGACTGTCAAAATGATGATTTTGAGTGCCGGTGACGCTGCCCGTAATGGTTTCATGGCCGAGATGCCATTCATGCCCGGTAAACCAATATCCAGCAGAATCAGCTCGGGGGCGGATTGAACTTCAAGAGCTGCTAACGCGTCCTCGGCTGTCGAGAAATTGGCCGCACAGTGATAGGCCGGCATGGCATCGATCGTTTTCGATAATGCCCGGCGGAATGACTGATTGTCTTCAATCAGCCAGATGTTGCGGCGTTCGTTCGTCTTCGTCATCGCCCATCAGTTTCCTGAGAAAGCCAAAGTTTACGGGAGTGGCACTTTCAAGGTGGTCGTGTGCGGAGTTCCCGTCAAGAACTCGATGGAGCCGTGCAGTTCTGCGATTCGTTTGCGAATGTTCGGCAGACCGTCGCCGGTAAGCACCTTTTGTGAATCAAAACTGACGCCATTATCAACGATTTCCAACAGAAACGATTTGCGATCAAGAACAATCGTGATGGAAACGGCCGTCGCCAGGCTATGGCGGCTCAAATTGTGAAAGATCTCTTTGATCGAAAGAAATAAATTCCTGCGCCAGACGATATCGACCGTCACCTCTGGGATCTCTTTCGGTGTCTCGATCCTGAGATCCAGATTCCCGAGCATTCGCGTCGCGGATTGACGTACCTGGCTGATGAACTCTTCCAGAGTGAGCGGTGCTGGTTTAATAATCCAGAGCATATCCCGCATTGCCTGGCTGGTCTCGGTGGCGATCTTGGAAATCTCAATCAAATCGTGTGTCGATTCCTGCGGGATGCCTGTCTCGGTCGCGAGATTACGGCTCATGAGGGCAATTGTTCCAAGATTACTGCCAATGTCATCATGCAGGTCACTGGCAATGCGTTCGCGAAGTTTTGTCGTTTCGCGGTGAATCCGCCCTTTCTGCCAGAGGATGGCCGTCAATAAGAAACTCAGTGACAAGATGAGAATGCCGCCACCTCCGACACCGGCATTCACCCAGAACGAACTGCGGCTCTGTGCGAGCTTTTCCTGCACACTGGATAGCTGGGCTTCGTACTGCCGGCGTAAATCGATCTGCTTCAGCCAGTTCGCCAGTTCGATAATGTCGTTGCGACTGGTGAAATCATCGACGATCGCAGCGGGAAACCAGCGTGAGGAAGCTGTTTCAGACTTATCAGACGCAGTGGCAGAAGTGTCAGAGTGAGTGATGGTGACTCGCTTTTTGAGGGCCACATTTTGATCGCCGGCATAGACCTGCATCTCGGCCAGCGCTGCGACTGGGGGCGATTGCCGTTCATCGGGCACGTTGACGATCAATCGCAAATATCGGGCAGGGAGTGGATCAATGGGTAAATCGACCTCGCCGCGCATATCGTGAAGTTGTGGTAGCTGCTGCCTGAACAACCTGCGAGAGGCGACAGGAATGATCAGCGGCCGATCTGTCCAGTGGCGCAGTTCAAAACGACTGAAATCGAGGATCGCTTCGGCATCTTCAAATTCGGGAGAGTTGCTTAAGAGGATTTGAAAGCTGGTGGGGAATCCCCATCCGGGAGAACTGGGTGAATCGGTGGGTTGAGCCGGGTAGAGCCGCACTTCGTCGATGGGGTAGGTTTCGCCCAGATCGATGGTGATTGTGAGTTGAGTGGCCTTGGGCCCTTTCTGTTGAAAACCATCGGATGGGCTCTTCTGCAAGCCGACGGGTGCGGGGATGACCGAGAACTCATCGACCAGATATTCAGTGGACCAGCGTAAGTCGGCCTCGATCGAACTCTTGGCATCGACCGGCCGCCAGAAGGCAATGTTCCGCATGCCCGAGATGACGAGCAGTTCGCCAATCGCCACAAAGTGATTTCCATCCAACGTTGCCAGTCGTGTGAAGGTGATCCGTACATAACGACCAATAGCTCCCGGCGTCGCAATTTGGACCGGGAAGTAGCCTGGTGCGGGAAAATCTTCTGCAGTGAAGTCGGCCAGTAATCTGGGATTCTGAAAATCTGACTGATCCGCCACTTCCACGCGAAATCTTTTGGGAAAGCCATAACCCGGGATTTGCTGATCATTCAACCTGAGCAGGACAGGAGCGAGCACAATCGATTCGAATGTGCGAATGGCCCCCAGATCGACCTGAATCCATTCCTGATCATCTCGTGAAGGTTGGAATTGTGAGTGATAGCCCGCGCGCAAGACTTCTTGTGGTGTGTAGAGAGGCAGCGACGCCAACCGGCTCTTCAGATCCTGCTCCGAGCGAGATAACTGAGCAACTTGAGGACTGAGGATGCGGGCGAGTTGATCAAACCAGGGAGTTTTCTCTTCGGCCTGCAGATTTGAAGTTGAGAGTAAGCCCACTAGAAGTAGCGCCAGCAGTCGCCACAGCCGGAAATTCAGGGGAGTGAAAACTTCCGGTGCATACCTGGCCACAATACTTCCTCATTTTGTGAACGAAATCACGCGAATGCGTGAGGCGGGAACAGAACCTCGAATCTAACCTCACTAATCACATCAAACCCGGCCAATGTGACATTGTCGAGGAAGTCACCAGGCGGAAGTTAAGAAGTCTCTCAATTCCCTTTCTCCTTTCTCCGTTTCGAACAGGACTGAATGATGCATGTTTCCAGTGCCAGACGAGGTTTTACGCTGATTGAACTGCTGGTCGTCATCGCGATTATTGCGATTCTGATTGCACTGCTTTTACCTGCCGTTCAGCAGGCCCGGGAGGCAGCTCGTAGAACGCAGTGTCGCAATAATCTCAAGCAGATTGGTCTGGCATTACATAATTATCACGATGTAATGCAGTGCTTTCCATTCGGAAGTATTTCGAACGCGCTGAATAACTCCGGTGGTGGAGGGGCGACACCTTCCACGACAGCGACCGGAGCTTCGCTGCCACCGACCGATATTTCGTGGATGCCGATGACGCTGCCATACATCGATCAGGCTCCGCTTTACAATTCCGTCTCGCCTTACTTTGTAACGACGAATTCGCGTGATTTTCCGAGTAATTTGATCAACAAAGTCATCCCGGCTTTCGTCTGTCCATCCGACCCGAATGGATCGAAGTTGACCGAGTTTCATGGTGCCACGATCGACCGCAATGATGGTTTCTGTGGGAACTATCTCGCCTGTAACGGCAGCACAGAAGTGACTGTGGCCAATTCGCGAGCAATGGACGGTATGTTCTTCTATCGCTCATCGGTGCGTATGCGTGACATCATCGATGGGACATCGAACACCGTCATGCTGGCGGAAGTGAATCTGGTTCCGGAAGTGACACCAAACGTGAGCCGTGATTGGCGCGGTCGTTACTGGCGTGCCGATCATTTGAGCAGCATCTTCAGCACCAACCTGCCGCCGAATACGACCGCTTCCGACCGCTGCCGGACATGTGAAGGTTCTCCCGTCAGTCCGACATACGCACCCTGCACTGCCTCGACAGATCCTCAAGTGATTTATGCCCGCAGTCGGCATACCGGTGGTGTGCACATGGCTCTGGCCGATGGATCGATGCGATTCATCAGCGAGAACATCGACCTGGGTGTCTGGCGTGCATTGGGAACTCGGGCTGGCGGTGAAGTGGTTTCGGAATTCTAAGCCGCTTCCTATTCACGTCATCACGATCTTTATGATCAAAGGCGGCGGCAAAGACGTTGTCGCCTGATCGTAAAGTATAAACGATGCCACTAAAGTTGCCGCTCTTTAACTGATCAGGGGCATCCTGAATCGACTTCAACTTCAGATTCGCAACTCGTGTCAATATCTCGGCGGGTGGCTGGAGTTGAGCGTCTTCGCGAACCCCCAGTTTATGCCGTAAATCGCTGGGGGTTCGAAGACTCAACCCCAGCCACCCCATACCAAGGTTTGAAGTCGAATACTAGAATACATACTAGATCTCTTGTCAACTTCTCGATAGCTACCTGCTGGATAAATACGAATGTCTACATATACAAATTGCAAGAGCTATCTGCCGGTCATGATCGTCTGTGCCGGATGGCT
>JAIXUU010000320.1 GCA_027483405.1 Planctomyces sp. | reverse complement strand
GGCCTCCTGGACGGGAAGAGGAGTCGGGCCAAAGGAACCGTGATTGAGGTAAGTCACACCATCGGCAATCTTCCAGAAGTTCCTTTTGATGTGGGTGGCATCGTTGAGTTGCAGCAGATCGTTCATTGTGAATCGACTACGGGGACTGGAGTGATGAGAATTCGTTCGTGGAGGCAACCACGATTGTAATCGATGTTTTGCGAAGAAGGTGGTCTCCCCCTTTGCAAAACGACCTGCTTCCAGCCACAATGCGACGAATTCACATGCGTTGATCTTCAATGGGTCAATGAACGTGATTCTGATCGAACAGCATTGAGTCTGGCAAAAGTCGTGAAACGGGAGAATTCCAGTGGCAAGTGTAAAGACGTTGGCCAGTGCCGCGTTGACCGAAGGTCGTGGTGTATTCCGATTGTCCCCGACGTGGGTTCCGCGCTCGTTCCTGCAGCCAGGCCGTCGGCTGAAGCTGCATCCAGCAGACTATTACGCCCTGGGAACACATCGCGGCGGGATTGATGAGCGCTGGTTTGGCTCGACGACAGAAGCTGCCAATGAAGGACGTGCTCACGATGAAGGCCTGAGCTACTGCGTGGCTGGCGGGGAAAAATTCCTGCTGCGAGACGCTGTGGAAGAACTCGGCGCGGAGATTGTGGGCGAGCACATCTGGTCTAAGTATAAGAAGTGGCCGGTCTACTCGAAGTTCTTCGATAACATGGGCCCCATTCCTCACCATATGCACCAGAACGCCGAGCAGGCGAAGCTGGTTGGTCAGGAAGGGAAGCCCGAAAGTTATTACTTCCCGCCGCAGCTCAACAATGTGGGGAATAATTTCCCCTATACGTTCATGGGTTTTGAACCCGGGACGACCAAAGAGCAAGTCGTGGCTTGCCTCGACCGCTGGAATGACGGCGATAACGGCATTCTCGATCTGTCGAAGGCTTACCGATTGAAGGTGGGTACAGGCTGGTTGATTCCGCCATGCATTCTGCATGCCCCTGGCTCGCTACTGACCTATGAACCTCAGTGGGGAAGTGATGTCTTCGGGATGTACCAGTCGATGGTGGAAGGCCGGGCAGTGCCGCGTTCACTGCTGACGAAGGATTTCCCAGCTGAAAAGCATGGCGATAACCAGTATCTGGTCGATGCGCTCGACTGGGAAGGAAACGTCAATCCAAACTTCAAGGACAGCCACTATCTGGAACCCATCGTGGCTTCGGGGAGCGACAAGGAAGGCTTCATTGATCGCTGGATTGTTTATGGTCGGATCAAGGGAGCCCAGGATTTCACCGCCAAGGAACTGACCATTCAGCCCGGCACGAAAGTCACCATTAAGGATGGCGGCGCTTACGGCTGGATCACAGTGCAGGGCGAAGGTTCAGTGAACGGCCTGAAGCTGCAGACACCATCGATGATCCGTTTTGGTCAAATGACCATGGACGAAGTCTTCGTCACCGCCAAGGCTGCGAAAGAAGGGGTGACCTTCGAGAATACGGGAACAGATCCACTGGTCGGTCTGCGTTACTTTGGCCCGGAAGCTCAACCCGAAGCTCCCGAAATTGGTGCCTGGAAGAAGTAACGATCGTCACGAGGCAAGTGATGCTCCTGGGCGGGGGATTGACAACAATCCCCCGCATTTTTTGATATACTCATTAGCCAATGGTCTTTGACTTTATCAATCGAGATGAAGAAGTTGCCTGTGGTCTGGCAACGAATTTTGCCTGGAGATTCGCGATGTCGATTGCTCCCATGCCTCCCGTCACTCTGGATGAATTTCTGCGGCTTGAAGCCGAAGCTCCCGAGGGTGTGACGTTAGAACTGATCGAAGGCAAATTGGTGGAGAGGCCATCGATGACGACACGAGGAAGATTGCATGCGTTCGTGATGTCGCTTCTCGTCTATGAACTTGTGAGATGGAGCCAGTCTTTCCATCAAAAACCTGTTGAGATTGGCAGTGGCGAAGCGAGATGCCGTCTGACGATGGAGAATGATACAATTGTCGGTGTTGATGCAGGTGTGTGGATTGGTGAACAATATGCGTCACCATCCAACGACCCGCTACTTTACGAAGGCCCACCTGTTGTCGCCGCTGAGATTCTTTCGCCGAGCGATAAGAATGAGTATGTCGATGAAAAAATCGCTGCTTATCTTGCCGCTGGTGTTCATCAGGTCTGGATCCTCGATCCGATGTGGCGAACCGTAACGGTCTATCAGCCAGACTCAAAACCAGCTTTCTATGCCGAAGACGATGTCCTTAATGCGGCTCCCGATTTGCCCGGATTCTCGCTGCCTGTTTCCCAGTTTTTCAGCAAGTATGTCAAACGACCTGTCTGAAAATTCCCTTTCAATATCCTTGCCATTTCCTGAGGAAATTCTTCCATGACGCACTCGCTGCCCAAGCTCCATAACGCCATGTGGCCCGGTCTGGTTGGTAAAGAACCCGGAACAGACCATCCTCCCATCAGCCTCGAAAAGATGCTGGAAATGACGGCCAAAGCCCATGTCAACGGCGTGACTTACGACGGCGTCGATCTCTTTCTGTTTCATCCGCACACCGATCCCGATGCCAGTGAAACTGCCATTCGCAACATGGCTGACCTGATTGCGGCACATGGCCTCAAGGTGGGTTCCCTGGTGGCACCTGTCTGGCCGGGAACGGTCGGCGATTCGGCCATGGGTGATGAAGCAGCTCGTAAGAAGTTCGTGCTGGCTGTCGAGAAGGCTTGCCGCATTGGCAAGATTCTGCGTGAACATGGCGTGCGTGAATATGGCGTCATCCGCATCGATTCTGCGACTGGAACTTCAACGTGGCATGATGACCCCAAGGGGAACACAGCCAAGATCGCCAAGACCTTTCAGGAAGCGGCCAGTGTGGCGGCCAGCTACAACGAGCGCCTGGCAGCCGAAGGCGAGATCTGCTGGGCGGGAATGCATTCCTGGAAAGATATGGTCAATCTGCTGGAAGCTGTTGATCGTCCGAAGACCGTCGGTTTCCAGGCCGATCTGGCACATACCTACCTCTACCTGCTCGGCTACAACGCGGAAGAGCATGCCTTGCTGAAGCCAGGTTACTCAGATGAAGAGTTCTGGGCTGCCTACAAAGTCATGACTGATGCGCTGCGTCCATGGACAATTGATTTCCATGTCGCTCAGAACGATGGCTCAGTGCATGGTACTGGCAGCCATGATAAGACCGGTCGTCATTGCCCGGCAGATGATCCCAATGGCAAGCTGGATATTGTCAAATGTGCTGGTTATTGGCTGAAGGGAGCCAAAGAACGTGGTATTGAGCATATCTGCTGGGATGGCTGCATGTTCCCGAACGCCACTCTGGAAAATCAGCAAACCTGGAACACCATTCTCAAGACAATGATCGATGTCCGCGAGGCTGCTGGCTGGGACAAATAGGCCTTGTCGTCATCTCCCGCTTGAACTCGCTCTCTATTGAACTCATACGACAAAAGGCAGTGTCTTCTCATGAAGCACTGCCTTTTGTTTCTACCTGAACACACTTCTATAGAACAATATTGTTATTGAATCTATGCTTTCAATAACGTCTCTAGCTACTGGCCAGTGCGGGCCTCTGATGGCGCCCCGAAATGTGATATTGGTTCTGATAGTGATGTCAGCGGAGAAGCTTCAGCGAATAGTGCATAAGTGGTATTTTCGGGCTACCTTGGCGAACGAGATTCGGTAAAAGGTTTAGATTCTTGTGAAACGGGAGCTGCTGGCAGTTCGTTGACATCAAAGACTTGAACATTGACTTCCATGTGATTGAAGGCATTGGATGGGCCTGACCAGAAGCCAGCCAGTGGCGAGGCTTTGTCCTGCTCACGAGCAACACCGACCGAGACATGTTCAGCTCCTGCGAGCTTGTTATTTGTGGGGTCAAACCCGCGCCATCCCGCGCCGGGAAGATAGATCTCAGTCCAGGCGTGTGTTGAACCATGCTGTTCAGCACCCATCTGGATGTAGCCTGTGACAAATCGTGCCGCCAGCCCCCAGTGCCGGGCGGCCTCCATCATCAGGACGGCGTAATCACGACAGGAACCTGTTCCTAACCGAATCGTTTCACACGGAAGCTGGACGCCCGGTTCTTCCCGGTGCATATACTGAAACGATTCATAAATACGTGTATTCAAAGTTGTCAGCAGATCGGCGGTATTCAGGAGTTGTCCCGGTTGATACAGAGTCGAAAGCCATTCATGAATTGCCGCACCATCCGCAGGATAGCTGGGCAATCGGAAGGGAAACAATTCAACCTGCTCTTCAGCACCGTACTGAAACGGATACGATTGACCAAGAGGGTCGATCGAACAACTCAGGCCATAATCATCATAGAGATCAACTGCGACTTCACTATAGAAACGAAGTTTACTGGCAGGTTCAAGAAAGTTAATAATTGCAATGCTGTTGCCGTAGATATCGCGAACCCAGCGAACTTCAGCAGCCGGCTCGATTTCCAACCTGGAAGAAACAATATGCAGGTCGTGCCCCTCACGCGGCCTGACCATCGCACGATGCGGGCCGAACGTCACTGGTTCGTTGTAGTGATATTCGGTGTTATGAATAATCTGGATGCGTTTCAATTGATCCTCGGATGGTTTCTGCAGAACTCACTCTTGCGACCCATTAATGATGTTTCGCAAGAAGTCTATGGTTTATGAATTGAAGACCTGCCTCAATCAGTTACGACCGAGGAGGGCTCTTCGTCTTTTTCAACCCTGTATAGGATCGCGTAGATCGCTGGCATGACGAGCATGGTCAAGACACAGGCAAAAGAAAGTCCAAACATGATGCAGGCCGCCATCGCTGCAAAAAACGGGTCTTTTGTCAGTGGAATCATGCCGAGCACAGTTGTGATGGCCACCATCAGCACAGGTCGAAGTTTACTGACCCCGGCATCAAGAATGGCTGCATACTGAGACTTTCCTTCAGCTCGGGCCGTTTGAATTCGACTGAGGACCACAATCGAGTTTTTGATCTGCTCTCCACCAAGACTGAGCACACCGAGCAAGGCCATGAATCCAAAAGGCTGCCCTGTGATCAACAACCCGGCCGTCACTCCAATGAGAGCCAGCGGAACGATCAACCAGACCAGGAGAGTCTGACGAATAGAGTTAAAGAGACAGACCACGATGAAGACCATGATGACCAGTGCCATCGGCAATGGCTGCACCAAAGCGGCACGGGCGTCGCTGGAGTCTTCATACTCACCGCCCCAGGTCATCGTGTAACCCGGTGGCAAAGGGATGGATTCGATCTGCTTGCGAACTCTTTCAAAGAGCTGACTGGGCAACCCTGTTCTGGGATCCGCATGCACCGTTACGGTTTCACGCCGGTTCCTGCGATGAATGATCGGATCTTCCCATTCCAGCGTCGTTCCTGAAACCACCTGGCTGAGTGGAATCATTCGTCCTGCCAGCGGGCTCCAGATCTGCATGCTCTGGATGGCATTGACATCACTGCGTTCATTGAGTGGGGGACGTGCAATAATTGGTAGTAACCGGGTTTCCTGCGGGAAAATCCCGCGACCACTCCCCCCCGGTTCCCGATAAAAGCCAACGACTCGACCTTCAAATCCCGACTGCAAGGCTTCGGCGACCTCGACGCGGGTAATTCCATTTCGACGCGCCTGCTGTTCAAAAATCGCCGGTCGAAGCACGAGTTCCCGCTCTCGCCAGTTCGTCCTGACGCACAGAGTGTTCGGATCTTCTCGGAGAATTTTGACCGCTTGATCCGAAAGTTCGCGGAGCTTGGAGGCATCCGGGCCATCAAACCGTGCTTGGATACGCCCACCGGCCCCCGGGCCCAGCAGGAACTTTTTCGCAATCGTGTTCGCATTGGGGTAATTCTGATCGAGATGATTCTGAATCGTAGTGATCAAACCCGCGATCTGGGAGGCATCATCGACATCGACCAGAAACTGAACGAAAGCACGATTTTCCCGTTCTGGACTATAGACCAGAAGAAACCGCAATCCACCGCCACCAACGAACGATGTCACATGCTGCACGGAAGGTTGTTTTTGAATGTAATTCTCGATTTCCTCAGCAAATGCCTCGGATTCGAGAATGTGCGTCCCGGAAGGCAGAAAACAGTCCACCATGAACTGTGGTCGTGTGGCTGGAGGGAAGAAACTCTGGTCAACGAATCGGAAGGCATATACAGAGCCGATGAACCCGAGGATCGAGACCACCACCACACCCCAGCGAAACCGCAGGCAAAACTCGAGGAGTTTACGGTATGTCTGAAAGAAGATTCCGCCATAAGGATCAGCTGCTTTTTCAGAGCCATTTGGCTGTTTCGTTTTTGCCAGGGGTGAGAACGATAGATAACTTAACAGAGGAGTGATCGTGATCGAGGAGACCCAACTCAGGCTGAGTGAAATCAGAATCACCCAGAAGAGTGAATTGCAATACTCACCCGTCGAGTCTTCCGAGAGTCCAATAGCGGCAAAGGCAATGACACCAATCGCGGTGGCACCGAACAGCGGCCATTGATTCTGAGAAACCACTTCGCGCACGGCCTGGAGTTTGTCGTCTCCCCCTTCAATGCGGACCTTGATCCCTTCAATCACAATAATCGCGTTATCTGTCAGCATGCAGAGTGCGATGATCAGTGCTCCCAGCGAGATCCGCTCCATGAGCAATCCACCGACCAGATACATCACGAGGAATGTCGCCATGATCGTCAGGAATAGAACCGCACCAATGATCAGGCCTGTCTTGCGACCCATGGCGAAGAGCAGCACGACGAAGACAATCGTGACAGCCTTGGCCAGATTAAAGATGAAATCATTCGTGGCAATCGTGACGGCTTCGGGCTGGAAATTGATATCACCTATTTCAATCCCCAGCGGTTGATCACTTTTGAGTGAGTTCAGTTTATCGCGAACTCCGTAGCCCATCGTCACGACGTTTCCACCTTGAACTGTGGAAATGCCAATCCCTACAGCCGGTTGACCATCGTAGCGCAGAATTCTTCGGGGAGGATCTTCGTAACCTCTTTGGATATCCGCGACATCCCGCAGGCGAAGCTGGCGACCAGAACTGTCGGAATTGATCACGATATCGAGCATCTCTTCAGCGGAATTCAACGCTCCTTCGGGATCGATGGCCAAGTGCTCTTCACCGACACGAATTCGTCCACCATCGGCCGCGATGTTTTTGGATTGCAACAGGCTGTAGATCTGCTGCTCGTTAATCCCTAGTTGAGAAAGTCGTTGACGGGAAATTTCCAGAAAGACGACTTCCTGCTGGGGACTGAAAAGATCGACTTTTTTCACTCCCGGGACAGTGAGTAATTCCCGGCGTAAAAACTCCGAGTACCGGCGAAGTTCTGGTTGAGTGAAACCTTCACCCGAAACCGCGAGAAAGATGCCGTAAACATCCCCAAAGTCATCGACGACGAGTGTTCGCCCGCGGACAGAAGGTGGGAGCTGGCTCTGAACATCGTTGATTTTGCGGCGCAGTTCATCCCAGACCTGCGGAATGGAAAAGCGGTCGTAACGATCCTGGATGACAGCCGTGACCACTGAGCGGCCGCGGACAGATTCGGATTCAACACGCAGCAGTTGCCCCATTTGCTGGCAGGCCGCTTCAATGGGGTTCGTCACTTCTTTGGCCACTTCCTCGGCACTGGCACCGGGGTAGGGGGTGATGATCAGGGCTTCTTTGATGGTGAATTCGGGATCTTCGAGCCGGCCCAGACGCTCATAAGCGACAATGCCGCCGAGCAGGATGAAAAACATGGAGACGAAAAGTACGCGATTATTGCGAACGGAAAATTCACCGATATTCATCGTGTGCCCCCTTCGCTGGTCGAGGGTGTCGCAGCGAGGCTGTCTCCCAGATCACGAACCTGCATGCCCGGCCGGAGAAACTTGACACCGGCGACAGCAATTCGATCACCTGGGGCCAGGCCTTCGAGGATTTCGATCTCACTGCCAGTGGCTGAACCCACTTTGACTTCTCGTGATTGAGCTTTTAACTCTTCATCGATGAGCCAGACAATCTGCTTCCCTGCTTCTGACTGACTGAGTGCTGTCACTGGTACGAGGAGAGGACTGCTTCCTAAGACTTCGGCTCGGCGGTAGGTGGCGAGAATATTGGCGGTCATTCCCGGAAGAACTTGCAACCCTTCAGGTGTCTGCATGCCTACTCGAACAGTGAATGTCTGTGTCACCGGGTCGGCCACTTGTCCAATTTCGCGAATCCTCACAGGAAAGGCCACGCCGGGTGCACCGCTGATCGTCGCAGAGAGCGAGACGATGTCGGCCCGGGTGATGTCTGCCACCATGACTGTCTCGGGAACATCCACGAGGATCTCGACTTCATCGACATCCTGAAAGCGGACGACTGGCTCTTTGGCCCTCACATTCTGGCCTTGCTCAACAAACCTCTGGGCAATCACACCATCGTAAGGAGCTCTGAGCGTGCTGTCCTGAAGATTGAGATTCGCTTCCACCAGTTGAGCTTCCAGCCCACGAATCATGGCTTCTTGTGATTGAATATCTTCTTCTCGACCAATGCTTCCTGCCGCAACAAGTTGCTCGGCAGCCTTGAGCTCTTCCTGAGCGACACGGTAAGCCGCTTCCGACATTTCGTACTGAGCCCGAGTGACCACATTGGTGGTGACGAGACGACTGTTCCGTTCGTGCTCTGTGCGTGTTTTCGACAGGCGGGCCTGGGCAGCACGCACCTGTGCCTCACGCCGGAGACGTTCTTCGGCCCGTTCACCCTGCATCAGTGCTGCCAGTCCTGAGCGTGCCTGATCGAGCTGGCTCTGCAGAGTGGCGACTCGTGCCTTGAATTCATCCTGACGTAATTGACCAATGAGTTCGCCTTTGGCGACGCGCTGACCTTCCTTTACGGGAAGATTCACGAGTAATCCGGAAACCTGAAAGGCAAGCTCAACTCGTTGAGAGGCTTCGACTTTGCCGGGAAAAGTGCGACTACGAAGATCTGCCACGGAAGTGATGACTTGAGTTTTCACCGGACGCGGCCCGACGTTGATGATCTTTGTCTGGGGTGAACAACTGGCGGCAAGGCAGATCATCGAGAAGACGATTGAGACTTGGGAAGATTTCGGCAACGAGAATGTGCCCAGACTCAACCGGTTTGAGTTCAAGAGTCGCTTCATGATGAGTTGAATTCCCAGAGGTTTCGGTACATTATTGACCCGAAACTGGCAGAGAGTTGGATGCATGCAAACTTGGGACTGGCCTGAGTTCGATCCTGTCGAACTCGACATAAGCTAAGGTGCTGTAACCCGAGTTGGAAAGTCTCTGTCTCTGGAATTTCGTGACGGAGTCAGTTTTAAGACCATTCTCCACAGAAAAATTTACCGATCGAGATCAACAGAGAAGGTCGGGCTTCCTCCCATCGGGAGCAATGGTCGAAAGCGAGTCAACTTCTGACGCATCGCATTTCCGCCGGGATAGAAGGCGAAGCCCAGAAACGCATCGACCGTCCCGGAATCTGCCGGCATCATCAGATTCGTCTCACCATAGAGCGACCAGAAATCACTGAGAGGGCACATGAGTCTGGCCCCCAGAATCGGCATGGCACTCGTACGGTCATCCTGTGGAAACACGAGGACTTCCTGTCCATGACTTTCACACACGCCGACCCAGACGGCTGTCTCAGCTGCTGTCGGCCACACATGATTCCAGTAGACATTGATCTGATTGATGGATTGGAGTTGGACAGTCGTCGCACCAATGACTGCATCATCTGTCATACCTCGAAGCG
>JAIXUU010000479.1 GCA_027483405.1 Planctomyces sp. | reverse complement strand
TCCGACCTTGGAGGCCGAACTAAAAGAGAAGGCGACGGAACTCAGCGGACTCAGTGCCGAAGTAACCCGTCTCAAGGAAGCCCAAGCCACACTCACCTCCACCATCCTAGAGGAACGCAAGGCTGCCGAAGCGAAAGTCTCGCTGCTCAACAATGCCCAGCAAAAACTTGGCGACGCTTTCAAAGCCCTCTCGTCCGACGCGCTCAAGAGCAACAACCAATCGTTTTTGGAACTGGCAAACGCAACGCTCGAAAAATTCCAGCAAGGCGCGAATACCGATCTGACGGCCCGGCAGAAAGCCATTGATGAACTTGTCAAACCATTGAAGGAATCGCTCGAAAAAGTGGACGGCAAAATCGCGGCCATCGAAAAAGAGCGGACCTCTGCATATTCAACGCTTACGGAGCAGGTAAAATCCCTCGCCACCTCGCAGGTTCAGCTCCAAACGGAGACGGCCAATCTTGTGAAGGCGCTGCGTGCGCCACAGGTGCGCGGGCGCTGGGGTGAAATTCAACTCAAGCGAGTCGTCGAAATGGCTGGCATGCTCGACCATTGCGACTTCCTTCAGCAGGAATCCGTCACCACCGAGGAAGGTCGCTTGCGTCCCGACCTCGTTGTCAAACTTCCGGGCGGAAAGAATGTCGTCGTGGACGCCAAGTGTCCCTTGATGGCTTACCTCGATGCGTTGTCCGCTCCTGATGAAACCACCCGCCTGGTGCATCTCAAAAAGCACGCCAGACAGGTAGCGGACCACATTGGCAAGCTGGGAACAAAAGGCTATTGGGACCAATTCAAGCCGGCACCCGAGTTCGTCGTGCTGTTTCTTCCCGGTGAAACTTTCTTTAGCGCTGCTCTGGAACAAGATCCTTCCCTTATCGAATCCGGTGCCGAGCAGAAGGTGATTTTGGCCACGCCAACGACGTTAATCGCTCTGTTGCGCGCCGTCGCCTACGGCTGGCGACAGGAGCTGATTGCCGAAAACGCCCAAACCATCAGCGATCTTGGCCGAAAGCTTTACGAACGCCTCCGGGTTCTCGCGGAACACTTTGCCAATGTCGGCGGCAAACTCGATGGGGCGGTGGATGCCTACAACAAAGCCGTTGGGTCTCTGGAAAGCGGTGTGCTCGTCAATGTCCGCAAATTGAAAGAATTGGGAGCGGGCACCGAAAAGGAATTCGAAGAGGTCAAGCCCATCGAGAAAATCGCCCGCGCCATTCAGGCTCCAGAGTTGACCGCTCTGCCCGCCGCAACGGACACCAAGACCACCTAACTCAAGCCCATGGAAGCCAGCCTAAAAAAAATCCTTCGTGGCATCAGCCTCGAACTGCGCCACACGCTGGAGGGCTGGCATGACAAGAAGACCGGCGCTTGGCATCCCGGCGATCTTGAACGCCGCTTGAATGAAATCGGCGCGTGGGGCGACCGGCCCAGCAAGCCGCTCGACGAGATGCCGCACCTTTCTGCCGAGGACAAGGCCGCGCGTCGTTTGGTGGACGGCTTCTTGCAACTCCGCTCCGAGGCCGGCGTCGAGCGCGCTGCCGCCGTCGCCGAGTTCGTCCGTGAATCCGCTTACACCTGGGCCAACCGTTTGTTCGCGCTCCGGTGCATGGAGGCTCGCAGCATCATCGAGGAAGTCATCCTGCAAAAGGCCGCCTACGCGTGGCGCTCCCTTGTCCATCAACGCCATCTCCGCAAGAACCCGGATGCAGCCAAAGGCGAGGACGACGGCCTCTTCGCCGTGCTCTCCGCTGAATTCGCCGTCCGCTCCCAGGAATTGCCAGCCCTCTTCGACCCAAAATCGCCTGCTGTGGCTCTGCGTCCTTCCGTCGCCGCACTGAAGCGCTGCGTCGCCCTTCTCAGCGGCACAGAGACCGTGCGGGGACAGGACCCGGCCTCGGATGAAGTATTCGCCGCCCCGGATGCTTTCGGTTGGGCCTACCAGTATTGGAACGCCGACGAGAAGGACCGCGTGTTTGAAATGGTCCGCATTAAGAAAGGCGCGAAGATTCAGGGCGCGGATATCATCCCGGCTACGCAGCTTTACACTGAACCTTACATGGTGAAGTTCCTCGTCCAGAATTCGCTCGGCGCGCTTTGGATGGGAATGTATTCCGATTCAAAGTTGTGCGAGCAATGGGAATACTACGTGAAGGACGCCGACCGTGCGCCGGTCACGCGGAAGCCGGTCTGTGAGATCACCTTTCTCGATCCGGCGGAAGGCTCAGGACATTTCCACCTGGAAGCATTCGACCTGTTCTACGCGATGTATGCGGAAGAAGCGGAGCGGGAAGGTCGCACGCTCTCACCGCGCGAGATCGCTGCGGCGATTCTGAATCAGAATCTTTACGGCATTGATATTGATGGGCGCTCGGTGCAAATCGCCACGGCAGCACTCTGGATGAAGGCGAAGGAACGCGCGCCAGAACTGGAAGCTTCCGACCTGACCAGCTTTCACGAGCATCTGGTGGCGACGAACATCCGGCTGCCCAAGGAGCGCAACCACCTCGAACTTTTCCTGCAAAAGCATCCCGAAGATAAAGACCTCCGCCCGGCGCTGGAACTGGTGTTTCAAGGATTGGAACATGCCGATGAACTGGGCGCGCTGCTGCAAATCGAGGAACTGGTGGACGCAGTGTTGAGGCGATTGAAGGAGGAGGCGGACAAAAAGAAGGGCACCGTCGTGCAGACGGGATTGTTCGAGCCGACTCTGGTTCAAGGCACGCTCCCCGTGAGCGTGGAGGATTACGACAAGTGGAAGCGAGACGCGCTTAACCGGCTCCAAGCCCACTTTGAAGTGGAGGCGCAGGCTGCCGACGCGGTGCAAGCCTTCTTCGGTGAATCAGTCGGCAAGGGGCTAACATTCTTCAACCTGCTGGCCCGCCGTTACGATGTTGTGGCAGCAAACCCGCCTTACATGGGATCGAAGAACATGGGGCCGATATCAAGACGTTACCTCGAACAACATTATCAGGCTGGTCGCAAAGATTTGTTTGGTGGGTTCATCCTGCGCGGACTTCGATTTATTACAGAGGGTGGGCGCTTGGCAATTGTAACACAGCAATCTTGGATGTTTATCAAGTCGTTTGCTGACCTTCGTGCTCTTTCGGAAGACAAAAGGAACGAATGTGATAACGGAGATTTCAAAGGCTTGTTGTTGGATACCAGATTTGAGTTGTTAGCACATTTAGGCCCTGGAGCCTTCGCGGAGATTAGTGGGGAAGTGGTCAATGTGGTGCTTTCGGTGTTTGCCAACGCAACACCGAGTGATCAACAAGTGATCTGTGCTTGCCGAGCCGTCGAGGAGCCAAGTGCAACAGACAAAGCAGCGTTCCTTCGGCAAACAACCAATTTCTCGCATGTCTTCCAAGCGCACTTCACATCAATCGAACTTGCGCCAATTTTATACTGGCTACCAAATGACATCCTCGATCTATTTCGGGAGAACCCTACTCTCGGCAAACATGCGTTGGTCAAGACTGGGCTTCAGACCAGTCAAAACGAGAGGTTCTTGCGCTTTGTTTGGGAAACGCAGTTTTCATCCTTATCGTCTTGTCGATGGCAACCATATGTGAAGGGCGGCGAATACAAAAAGTGGTGGGGGTTGAGAGACTTATGCGTGGACTGGGAGATCGACGGCATAAGGCTTTGGTCGCGGATAGACCCCAATACTGGCGAGCCGTTCTCGAACATCCGGATGCTCCGTGAGACACAGAAACTCTTTTTCCAAGACGGCCTTAGCTACACTGATTTCGCAAATGGTGCGATGGGCGTCCGCCTTTTGCGCGGGAGCGTCTTTGGCGACAAAGGGCCGTCCATTTTCCCGTCTTCAAATGCCGAAGGGCTTGCCGGGATTTTGAATTCGCGGCCGGCGACCTATATTTTGAGGGCGATGTCTCCCTCGCTACAATTCCAACGAGGCTATGTTGAACGATTCCCTCTGCCATGCGCCGTTCCCAAACTTGACTCGGATGTGAGGGCTTGTGCTGCATTGAAGCGTTGGGTCGAATCACTCCAGCCAACGAGCAGAGACCTAGAAACTTCGACAGCACTTTCGAACTCATCTCAAGTAATTTGTGTCGCAAACGTCGAGGCGGTCCTACTTGGAATGGAAGCGGCGGTCGAGCGCGCTGGATTCGACGCATATCGTCTTTCTGCGGATACCCAGAACAGGATTGTGGAGAGTCTCGGATCGCCAGCAGGATGGTATCGGCCTCTCGCAGGATACGACTTGATTCCAGAGGTTCCGGAAAGCCTTCCTTCATTCACTGTAGCGGCACGTCAATTCTATGAAACTTTGGATCATTTACAGTGCACACCGCAGCAGGTTGACCTGTTGAAAAGAAACCTGCGCGAGTTGCATGCAGCCGGGCCGGGTGCCAGTTCTGCCGTAGAAGAGCCGGACGCAACCGCAGATGTGGATGATGAGGATGAAGAGACACTCACTGTTGGAGCACGACTGCCTATCCCCGCCGAGACATTCCTTGAAGACTTGGCGCAGAAGCTCGAAGTTCATCCCATTTCAATTTACTGGCTGCTCAAGGAAGGCATCGAGCGCGAAGGCTGGCGTTGTCCGCCGGAAGCGCGACGGCTTACCGAAGATCGTTTCACCGTGCTGACGCTCCGTTTGCTCGGGCATCGCTGGCCCAAACAAGTTGAAGCCGGCGAGCCATTACCCGCCTGGGCCGATCAAGACGGCGTGATTCCGCTCACGAGCGGCGGCGGCGAGACGCCGCTAATTGATCGTGTGCGGGAACGGTTGGCAGAGGATTTCCCCGGCGGGAACGTGGTCGCGCTGGAGCGTGAGTTCGAAGAAATCGTGGGCGTGCCACTGGAGCGATGGCTGGCTGGTCCGTTCTTCGAGCGCCACATCAGCCAGTTCAAGAAGCGGCCCATCACGTGGCAACTTGCAACCATTGCCAGTCGTCAGGCAGCAGTTTCGAGCGGCAAGGGAAAGAAGAAGCGCGCGGCGGCTGGTAAACCCGTCTTCGCGTCTTTGGTTTATTACCACAAGCTGGACGTGGACCTCTTGCCAAAACTCCGCACCCAATACGTCGGCCTGTTACGCGGTGGATTCGAGACCGAATTTCGCACGCTGGAGGGTTTGGCAAACCCAACTGGCGACCAGCAAGCCCGGCGGTTGCAACTCGAACAATGGACCGACGAGTTGCAGCCGTTTGACCGGCGATTGGAGGATGTCTCGATACGCGGCTTCGGCCCGGATTCGTTGCGTCCCGCACTCCGCCAATACGGAATCAACGACGCGCTCTTGAGTCTCACAGCCGCATGGCTCCGGCGTTTGACAGAGACCGTCGCCAAAGGGCCGTTGAGCGATTGGGCAGATGCCGCCGCAAAGACTGAGCTGCATCCCGAATTGCCCAAGTGGTTGCAGGATTCGCTGTCGAACCTGAACCACTTTTGCGCTGTCCTTGGTCCCAAGCCGCCGGACCAAACATCTTTTACCACAGACCCAACGAGCAGGGAACTCGCACCATTGGTTTGCCACCAAGCCGCAAGCATGGTGGAAAGTTCCCTGAACCTCGGTTGCGACCGCTGGTGGAAACCACTCGATGCCGCCGTGCTCGAACCGCTCCGGCAGGAAATCAAGACCGCGAAAGCTGAGATCGAGAAGATTGACGAGGAGTTGAAGACAGAGGGATTGCCGTTTCAGCGTCGCAATGAACTCGGTGAGCGCAAGCACGAGCTGAAAGTAAAAATCAAAGCCATCAAAGCGGATCACGAGGAGAAATCCGACCGCGCCAGGAAGGTTCGCAGCCAAATTGAAACGTGGACTTGCCCGGAAGCCGCGACGTGGGAGTCGTGGTTATCCGCGCAACCGCTGTTCGACTCCGTGGCCAGCCTGGACGGCCAGCGTCCGCCGCCACAAAGCATTGCTGACTTCATCACCCAGGAAAGCCGTTACGCCCCGGACATCAATGACGGCGTGCGTGTGAACATCGCGCCCATTCAAAAAGCAGGTCTGCTCCACGCCGACGTGCTCGATGCCAAAGATGCAGACAAAGCCATCGCCGACCGCGCCGAGTGGCGCGCCGACGAACGCCGCTGGGTGCGAGAAGGCAAACTGCCACAGCCGGGATGGTGGAAATAAAATCCATGAAACCGAAGACAGCTAACCATTTATGCCGGTTTGAAAAGAGGACCGCCACGCAGCGATGTCGAGCAATGGCGGTCGCCGTCAGGCGCACCTCAAACGTTTCAAAAGCCTTTGATTTTGTGACCCATTCAAATGAGATGAAAGGAATGCGATGAAGCTTCAGAACATTCGCGTAACAAAATACAA
Source organism: Planctomyces sp. (assembly GCA_027483405.1). Lineage (GTDB taxonomy): Bacteria > Planctomycetota > Planctomycetia > Planctomycetales > Planctomycetaceae > Planctopirus. Next base: position 641 of record JAIXUU010000479.1, on the reverse strand, counting down.
ATGCGTTAACGACTCAAATGAGTTTGAAGTGGAAGCAAAGGCGACCTGCCTTGTCGGAAAGAACGAATCTGGCAAAACGACCCTACTCCATGCCCTTTCGAAACTTAACAGCTACGACCCTGCTGTTGCTCAATATTCGGACTTGGAGTTCCCGCGCATATCGATGACCGATTTTGAAAACTTTGCGGACGCGCATCCGCTTTGGACAAAATGGGAACTGACACCGGCCGACAATGCAGCGATTGCCCAAGTCCTTGGACCTAGCACTCAACATTTGAAACATGTTGCAATCAGAAAAAACTATCGAAATAAGGTTTCAGTTGATTTTGAACAGGCCTTTGATGAAGCAGAAATCATTAAGTATCTGCTCCAAAAGAGCAACCTGCCAGCAGAAGAGATTGCAACCCTTCAAACAGCTCAGGACGTTGCCGATCTGCTCCGTATCGTATCCACCAGACCAGATCCCGTGAAGGTGTCATTCGCGGCGGTTCAAAGCGCGTTTGCGAACAAGAACGTTAAGGAGGTGGCGGCTGCCATTGTGGTTGCCCGGCTGCCAAAGTTTGCCTATTTCTCTGAATATCTGAGGATGCCTGGCCAACTCTCTTTGGATGCCTTGACTCAGCACATTCAGAACCCAGCAC
>JAIXUU010000368.1 GCA_027483405.1 Planctomyces sp. | reverse complement strand
TCGATGTAAGCTGATGAACGTTAAATTCATGAATTTGCTTGCGATGAATGGGACTTGATGAGAATCATTTGGGGACTTGTTTGTGCAGGCGTAATCTTATTAACCACACTTGGGTTATTTGCCGTCTTTGCCCTGCCTTGGATCGGCAACTCAACTCGCCGGACCTCTACTCACGATAACTTCACTGAAACACTTCCACCCCATGCGATTCGCCGCTTGGGGACCACCCATTTTGTGTCACATTCGAATACGTCCGGGCGTCTCGAATACTCCCCTGATGGCCGCTATCTTGCCTCAGTGAGTTTTGAATCCATGGGTAGCATTAGACCGTATGTACAAATTTGGGATCGCCGAACCGGCCAAGAGGTCACACCCAGTCAATTAGTAGGAGTGGCGTGTACGGGAATGGCTTGGGGACCCGGCCAAAACCAGTTTGTAACTTGCCACGAAGAGGGAAACCCTCTCGGCAACCTCCTTCAATGGAAAATCGGTTGGAGTTTTTCCAAAACCATTGGTGATAAGGATGAATCTGCACATGCTGTCGCCTGTTCCAGGTGGAAAAATCAAATTGCCTTGCAGACGGCCAACCAAACGATTCTCTATGAGAATGGCACGCCTCTTTGGGCGCGTAACACTCCCCGACAGAAGAAAACGTGGGTCTCATCACGTTCACTCGATTTCTCACCAGATGGCAAAGGACTGGCCACTCTCTCTGATGCTGGTGTCGTTTATCTCGATACGAAAGATGGCAAAGTTCTGCGTGAATGGCCGATCCTTGAGAAGACCATTAATGCCATTCGCGTGCTGCCGGGTGGCCGCTCGATTGGTGTCGCCGGAGCACAAGATTTCCATCTCCTTCCACTCGACTCCCAGGAAGCAAATCTAGTTTTCCCGGAACTTTCATCAATATGTGACTTCGCGGTAACTGCCGACGAGTCCCTTCTGGTGAAAGCTGGGTTCGATCGAACTGGAGTATTCCATCTGAAGAATCGAGAAAAACTCAAAGACTTTCCTCGCTGGGGTACATTGGGAGTAGCGATCTCACCCAACGGGAAAGAAATTGCCCTTTCCACCAGAAAGATTTCATTTATCTCGACAAAGAATTGGGAACTCGCGTCTCAGGAAGAATTTTGTCCCTTATTGACCACAGGGCTACTCTCTGAAGGCAAATTATGGACATGCGGAGACCTCGTACGTGAGTGGGACCTTGAAAAAGGAACACTCATGAGCACGATCAAACGAGAGCACGGATCAACCGTCTCAATCGCGCTGATCGGTGACCAACACATTGCATGTGCAGGCTCTGAACCTGAGATTGAAGTCTATAACAGGCACACGAGAGAAAAACTCTTTGAATTGCCTGGGCATGAATGTGCAACTAGTTTTGTGGCCTGGTCGGAACCGCTTCAACGCCTGGTTTCGGCAGGATGCGATGGAGCCATCAAACTCTGGGATATTGATCAAAGATCGCTAGACCGCGAATATCAAATAGATAACCGTAAGTTACCAATTCAACATTTCCTTTGCAGCATCTCCCCGGATGGAAACTACCTTGCCTGCTCGAAATCGAATTCACAAACAGCCGTTGTGATTCGCCTTTCTGACGGCCATCAAGTCTGGAAGACTGAAAATGCATTTGAGTCAGCGCTTCTTGCCACTACATTTAGCAATGACAGCCATCTTTTTTCATTCAGTGAACCTAGCCATCCCAAAGATACATTTCCCACTGTGTCTTTGCGTCTTTACGATCTTCCGAATCGGAATATCTCGCTAGCCTTACACACCAAAGCGCATGGTGTCAATTCCGTTGCCATTTCTCCAGACAACAACCTTGTTGCCTTGGGATTGCGACGAGACGACTTTCATCTGATTGAACTCTGGTCGATGGAGACCCAAACAAAAATTGCAACCTTTGATGGACACAGAGATTACGTTAGATCATTAATTTTCACGCCCACTGGCGATCGACTTATCAGTGTCTCCCAGGATTGCACAATCTTGATCTGGGATGTCAAGCCTTTCATAAGGTGAACACTCTATAAGTGCTTGTCGATTCTACACCACAACCAACCCTCCACTGTTATTCCCGTGGCCGATGAAAACCAATCTCATTAAATGTGGAGCCTGCTCCGCAGTCTTGATAGTGGAGCAGGTAGCTTGCCCGAATTGCGGGCGATGCCCCGACTGTGGTGAGCAACGAGTTTCGGTGAAGATATCGAAGCAGCTCAAGAATTGCGAGCGTTGTGGAACGCCGCACTGTACTGGATGCGGGCGATGTCATGCTTGCGGAGAAGTTCGCTATACGAATTTACCTCCCTGCTCGTGCGGTCACCCGGCCGATAAAGACAAACTTCAACTGACCTTCGAAAATTTCAAAATAGAGAATCGTTCCACGCATGGATGCCTCGGGGCGATACTTTTCGGAGGATTGATCTGCCTCGGAATTCGTCTCGTCATGTTTTGAGGCTGATTGCCAGTCAAATTGCTTAAGTAGCATCAACCGACACTAAAGCTTCAGACTCTCCGGCCAAAGGAAAAATGGACCGTATTGCCCCATGCGAAACTCGCCCCCTGCCTCTTTTCCTTTGGCCGTAATGAACGGCTTGCCATCGCGTAATTCGAGATAACCCGCTTTAACCAGCCGGTCGGTGAACTCTGCCGTCTTGAAGTTATGCTTCTGGGCTAACTTGGACGTGGTGATCTTCTCACTCGAACTCGAAGTCGCTACTTCCAAAGCCTCTTGCGCCACTTCCAGCTCTTCAGGTTTTTCAACGGTCTCAACAGAGAGCCGAACCTCTTCACTGATGCGTATAATTCTCAGTGCTTCTTCCGCAGCCTGTTTATAAAGCTCAGCATCCTCTTTTCGCTGAATCAGAACTCCCATCTCATTATTATTAATCTGGCTGAATTCATAGAGATTCATGCTGGTAATAATACAAAGCTCTTCATTCAGATAGCACTTGGCATGAAGATTTTTACAGTAACTTGTCCTTAAAAATGAAAGCTCTCTGAGCCACTTGATTTCGTCAGGTTGGAGCTCGCTTTTCCCGTACACCAGACGCACATCAATTTTGAGGCGATCTTTGTCTTCGAGCAGTTCCTTGATGCGATCATTGAGTCGCAAAAAGGGGCTGATGAGAACCAGTCGATCTCTGGCCTGCTTGATAAGCTCTTCCAGAAAGTAGTTCGTTGCACTTGTATTCAGAAATTTGGCCATGCGACTTTGCCTCGAATTTGGATCACACAGTAAGAAAGCTTAGTGTACATCCCAAAATCGTTGAATTCCACGAAACACACTTGTCCCAGCAGTCTTCCAATCTCCCCCAAAACCACCCCGAAGTAGCCGGTTTATGAGGGTTTGGCGAAGGCAGAATCGTTGCAATTCGTCTGGATGGTTGAACTTCCGGTCCTTGGCTGCTACGGTTCAAACGTGAAATCGACATTCTAAGAAGTGTCGTTTCGTTCCCAGGGTGCTTTCTCACCTTGGATTACAGTGTTTTTCTCGGTCTGATCCGCTGGCGGCAGAGCCTGCTGCCATACCTTCGCATGAGAGGCTAGGGACTACGGTATGTCGACGAAGTACGTCTATTTCTTCGGAGCTGGCAAGGCGGACGGTAACGCCAAAATGAAAAACGAGCTGGGTGGCAAAGGGGCCAACCTCGCGGAAATGACCAACATTGGCCTTCCAGTCCCTGCTGGCTTCACCATCAGCACAGAAGTCTGCACCTACTATTACGCTCACGAAAAGACCTATCCGCCAGAACTCGAAGCTCAGGTCGATGCCGCCATGGCTCAGGTCGAAAAGGCCATGGGCAAGAAATTCGGCGACACCACCGATCCCCTGCTCGTTTCCTGCCGCTCCGGTGCTCGCGAATCAATGCCCGGCATGATGGATACCGTGCTCAACATCGGTCTGAACGACGTCACTGTCGAAGCACTCACCAAGGCTTCCGGCAACGAGCGTTTCGCCTGGGATAGCTACCGCCGCTTCGTGCAGATGTACGGCGACGTCGTCATGGGTCTCAAGCCCGAAAAGAAGACCGACATCGATCCGTTCGAAGATCTGCTCGAAAAGAAAAAACACGCAGCGGGCGTCCACTTCGATAACGAACTGAGCGTCGCTCAGCTCAAGGAACTCGTGGCAGAATTCAAAGCCGCCATCAAGGCCAAGACCGGCCTCGACTTCCCGACAGATCCCAAAAAGCAGGTCTGGGGTGCTGTGGGAGCTGTGTTCAGCTCCTGGATGAATGACCGTGCGATTGTTTACCGCCGCACCTATGGTATTCCTCACGAATGGGGTACCGCTGTCAACGTGCAGGCGATGGTCTTCGGCAACCTGGGTGATGACTGCGCAACTGGCGTGGCACTCACCCGCGATGGTGCTCTGGGCACACCAGGCTACTGCGGTGATTACCTGATCAACGCTCAGGGTGAAGACGTGGTGGCCGGTATCCGCACCCCATTGCGAATTGAAGAAACTCTGGCCAAGGATATGCCCAAGGCTTTCGAAGAACTCGATTCCATCGGCAAGATTCTGGAAGGTCACTACAAAGACGTTCAGGATATCGAGTTCACAGTCGAAAAAGGCAAGGTCTGGATGCTCCAGACTCGTAACGCCAAGCGAACTGGTTTTGCTGCCGTTCGTATTGCGGTCGATCTCGTCGAAGAAGGCAAGATCACCGATAAGGAAGCGATTTCGCCTAAGCGTATTCCTGCAGACGACCTGAATCAGTTGCTGCAGCCAGTCTTCGACCTCGCTGGCAAGAAGGCCGCACAAGCAGGCGGAAAACTCCTCACCAAGGGGATCAACGCCGGCCCTGGCGCTGCCTTCGGACAGATTGTCTTCCATGCCGATGATGCCGAAGCCATCTTCCTCAAGAATCCCAAGGCTGAACTGGTTCTCGTTCGCCGCGAAACCACTCCCGAAGATCTTCGCGGCATGAAGGTCGCCAAGGGCATTCTGACAGCCTTCGGCGGTGCCAGCTCACACGCGGCACTCGTCAGCCGCCAGATGGGTAAGGTTTGCGTGGTCGGTGCTTCCGAGCTGAACATCGACTACGAAAAGGCCACAGTCACCGTGGGTGGCAAGACCCTCAAGGAAGGTGATTTCATCTCGATTGATGGTTTCACTGGCGAAGTCTTCGAAGGCAAGGTCGATACCAAGCCCAGCGAAGTCATTCAGGTCCTCATCAGCAAGACGATGAAGCCCGAAGAATCGGAAACCTATCAGCGATTTGCCAAGCTGATGAGCTGGGCTGATAAGTACCGTACTCTCAAAGTGCGTACGAATGCCGACGAGCCCAAGCAGGCCACACAGGCTGTTTCGTTCGGCGCCGAAGGGATCGGCCTCTGCCGTACCGAGCATATGTTCTTCGACCATGTCGATGAATTCCGCGAAATGATTCTGGCTGGCGATCTGCCGTCTCGCGAGAAGGCACTGGCCAAGCTGCTCCCCTTCCAGCGTGAAGACTTCTATGGTCTGTTCAAGGCCATGAATGGTCTGCCAGTGACGATTCGTCTTCTGGATCCACCACTCCACGAGTTCCTGCCACACGATCACGCCTCGCAGGCCGATCTGGCTGCGAAGATCGGCATTCCAGCCGATTACATCGCCCGCCGCGTGCATGAACTGCACGAGTCGAACCCGATGCTCGGTCACCGCGGTTGCCGTCTGGGGATTGTCTACCCGGAAATCACTGCGATGCAGGCCCGGGCCATCTTCGAAGCCGCTTGCAAGCTGAAGAAGGAAGGCCTGACTGTGATTCCTGAAGTGATGATTCCGCTCGTCGGCTACGTCGCTGAATTCAAGAATCAGGAAAAGGTCGTCCGCGAACAGGCCGAGAAGGTCTTCGCAGAAACTGGCGAAAGCGTCGAGTACCTCGTCGGTACCATGGTCGAAGTTCCACGTGCCTGTGCCACAGCCGATCAGATTGCTGGTGCCGCTGAATTCTTCAGCTTCGGTACCAACGATCTGACGCAGACAACTCTCGGCATCAGCCGCGATGACTACGGCGGGTTCATCAACCACTACAAGGAAAACGACATCGTCCCGAACGATCCATTCCAGATGATCGATCAGGCAGGCGTCGGTACACTCATGAAGATGGGTGTGGAAAAGGGTCGCTCAGGCCGCCCAGGTCTCAAGATCGGTATCTGCGGCGAACACGGCGGCGAGCCATCGAGCGTCGTCTTCTGCCATAAGATTGGCCTCGACTACGTCAGCTGCAGCCCCTTCCGAGTACCCATCGCCCGCCTCGCCGCCGCACAGGCCGCTCTGGCCGATGCGAAGTAAACGGAAGTTGCAGATCCTCGACTCATGAGTTCACTCATCGGGTTGTGTATCAAGAATTATTCATGGCCGGTGTCAGCTTCGTCTGACACCGGCCATGTTGTTTTTTAAGCCAGTATTCCCAGAGCCATCTCTCCCCTTTTGCACCTCCATGGAATTGCTCCTGCATGACATCCAGATCATGACGCCTCATCATCATTTGGCAGACGAACAATGAGTTCCGAGAGGATCTGCCCGCACTTCATGGTAGACTTTGGCGGGTCACAAAACGTTCTTGCCAGAAATCCTGGAGCGCAAAGGACATCATCAGATGCCGCTTGAACTTCCTCCACGAGAGCCGTTTTGCCGCACGAATCTCCTCTGGCTGTATGGCCGCCGTCTATTGATCTGGCTGCTCGTGCCCTATGTGTTGGTGCACCTGCTGCTCATCACTTTTCAGCGGCAGTTGATCTTTCAACCCACAAAGACAGCCCCGCTTTCCGGTCATCTGGCAGGTGCCGGGCTGATCGATGTGCAGGATGTCAAACTCAAAATCAGCGACAAACTCACTCTCCATGGCTGGTATTACGAGCGGCCTGCCACAGCCGAGACTCCCGCCAGGCAACTGTTAATCTACTTTCCCGGAAATTCAGGCACACGCAGTGATCGTCAGGAT
>JAIXUU010000041.1 GCA_027483405.1 Planctomyces sp. | reverse complement strand
CGTTTGCTGTTTCAGGCCTCTCAGTCCGCGAAGCTGAGCATCGTAAGCCAGTTCGAGGCCACTGCGGCCTATGGCATCTCCTGCGCGATAATCGAGGGGATCGCCTTGTGGCCACTGTTTGGCACGTTCCAGTGCTTCTTCTTCGCGTAAAGGAGTACGCACACCCAGCAAATGGCTGGCCACCTGCCGGGCTGGATAAATGCGGTGATGGCGGACGCGAACTTCGAGACCGGGGTATAACTCCGGATGTGCCAGAATTTCATCGGCTGCCTCTTTGGGGAGCGTATCGAGCACTCGCTGTGGTTCAAGTTCTTCGGCCAATATCAAGGGCCCGTTTTCTGCGCGAGGTGGTGGCGTGGTTAACTCATACTGAAACTCCTGCCATAACTTTTGGCCCCAGCCGAGCCACGCCGTCACAGCATGTGGTGAAGATTCTTCCGTAATTGATCGTGTTGGCTGTATTAATCGTGTTGGCTGTATTGATCGTGTTGGCTGTATTGATCGTGCTGGCTGTGCGGGCACTGGCTGCTGCTGAATCTGTTTCTCGAGCACAGCCTGCTTCATCCGTTCGATACGGGTTTGCACACTCTGGCGTGCTTGATTGAGTTCTTCAGGCGTCACACCCGTGACATGGGCAATACGTTCCCACAGATGACGGCGTTCATCGAGGAGCGTGGTGGTCATCGCAGCCACTTGCTTGTCATCACGTCGTTGCCGCCGCGATAAGCGACTATTCGCCTGCCGCTTGAGCCAGTCCGGATGAGGCGGTTCTTCCAGCCATCGGAATTGCACCCAGAGTTCGAAGTTCTCTTCATCGACAGCCAGTAGCGAGCCATCTGAGGCGAGAATGCGACCATTGCGAGCGGGGATCTCGACGATCCGTGTGGTTGTGGCCTCAAAAACGCGAGTGAACTCTGCCTGACGAGACACCTGCAACTGAACGAGACGATATCCAATGGCCAGTGAGGGGAGCAGGAATATCAGCAGCAACACTCTCAGCCGCTGGCCGGGATGATCCAGCCAGCCATAAGTGGGAGCCTCCGGCTCCAGCCACTGAGATTGAAGTGAATTCCGCATCACAAGTTTTGGCTAAAAGTGGAATCGAGGATTCGAAGTGTCTGTATTCGGTACAGCGATGGCTGCCACCTGATCTGTTAACCGGAGGGTGGAATCGTGATTCCTTCAGGAAGGGAGAGCCCTTGCCTTAAGACGAAAAAGGTTTCCTGAAAGGCATTCACGATAACAGCGGGTGAGGTACTGAAAAGTGTGATCAGCAAGAGCAGGCTCACCATGGCCTTGAGTGAGAACCCGACGGCCTGAATATTGATTTGCGGAACGGTATGGCTCAAGAATCCAATGGCGGCATCGACCAGGCACATCACGAGCATGATAGGTGCCGCAAAGCGAATTGCCAGCGAGAACGAGGCCTGCATCAGATTGTTTAACAGCTCCACAGTCCCCGGCTCCCAGAAAGCCCGTCCCACCGGGATCGACTGAAAACTCTCGACCATCGATTTCAGCATGACGAGATGCCCGCCCAGAGGTTCGAGCACCAGAAAGATGACTGTCCCCAGCCAGAAGAGGAGTTGCCCACTTTGCGAGGCATTCATCTGCAAGTCTGGGTTAAAGACTTCACCGAGTCCGAACCCTCCCTGCTGATCAATGATCTGCCCTGCCATCTGCAGACCAGCCAGCACCATCTGCACACCCAATCCTAAGAACAACCCGATCACCAGTTCTCCCAGAAGCACCAGCACGAGTTGACCCAGGTTTTCTGGAGGTGTGGGAAGTGCTGAGTATTCCGCGGCTGTCATGACTCGATCATCAGGCGTTAATCGCTCGGCAGATGCTGGTGCGTTTGATGATTTTGCGAGAAACCGCTCAGCCAGTGCCGGGGGGATTTCGTCACTGGTTAATCGCTGATCCTGGTTGCCATCTCGCAGCGAGAAACCTTGTGCCGCTTGATGGCCGATGGACGGTGTCACGAGAAGTGCGAGTACAAAAATCAGCAGCACGCGGATATTCGTGGGCACGGCAGGGGCACCGAAGATCGGGCCAGTCAATGCGAGGCCTGAGAGCCTGACCAGCACCAGCAGAAAGATCTGGAACTGAAAAGTGGCTTCGGTCAGCAGCCATTCTGTCCAGGGCAAGGCCGGCATGGAGCGAAATCTACTTTCGGCAAGGTGCGTTGGAGGTTGTCAGGAAGATTCCAATGGCCTGGTTTTCATTCATTCGCCAGACGTTCTGGAATGCTGGAGTACAAATCGAGGGCATAACTGTCCATCAGGCTCATCGACCAGGGCAGTGTCAACAAAGCCACCAGCAGCATGATCACCAGCTTCGGAACAAAGCTCAGCGTCTGCTCCTGAAGCTGTGTCACGGCCTGTGCCAGACTGATGATCAAGCCAACCAGCATGGCCGACATCAGGCTGGGCAGGCAGACCATCAGCGCGACGACGACCGCATTCCGGCAGAGTTCAAGAGCAGTATCAGACGTCATGGGAGTCAGGCGTTCATACAGGTTGAAGAAGGGTGGTAATGAACTGGTGATGCAACGTGTGCGCTATCCGGAGGGTCTGACACTTTCGAGCAGCATGCCAACCGTAAGGAACCAGCCGTCAATCATCACAAACAGCAGCAGCTTGAACGGGAGAGAAATCAATACAGGGGGGAGCATCATCATCCCCATGCTGATCAGAATGGAGGAAATGACCATGTCGATAATCAGAAATGGCAGATAGATCTGGAACGCAATGAGAAAGCTGACTTTTAACTCACTGAGAACGTAGGCGGGTAACAATGCCACCAGTGGCACGTCTTCGTAGGTGGTGGGTTCTTTCCAGGTGCTCAGAGCCGGGCTGTCTTTGGGTGGCCGCATGAAGTCGATAAACATCCAGACCGAATCACTGCTCCCTGTGCGGTCAATCTGTTCGGCCATAAAGCGGCGGATCGGTACTAAGGTGCGATTGAACGCTGTCCACTCATCAATCGCTGCCTCACCGGCACGAGGTGCGGTGTAGGGCCTGATGCCCGCTTCATAGGCCTCTTGCCAGATAGGTGCCATCACAAGAAATGTGAGAAACAGACAGAGCGAAGTAATCACCTGATTGGGAGGCAACTGCTGTGTTCCCAGTGCCTGCCGCAACAATCCGAGCACAATCACAAAGCGAATGAAGCAGGTCGTCATCATGAGAATGCTGGGTGCCAGAGTGAGCACAGTCAGCAGGAACATGATTTTGAGTGTGTTCGACAACCCGCTCCGCGAGGTGAGATTCGAGGCATCCAGTCCGGTTGGTAGGGCTGGTGCAGCCAAACCTGGAGGGAATGCGAGCGTGCTGTTTTCGCCACCGTTGAAATCGGTGGGGGCGTTACCTTCGGCACCCGTTCTTACGAATGCCGGGCTAGATATCTGCACTGGCGCAACAGCCGGACGGAGATCATTCGTTGGATTCGGCCGGTTAGAACGGATGACGCCGGGTGCATCTTCCTTTAGAACAACCTGAGCCATGCCGGGAGAAATGAGTATTCCCAGCCAGCAAGTGCCGAGAGCCACCAGTGAAATTGCCAGGTTGTGCAGTTTCATGAGCTGACCTTTCGCTCGAAGAACTGCTGGAACGATTTCGTCACCTGAACTTCCGGTCGATTGGTCTTGCAAGCACCGACGAGGACATCGACTTCAATTGGTTCCGTGATTTCGGCCAGTGTTCGCGCACCATCCGGACCCAGGCCCACCACCAGCACTCGCGTCCCGACACGAATCAACTGCAGCGAGGTTCGCGGGTCGAGTGGACGCCTTCCCAGCACTTGCACGACAGATTCGGGCAGGGGCTGCACGGCCCCCGGGATATGTCGTTTCAACCATGGAAGTGTGGCTCCGGCCGTCGCGAGGACCACCACGAGAACACCAACTGTCCACCATAATGAACTGGATGAAACCTGCCGATGCGACTGACCAGTGCCAGTTTTGGCACTTCCACGCGAGGGCAACGCCTTCCCGGAGATGGAAAGCCCTGATTCAGTATCTGCCGTGGCAACTTGCCCAAGCGTTCCAGGTGTTGGCCGAAAAGTCGCTGGTTCAACTCCTTCGCCGGGCTTCGGTGGGGGTGAAGCTCGCTGTGGTTCGCCCAAAGGGACAGCCGCATCAAAGGCCCAGGAGGGGCGATCATTCCGCTGTTCTTGAGCCAGCAATTGACTCGGATTGATCGACAGTTGACACAACGTCGCTAGAACCACAAATCGGCAGAGCAGCACCAGAAGCAGGTGCTGCCACGTATGAGAGCGATTGAAAGAAAGTGTTGGACGCATGGCGTCTCCCGGGAAAGGATCAGCCATCCTGTGTCAGAATTTCGGCAATTCGAACGCAGAAGTTATCGTTCAGCACGAGGACTTCGCCTCGGGCCAGCAACTTACCATTCACAAGAATATCGACAGGATCACCTGCGAGTTTATCCAAAGGAACCACAGCGCCTTCTCGCAGTTGCATCACTTCATCGATGAGAAGTTCTGTCCGGCCCAGTTCAATGCGGATATCCAGTTCGACATCCTGCAGTGCATCGAGTGGAAAGACAGGTGCTGCAGCACGTGTGGGAAACGGAGTACCAAATTCTTCGAATTCAAAGGGAGCCGGTGCTTCGCCCGGAGGTAAACCTCGCATATTGCGGGGAGGCAACTCTTCTGAAAGTGCTGCCGCCAGTTGCTGCTCGGCTTGCCTGAGCGATTGTTCGGCCGATGTGTTTCTTGATGCGGGTTGATGAGCCTGGCGTGGACTGGCTCCGGCAGGAGTCGCAGTACCGCCGGGTGGGCCAAAAAGACCGGCTGACGCACCTCCCGCACCTTCCCCGCGAGCCGCCTGCATCAGGGCTTCAATTTCTTCGGGGCTGAGGAGATCGCTCATATCGTCAGACACGGTGTTCGGACATCCTTTTCGCGAACAAGGGCTGAGTTATTATTCATGGACTTTCGAAGCCCCATCGGACAGGTCATCTGGCCTGAAGATGGACTTCCGGCGGGATCTGCCGATCCTGCATCCAAGGTGGTGTAATCGGGATTCCTGAATCGGTCAATAAGAGGTTACAGCCGTGAACTTGCGATTCTCTCTCGACGAACCAGAATCATTTGGCCCATTACCTCGTCAGCTCGAAGCGGCCCGAACGATGGCCAAGCTTGGGCTCGCTCAGATTTTCCAAGAGTTCACACCCGTTCTGGCAGGGACGATTCCCTTCGCGATCGATCTCCCGGAAAGTGATCTCGATATTCTGTGCTTTGCACCCGACTTAGGAATCTTTGCAAAACATTGCCAGAAACTCGCTCCAAAACTGACGGACTACCGGGAACGACAGATGGTACTTCGCGGCATCCCGTCGTTCGTCGCCAGTGGCCGGTTTGAAAACTTTGAACTGGAAATCTTCGCTCAGCCAATCCCTGTTCATAAGCAATGGGGCTATCGTCACCTGCTCATCGAAGCGAGGTTACTTAAACTGGCTGGAGAACCATTGCGTTTACGAATCATCGAACTCAAACAGGCAGGTCTGAAAACAGAACCTGCGTTTGCTCATTGCCTGCAATTACCCGGGGATCCCTATGCAGCACTCTTAGAACTTGAAGCGCTGGATGATGAACAACTCCGTGAGCTGATCGAGCATCGATGCTCACTTTGAAGCTGATTTCGCAGCCGAAGGATCTTTGAACTCAGGAGTCGCACTGCGCAGGTTGTTGCGATACGTCTCCAGGGGTTGCAGCAACATGCGATCCAGCCCCTGCAGGCGTTTTTCACAATCCGCATGATCAGCAGCGCCGGCCAGCGCCAGTTGGTCGAGCGTTTCTTTCCCTCGCCGGGCCACGAGCAGGCAGGCATCGATATCCCGCAATGTCAGGCGGATCGACTTGAGTGTCTGGGATGTCCGCAGGTTCCATCGATTGCGCATCGTGTGCATCAGGCTCAAGATCAGGTCATAGCGTGCCGCATCGTCCACAATGGTTTCGGGATGATCGAGCACCATTTCCAGGGCCACTTGCACATTTCGCACAGAGCTGTCAAAGCCCGGTGCAAAGTAGACGAGATGGAGTCGATGACGCAGTTCTTCGGCCCGGGCCTCTTTCCCGCTGCGATGCAATAACTCGGCTACTTCCTGATGAATGAATGGCGACAGGAGGGGATCGTAGGCCTCTTCAAACTTCATTAGTTCGGGGACTTCAGCCGCAGGATTGGGCGAACGAATCGCCTCTCCCAGATGCTCGAAATAATCTTTGCGGCGGGCATAATCGGGGAGCATGCCCCCTTTAAGAGCCTGAGCTGTCGCCAGCCGCACGGTCGCGACCGGTGGCTTACCCAGGCGTTCCTTGATGACTTTGCGATATTCCCACCACCACGCTTCCGGATGATCGTTGATGAGATGCCTCTGAGCGACGATCTCTTCGAGTCGACGAACCAGATCGGGATCTTCACCATCAAACCCCATTCCTTCCATCAGTAGGCTCAGCCTTCGATAGACGACAGGAGGAGGCTCTTCACCCGAATCAGGATCAACTGGAATCGGCAAAGGGGGATAAACCGGTTCTGTTGAACGCGGAGCACTTAACAGAGCCTGTGTCTGTTGCAGTTTGGCTCCCCAGCGCATCGTTTCGATGGGTGTCTGCCAGGCCAGATGATTGGAACGGATCGTGTTTGCCTGGGCATGTCGGAGATGAATTTTGGAATCCGTGCCATCGAGTTCACCCAGAGCCGCATCATCGACGAGGGAGAGACCAGCCAGCATTGACCAGTCCCAGCCCGCCTGAGCCAGAATTCGCCGCATTTGTGGCGATTTGATGCGCGAGAGTAGCCCCTCACGTACCAATCCTTTGGAAGAATTGGTGGCGATCCAGACAGCCTCTCCGGGAATGCCGGACTGTACGAGAGTCACTTCGCGGAAGACCGATCGCAAGGTGCGGGAAACATCCACCAGCACTTGAGGGCCATAATCGACACATTCGAAACGCTGGCAGAAGATGCCATCCTCAGTGAGCCGGTCAGCGCATTGCAGGTAATGCTCGCGTGTCAGACAGGCGGCACCACGATCGGTCGATGAGAGCAGCGGAGCCGAAATCACGACGTCAAAGCGATCCTGCAGGCTCGACACACCCCAGACCGGGTCCACCCTGTGAATATCAAATCGCTCGTCAATTTCTGCACCCAGAGTGCGTAATACGTTGAATTGCACGGAAGCGAGGCAATCGGCATCTCCTTCCAGACAAGTCACCTGCAAAACCGGCAGGTCGGATAACGTGACCAGTGGCAAACCAGACCCAGCTCCCAGGAGCAAGATGTGCCGGGCTTCGTGATGCAGTGCCAGAGGTAACGTTGTCAGAATCAGTTCCGGGACAGCCTGTGGAACGACACCTGGATCGCGGCTTACAGGTGGCAGCGGCAGCCCATTAACACGCGTAACTTCTTCCAGAAATTTTGTACGCCAGCGGACCATCGTCCCATTCTCGGCATGATTGACCTCGACCAGACGACTGTCATCGAGCGCTGTCAGCATGTCCGAAGAAAAGCCGGCATGCCAGGCCACTGAAGCCGATGTTGAGAAGAGGGCGCGGGAGTTCCATGCTGATGATTCGCGACTGACAGACCAGGGGAGCGTGGCCAACAGGCCTGCACCCACGACGATCGAAAACAGCGAAGCCATGCGTGTCGATAAGGCCAGATGACCCGATTGCATCGCGAAAGTTGAAGGCGACACAGCGTGCGTTTGGTGGCTGCTTGAGGTGACCTCATTCGCAGCAATCGTTTTCCCAAACAGAGGGGACATCCAGCCAGTCAGCATGCGAGGATTGAGCACCAGTGGCATGACAGAGACAGCCACCAGGGCCCAACTGCAGGCCAGGAGCAAGCTGGCTGGAGTCAACACGAAGCGACCGATCCATTGAGCTGTCAGCCAGCCAGCGGCAGCTAACATGAGGCAGAGCAGCGTCATGGAACCCGAACGCCGTGTGGTGGCACTGCCCATGAGCCAGCCGACAGGCCAAACCATGAGCATCACAAACAGCATACGAATCAACCAGACACCGGGCGACCAGCTCACTGTCGCATTTGTCAAAAGGAGGAGTTCTGTCAGTGCTGGCAGTAACAATAGATTCAGGGCAATGGCGACCACACCCATCCAGATCATGGCACTGGTCGAGATGTCGATAGGCTTGAGATCTTGACCAGCCATCTGCAAATCTGCCTGATCTGCTATTCGCTTTCGGCGAGAGTTCATCAAAGCCGAAAGAGCCCAGCCACAGATTCCCCCCAGGGCCAACCCGGTCATGACGAACGTGCCGGTGGGGATGCGGTCGTTCACCAGTCGTTCCATTCCCCAGGCGATACTTCCCGCAAGAATAGCAGCCATCAGTAAGAGGCTGTGACTGATCCAGCTTGTCTCCAGTAGATTACCTGTGGTTAGTCGGCTGGCATGACGTTGTGCATGAACTGATCCATTGACCTCTGCTTCGAGACTCATCCAATAACGAATGGCGGGCATGCCAGTTGCCAGCCCTGCCAATCCCAGCAGGATGGACGGAGACGCGCCATAGGCGAGGAGGGCAGCACTGATGCCCATGCCAAGGCTTACGCCACAAGCTATCCACGCCGGGGAGAGCAGAGATTGCCGAGGGAAAGATTTCGATTCCTCACCTGTGACATTAAAATGTACGGAACTGAATTCTGGAAAAACCATGGACCGAAGCTGTGCCAGTTCTCGCAACGACCAGACACACAGGGAACTGGTGAGACCCAGTGTGGACATAGCCACCAGGAACGCTACGGGGATAAAGCCCCATCGTTGAGACAGAACTTCCACAGAAAACAGCCCCGGCAGCATCGCGGGTACGCTGTACCAAAGCGGGCCCAGCCAGAACCAGACACAGGTCGCCAGGAGGATTGCTCCCAGAGGTGGCGAGCATTGCAGCAGGGCTTTCCAGAGTGGTTTCTCGGGGGAAGAGGTTGGCTCCAAAGATGAAGCAGCACGTCGAGGTTGAACTCGGGCCAGACTCCCCAGGCCAGCACCCAGGCAAATTGCCACCAGCGCGCAGGATCGCCAGGGTTCGAGCACGCCCCATGTGGCAATAGCCGCCTGCAGCATTAACAGACCACCGGTGCCTAAGCCCCAGAGTGTGAGGAATTCCCCACGATCGATATGACTCCAGTGGGATCTCAAGAAGTGAATCAAGCTGCCAAAAATCTGCCTCGACAGGTTTGCGAGCCGATACCTGTCAACTCGTGGATTGGATGAAGAGATGCCACGACTTTGAGGCTGTATGGGTTTGGCGTCCATGCCTGACCTTTGGTTGATTTCAATCAATGCCATAAGGCAAAAGGCGCAGCCTTTGCCCGGAAATTTACAATTAGGCCAACGTTCCTTGTTGACCTGAGCGGCAGAATCTACCGGAATTTGTTCACGTTGGGAAGATAAACCCTCCGCAAGGCTACTAAACAAAAAACCAGTTCACCCGACCAAAACAGGGCTGCCAATGAAGTTAGCGATGAGTCACCATGTAGTGAGTGATTCCACCAGTTTCTGAAGTGTCATAACCCGGCAATTGTGCCATCACGTTGCGGTACGAGGTCGATTGCACCACGCGAATCAGGCATTGTACTCGATCATCATCAAAGTAAGCCTCCGGAATACAAAGGTCATAAGCTTCCTGCTGCACGGGAAGAAAGTCGAGACCTGCTTCTGCACTCGCCAGTTTGTGACAGATCCCCGCATTCACAAAACCTGATCGAATCGCTTCGGCGACCGCACGATGGTTATGGACTTCGTGGGCGGGTTTTTTCTTGCCATGGAACAACTGATCGAAACAGCGGCGGGCGCCTGAACCTTGTTCGCGCCCGACCCATGTCAGACGGCTCTTCTGAATACTTACAAGAGTTTTTAGTTTTGCAGCAGGTTGAACAGCAACCCCCTCGTCCCAGTTCGCCAGTCTTAACAGGGCGAATCCTTTGTCGAGCGATTCCCGGGCGAGTTGGACATTTCCATCCGGTGTCTCAGGCGACGAAAAATGCAGGCCTGCCAGATGAGCTTTGCCCTGCGCGACCAGATCGAGAGCAGCCCTACTGGATCGTGGAATGACCAGGAGATGCATTCCGGTATCGAGAGCAAATTTTTCTGCAAGCAGTCCTGCTGCGGGATCGCAGCCTGCGAGGACAAGTGTCCGGGATGGATTGTGGTTCGTCTCCTGATTGCCAATAACCGGCCAGGGTGTGGTGACGGGTCGTGCAGATGCGGGGTATTGAATCAACTCCCCGCCGACTTCTGCCAAAAAATGAGGTGTTTCGTCTGTCGATGTCTGCCAGAAGGAAGGCGGTTGCCAGGCCCAGACGGGTCGTTTTGGCGGCGTGTTGATTGGGGAACTTCCAAACAGATCTTCAACGCTGGCCCCCAAAGTTCGTGATAACGCCAGAGCCGCCGCCACGGATGGGATGAGCTTGGCACCTTCAATTGCAGTTACGGCAGTACGAGAAATTCCCGACTGTTCCGCGAGTTGCTGTT
>JAIXUU010000430.1 GCA_027483405.1 Planctomyces sp. | reverse complement strand
TGAGAGGTTCGCGAATGACTTCGCCGCCAGCGAGCATTAAGCCTTGAGTCAATTGCTGAGTGTCATTCATGAACGTCGCCATGTACCGGGGAGTCCCAGTGGCGGCCACTTCGAGAGGATCGGACTTTAAAAGGTGTCGGTAGAGATCTTTTCTCAAATCCATGACAGTGAGTTCGGCCACTTTACCGACATAGAGATCCTGGATGACCGTGGCGGCTCCTTTGAGGAACGTCGCTGCAACAAGAATACCCATGAGTCCCAGCAGCAGGCGGAAGGGGTCATCTGGCAGCCAGGGGACAACGCGCTGGTTGAGCCACGTCATGAGGTAGAGCCTGCGCGCCCAGGTGTCGATCTCTTTCTGGAGTCTGGCCTGATCGCGTGTGGCGCTGAGAGGTAAAGCTTTAATGGCCGATGCATGAGAGGCTTGTGAGGAGATCGCAGCAGGGCCGACCTCTGGTTCGAGAGCCATACCGTGGCGAATGAGCAGTTGATGGAGTTCGTTTCTTGATTCGTCGAGCTTTCGGGAAGAGGTTTCAATCTCGTTCTGGATGTAAGAGCCGAGATGTTCGCCTTCAAGAAAGACTTTGATGACGGGGTACGTGAGCAGTAGTGCGCCGCCCCAGAGGAGCGCAACAATCCCACCAAAGCTGATGGCAAATGCCAGCAGCTTCCAATAGGGCCTGACGTACCTCGCGAGGCGACTCCATTCCCGCACGAAAAATGATCCTTGGTTCGAATCCTTGAACACTGGAAATCAAAGGGTAATTACAAAAGATTTCATCCAAAGCGTAAAGGGGAAATGCTTTGGAGCGGATTCGACCAGCGGAAATCGCAGTTTGCTCGCCGAGCAAAACGAATCACTCCGGGCGTGAAAACGTGTTATCCCAGACGGAATTTGATGTCTTTGAGTTTGAGCTCTGGGAGTATTTTCTGCAGATTTTCGACGATGGGTTTCTGGTGAAAGGCTGAAAGTTCACTGAGAGCTGCCGGGTGAGAGACGTAAACCTGCAGGACACCACGAGAGATCTTGGCGGGTCTGGTGAGAGTCGAATAGGCTGCGGGAACCACTTGTTTCCAGGCAGAACGGAGGCGATCGTCTTCCTGAATTTGTGAATATCCGCGCAATTGCATCAGTTGTGCGAGGACATCGCCCAGTTGTCTTGGTGGAGGATCGTCGCTCATGGGGTTTCTGCTCGACAATCGGGTGCGGCTGGAAGAAGTGACTGACTCGTTCAACTGCGAGAGATCTTCAGCCAGAGCTGGAAAGCTATTCAAGAGTGTGCGAACTTCTTGGGTATGAATCAATCGAAGTTGCTCAGTGAAATACGGCAGCAGTTCGAATCGCAGATTACACAAGTGCCTGCGATTCTGGGTGGATGTCCGTTTTGGCCTCAAGGGGCACCAGATCGTTTACTGCCGCGAATTGAAATTGCCGATCAAATAGCCCGCGCGTTGCAGGGCGATCATTGGGCAGTCTACGAAGGGGGCGAGCATGCGGGTTTGCGTGAGGATCTCGCTCTGCGATTTCCCGGTCGCAGACCCGTACTGACATCCAGCGGTACCGTGGCGATAGAACTGGCCTTGCGAGCGGCGGGCGTGGGGCCAGGTGACGAAGTTCTGCTGGCAGCTTACGACTTTGAGGCGAATTTCAAGAATGTCCTGGCTGTGGGTGCGTTCCCTGTTCTGGTCGATGTGGTACCAGAATGCTGGACGATCGATCCACTGGGGTTAGAGGCGGGCTATTCGCCTCGAGTGAAGGCACTGATTGCGAGCCATTTGCATGGGCAAACGCCGGATTGGCTGCAAATTCGACTATGGTGTCTCGCTCGCGATGTTGTGCTGATTGAAGATGCCTGCCAGTCACCAGCACGCTATGCACTCCGAGAGCTATTGGGTGCCGAAATCAAAGGCGAACCTGCTCTCGAAAACCTTGTCGGTGAGCAACCTGTGGGAGAGATTGTGGCGTTCAGTTTCGGTGGGAGTAAGCCGATCAGTGCAGGTCGTGGAGGGGGACTGCTGCTTTCCACTGAACGGCAGACAGCGAGGCTCAGGCTGTACACTCAACGCGGGAATGAGGCTTATCCGCTTTCTGAGTTGCAGGCGCTGGTTGTCAGGCCGCAATGGAAGTCTTTGACATTGCAGGATCGACATCGCTGGCAACAGGCCATGACCATCGAAATGGCCTGGGATGAGTTGTGCGGCCAAAGGCATGTCACGAGTGATCGGTACAATGAACGGTCATTGGTTTCGTTGTACAAACTGGGATTGTGGTACGAGCCCGAAATCTGGGGAGGCTTGAGCAGGGAACGGCTGGTGGCCGCTGCGCAGGCTGAAGGATTACCACTGGCTGCAGGGTATTCGGCACTGCACGAAACCCATTCATCGAAGCGATATCGTCACGCTGGCGATCTGGTCCATGCCAGTGCCGCCGGGAGAAATGTGCTGCAACTGCATCATACAGCACTTTCGGGAAGTGAGGAGGCGACTCGTGAAGTCGTGGCGATTCTGCTGAAGCTCAAAGAGCATGCCGATCAGTTGCAACGAGATTGAATCCCAATGTTCGAAAGGGAGAGTCAGGTTCGGGCGGTAGCGGTTGACTGTCACTGAGTGATGGCAATTCTGGAAAGCCGCATTAAAGACCTATCTTTTGAATGTGGATATTTCTTAACATTGAGGTTGACCCCACAAATGATCGACCCCAACGAAACGCAATTTGAAGCATCGCTTTGAAAGTCACCAGAGCCTGCTTGCCCGCAGTGGAAGGCATGGCTCACAGGATGGCAGGCAAAGCGGTGTTTCAAAGGGCAACGCGTATCATTTTGATGATGCGACACTTGATCAGGCTTTATCATGCCCCGCATCCTGATTGTTGAACCACGACCTTCCTTTCGTGAAGGTCTTCGTCAGACGCTGGTCGATGCCGGCTACGAGATTGAGACGCTCGATATCGATCAGGATTTGCCGGCGGCAATACAGATCCGCCCGGCTCTGGTGGTTCTCGGTTGTGAAGCGATTGAGTTTCTCCCGCTGATCAAATCTCAGTGCACGCCTCCTGTGCCCGTTCTGCTGTTGATCAAAGCCGGCGAATTGGGATTGATTCTTAAAGCGGTTGATGGAGCGGCTGATCTGATCTATTCGTACGAACGGCCATTGCAGGATGTACTGCAAGGCATCCAGCGATTGACGAGGCCGCGCAGTGATGACGTAGTGCCCCACCTATCGCACCAGGATCGACTGATCGTGGCACTCAGGTCGGTCTGTGATGATCTGAATCTGACACATAAGCGGCACATTTCGGAAGTGCTCAAGCGTCAGTATGCCGAGCAGAAGCTGGTGGAGTCGGAATCGTTTTATCGGTCTTTAGTGGAGACATTGCCCTACGCGATGTTCCGTAAAGATCTGCATGGACGAGTGACTTTTGCCAACCGCAAGCTGTGTGAAATCCTCGGTTCCCCGCCGAATGAGGTGGTGGGCAAGACCGATTACGACTTTTTCCCCAAGGATCTGGCCGATAAGTACCGGGCTGATGATCGGTATGTCACGGAAACGAGAGCACAGTTTGAAACGATCGAAGAGTTTGTGACACCTTCGGGAGAGGTGCATTACACACATGTGATGAAGAACCCGGTCTATGATGGTCGAGGGAATTGCGTCGGGATCCAGGGGATCTTCTCGGATGTGACTGATCGCAAACGAACAGAGATCGCTCTCGACCAGGAGCGAGATCTGCTCAATAACCTCATGAAAAGCATCCCGGACAACATTTACTTCAAGGATGTGCGGGGCAGATATCTGCGCATCAATCAGGCGAAAGCCGCCGCGAGCGGATTGTCCGATCCGAGCCTGGCGATTGGAAAATCGGATACCGATTTCTTCTCAGCAGAGCACGCCGCGATTGCTCGTAAAGACGAAGAATATGTGATGCAGACGCGTCTGCCGTTGATTGGTAAGGAAGAACGGGTGGTCTGGAGTGATGGTCATATCCGGTGGATGTCGACCACCAAATTGCCGTTGATTTCACCAGCGGGGGACGTGATCGGAACCTACGGAGTCTCACGCGATATTACGCCGATGAAGCTGGCTGAACAGGCCTTGCGCGAAGCCAAGGATGCGGCTGAAGCTGCCAACCGGGCGAAGAGTGATTTTCTCGCCAATATGAGCCATGAGATTCGTACGCCCTTGAATGCCATTATCGGCATGACAGAACTGGTGATGGATACCGATCTGAAGGTGGCACAGCGGGATTACCTGCGGATGGTGCTGGAATCGGGTGAATCGCTGCTGGGGATCATCAACGACATTCTTGACTTTTCGAAGATTGAAGCCGGTCGATTGCATGTCGATGAGCAACCCTTTCGACTACGCGATTCGCTGGGCGACACGATGAAATCGCTCTCGAACCGGGCTCATCGCAAAAAGCTGGAACTGGCGTTTCATGTCTCGCCAGATGTTCCCGATGAGGTTCGCGGAGATGCAGTCCGGGTACGGCAGGTGATCATCAATCTGCTGGGGAATGCACTCAAATTTACTGAACGGGGTGAGGTGGTTCTCGATGTTTCTGTCGAGAGTCGAACTGCAGAACAGGTGACATTGCACTTCAAGGTGCAGGATACCGGGATCGGAATTGCCAAGGAAAAATTTGAATCCATTTTTGAAGCGTTTGAGCAAGCCGATTCTTCGACCACCAGGCGATATGGAGGGACAGGGCTGGGGTTGGCGATATCGGCCCGGCTGGTGGAATTGATGCAGGGGAAGATCTGGGTTGAAAGCGAAGTGGGTCAAGGTAGTACCTTTCACTTTACGCTCAATCTGGGTGTCGAAGCAGAAGGAAGTGTGCAGCCACTGGCCCAGGAGCCTCAACTGCATGGCTTGCGTGTGCTGATTGTCGACGATAACCAGACGAATCGTAGGATTCTGGAAGAGTTGACCTTGTTGTGGGGGATGCGTCCACGCATTGCCGCAGGAGCGATCGAAGCTAGGCGAGAGTTGCAGCATGCGATTGATCAGGGTGAACCCATTCGATTAATCATTACCGATGCGCAAATGCCGGGAGAAGACGGGTTCAGTCTGACGGCATCAATTCGCAGTCTGGAAAACATGCCTGCCGTTGAAATCCTGATGCTGACATCGGGGGATCGGCTGGAAGATCTCTCGCGGTGTCAGCAACTGGGGATTGCCGGTTATCTCATCAAGCCTGTGAAACAATCCGAGTTGTACAACTCGATTGTAGGGATCATGGGGCAGGCACCTCGTGCTGTGCCCATGGCTTCGGCTATGGCTGTGCCGGAAAGATCGGCCAATTCGCGGAGAATACTGCTGGCTGAAGACAGTCTGGCCAATCAGAAACTGGCACTGGGTTTACTGGAGCGATGGGGGCACCGGGTAGTGGTGGCCAGCAATGGCATCGAGGCGATTGAACGCTATCGCAGTGAATCATTCGACCTGATTCTGATGGATGTGCAGATGCCCGAACTCGACGGGAATGAAGCCACCATGGCGATTCGCGAGATTGAAAGGCGGACGGGAGAGCATATTCCGATCGTGGCGATGACAGCGCATGCCCTGCAGGGGGATCGTGAGCAATGCCTGAAGGCCGGAATGGATGATTACCTGATGAAGCCGATACGGGCTCGTCAGTTGTTTCAGATGATTGAGCAGGTCTGTAACGATCATGCTCCACGCTGGAAGCCGCTCTACCAGATAACCAGTGAGGGTGTTGCTGCCAGAAGTGATGACATGTGCGCTGATCTTCCTGATCTGGATCAACAGGCACATGCGGTGGAACTTCAGACGGATTGCCAGTCGGTGATTGAAGATCCGACGAGTACCGCAGGTGCGCTCCAGACCATTGATACTGAAGCCGAGTCGTTGGTGAAGTCGGAGGATTATGTCGACTGGCAGTTGGCTCTGCGTGCGACAAATGGAGATCGGGCACTATTGGCAGATGTGGGTCAGGCTTTTCTTGAGGAGACACCCTGGCTGCTGAACAAACTGGATGAAGCGATTATCACACAGGATGCGAAGCTGTTTCAAAGACTCAGTCATACACTCAAAAGTGCCTTTAGAACCTTTGGCGCGAACAAACTGAGTGAGCAGTATGAGCAAATGGAAATGGACGTGAAGCGCGAAGGTCGATTACCCGAGGTCGAGGTGGTGGCCAGGTATCGACAATCAGCCGATCATGTCGTGGAGCGAATTGCCAAAGAGTTGCCACAGGTTTGTGCAGAGACTGCTTCAGGCTCTGGCAAGGGGATGTAACCACTTCATGGTTTGAGGTGATTTCCCTCTTCGGTAGCCTGGGAAATCTCTATGAGTGTTTCATGGGAGTTGAATTGGTAGATGTATGTCATCGTGGTCAGAGAACGAGAGTATTGGAATTTGCTTTGAGTCTGAGAAGGTGGAATCAAGTTCGACGGGGCAGTTCACTGGCAATACTTAGGTTGTGAATGACAACTGGGGCGTCGATGGTTATGCGAATTCAACTTGAGAGTTTTCGATATCAAGCGGGGAATCGGGTATGACGAGTATTCTCGTGGTCGATGATTCTTCGACTGATCGACGCCTGGTCTGCGGCCTGTTAAAAGCGAACACACAGTGGATTGTGAGTGAAGCTTCGAGTGGTTCAGAAGCTTTGCAGATGATTGCGCTCAATCCTGTGGATGTGGTTCTGACAGATCTGGCAATGCCGGATATCAGTGGATTAGAACTCGTAACAACACTCAGGCGAGATTGTCCGCGATTGCCCGTAGTGATCATGACGGGAGTGGGGACAGATGAGATTGCCGTGACTGCGCTGAAGCTGGGTGCTTCGAGCTATGTGCCGAAGTGTCGACTGGCACAGGACTTGACGGATGCGATTCAGGGTGTACTCGATGCCGTGCGGGACGATACGACGCGTGAGCGTCTGTCACAGCGGATTGTTCATCACAAAATTGAATTTTGCATCGAGAATGATCCGGAACTGATTGCCTCTCTGGTGCAATACCTTCAGGAAGAGACAGCTCGAAGTGGAATTTGTGAAGCGGCAGATCGAATCCGTGTGGGAGTGGCCTTACAGGAAGCGATGACGAACGCCTGTTATCACGGGAATCTCGAGGTGAGTTCGAGTTTGCGTGAGATCGATCATCGACAGTTCTATGAGTTGGCCCGCTCCAGAATGAGTATCTCTCCCTATCAGGAGAGGCGGATTCACGTCGCTGCGGAGTTTTCCCCCGCAGCGGCCTGTTTTGTGATTCGTGATGAGGGGCCAGGTTTTGACCCGGGGACGATTCCGGATCCGACAGTTCCCGAGAACCTTGAGAAGCCATGCGGCCGAGGATTACTGCTGATTCAGATGTTTATGGATGAGGTGGAATACAGCAAACAAGGGAATCAAGTAGTTCTAAAAAAATACCGTCGCGAACATTTGGGGAACTCGTGAGGTCAAATGACGTCTGAATGCCCGACAGATCGATGGGAGACGGATCCAGGGTTGTCACTGGCGCGACCGGTCTCAGGAGGGGCGCTGAGAGTTGTCGTCAGACCCGGTGAATCGAATCACAAGTTGATCAGAAGATAATTAGCAGGGGATATCAGATTGTATTTTGGGAAATCTGTTCATCTGGTGTTCAGGCTTGGTCTGGAAAATGCAGATCTCAATCAAAGTCAGTTTGAAACCGATTCACCAGCCATGTAATCACCAATTAGATATTCACCAACCAAGAAACAGTGCTCCAGAGTGAATTGAGAGATAGTCAATCGAGCGAACCTTTTTTGACGGAGGGTGTCCTCCGAGTTTATGTCAGTGAAATTTTTTTTTGCGGGAGGGCCTCATGTTAATACCGGCCCCGGTTGTTCCGGCCAGTTATTTTGAGATGAGAAAACAGGGGACAGTGCTGCGACTGCATTTGAAAAAATCGGTGAGCAGTCTGTCGGACGAACGGATTCTGGATGAGGTCGATACGGTGGTCGCCTCATTGAAAGAGCACGTTCCGGATGCAGTGGTGGTCGATCTTTCATCAGCCCCTTACTTTGGTTCCTGCTTGTTGGAAGTGCTCCGGCATATTCATGAGGAAGCAGGGCGACAAGGGGCCAAAATGGTGCTGTACGGTGCCTCTCCGATTGCACGCGAAGTCCTGGAGATTTCCCACTTCAATCGATTGATTCCACTGGTTTCGACCGAAGATCAGGCACTGAAAAGCCTGGTCGCTTGATTCAGTCGTCAACATTGTCCCCCGATTTCATCGGGAAGAATTCCCATACAGGCCCGGCAGTACAATCTGCCGGGCCTGTTTTTTTTTGGCAGAAGGTCTTCGTGAGAACGACTCTCTTGAATTCTAAGCGATGAAGGCTCGTGGTTGCCATGACTTGCGGACGTCAGAAGATGGCTTTGAGAGTAGTCATCAGCTCTGAGCCGGTATGGTGGACAGCGCGCCTCGATTGGCCATTGAATCCCGAGCAGAGTAGATCGATGCATTTGGCCTGTGTCGTTCCAGCAGTGTAGAGCTCCGCTTCAGCAGAGTGTGGCGGTGGTCAGGCCGCAGGCTTGCTCTGGCCGACCCATCTCTGCCGTCCTTCGCATGGCCATAACCACCGCCACATCGCATCGAACAGGGGCAGTTATCGGATAGGGTTGTGACAGCTTGTTGTCACACCTGTTTCAGGTTGTGCAAAGAAATTGTTGAATCGAAGCCATTCGCTTCACTATTGATTCATACTTCGCGACATTTCAAACTATGAACTCTGGAGAAATGTTTTCCCCAGCCTCAAAACTGCCACCACAGGCGGATCCTGTCGATCAGATCATGCAGCCAGACGTACGCCAGAGGTGCTCTACCACAGTGAATTCGAGGCACTGCCGTCGCTCCCGGGCGAAGACCTGAAACATTCTGCCGGTCAAACCCCAACACCAGTCGCAGGTAGAGCTGCCCCATTTCATCACGCTCCACACTTTCACTGATCGACTCCACATAGGCAGTGTGAGTCTCTTCAGGCCGGGTTGTCAGGACAAACTCGGCAGGGAGTTTTTCCTGTGGTCGATTCCCTTGTCCTGGAGACTGCACATACGCGCTCAGAATGTGGCCCATCGATTGATCTGTCACACGGACATCGACCACCCACTCACCTTGCGTATCTCCCAGATCCAGTAAGATCTGGCCGCGTTCCACCGGTCGCCCAGCCAGTGTCTGCTGAGGATCCCACGTCATGATTTCGCCATCCATCGGCGATCGAATCTGCAGTTCACTCATGGCTTGTTTAACGAGTGATAACTCCTCTCTGCGGGACTGCAGTTGCTGCTCAAACCCCAATTCCTGGGCAGAAAGTTCTGCCGCTTTCGCCGCCTGATCGCTATTCCCGGAAGAGAGTTGTACCCGGGCAGATCGCGTTGCCTCGATCTGTTTCTCCAGCGTTAAAATCTCACCCTGCAATCGTGTCGATTCCAACTCCATTTCAGGGTTATGCAAGGTCGCCAGAAGATCGCCTGTTTTGACGATGCTCCCCTGATTCACATGAATCTGTTCTACGCGTCCTGCGTGGGGTGCAAAAACATGGCGGCGCTCGCGCGGCCAAACTGCGCCCTGCCCGGTCATCTGCAGTTCACCCGATATCAGAAACAGGCTCGCCACCACTCCACCGAACAGGGCAAACAACATGACACGCCGAACCTGCCGACGGAGCGACAACGTCTTGAACTCCCGACTCGCTCTCAACCAGAACGATGCGAGGGGAATTGTCTCCACCAGTAATTGCTGCCTCAGGATGGATGACACCACCGCTTCGAGACCTTGCCAGTTCCTGAGAATCTCAGCCAGCTCAAGGGCTTCCCGCGTAGCGAGTGACTCGGAATTGATTCCGGCTGGTTTCGTACTCGAAGTGTAAACCGTCTGCAGCGATGCTTCCTTACGCCGATCGACTTCAGTTTCAAACTTCTCCAGGACGACAGCCGCAATTGGCACTCCGCTTGCCAGATCTGTGATCAACTGGATTCGGGGATCACGCTCCTTTACACTGACTTGACTCTCCGCTTGAGCCATCGCTTCCAACTGGCGGACTTCGGGCGATCTCCGATCAAAATCAGCAACTCCCGAGACCGCCAGTAAACGTGCTTGCTTTCCTGCAAACTGCAAAACCGCCACCCGGTCGCAGCCCACCAGCCCGCGAACTTCCTGAGCAATCAACTGAGCGGCTGCTTGCCATCCAGAAGTCGTTGCCAGACGTGCAAAAAATGCCTGCTCTTTCTGGCGGCGTTCGACAGTCAATCGCAACTGACGGACTTCCTGATCCAGCAGCAGATCGGCCAGCAGTTCCGCCACCACACTGGCCAGTGGCAAGGGATCAACGGCTTTCCCGGGCTGCAAAAACTCGAGCACTGCCAGTGTACGACTCGACTTTCGCACGGGGATCATCCAGCGAAGTACACTCTCGGCAGCACCTGTCTCACTGCGATCTCCTTGAGGCACAGGCTCCAGAAGTTGAGGCTTTACCGAATTGGCCAGATTGGCGACCTCACGCAAGTCATCCGCGGCAGGATCAGCATATCGGGCGAGGATTGCACCCGAGTGAATGGCGACCGCCATGGCACTGCCCCTGACTGTCGGTCGCGGCGATGAGGCCGTGGTGTTCTCAGGAACCCCATTCTCACCGACGGCGCTGACACCTCCCACCCAGATCCATAATCGCGAGGCCAAGGCTCCAGTCAGCGGCGAAAGACTGGCCAGTAACTCCTGTGTGACCTGACCCGGCTGGTCAGCCTCATGCACCGCTTGAGCCAGTCGATCCACCAAATCTTCGATCTGTGATCGATCGGTCATTCTAAGCGTCATAGGAACCCGCCATTCGCGAGCAATTACGACCAGAGATCAAACACACTCTCCTGGTCAGATCAGGCACTCATTCAACTTAATCTGTTCTAACAACTGCCATTTGCCAGCAACAGTCACGCTGTCATGCGCAAACCCCAAAACCACATCATCGGTGTGCGAAGGACATCGAATAGGCTTCAATATGTTAAACAGGCGAGGCTGACGCGACTTTAACGCCTTGAGTTACTGCCCTCCTGGCTACGCCGATCCCATCAATAGAAAAGGCCCACTTCCTGCAGAGTATGGGCCTGATCTGTTGATGTTTCTGGTCGACTTAGACAGCCACTTGAGTGGCCAACTCCTTCAAGCCGTCAATTCCGAGACGTACGCAGTAATCGCCAAAACCTTCTCCGGGCAGGCGATCAGCCTTATAACCTGTCAGCAGTGGTACCAGTGTCGGTACCAGCTTTTCCAGTGGGACATAATCTTCGTACATGAAGGCCAGTCGCGATCCTTCGGGATTCCCACCGACAAACACGGTGTACTTACCCAGCGATCGGCCGACAAAACCAATATCCGGCGTATAAGGCCGGGCACAGCCATTGTTGCAACCCGTCATATGGACCGAGATCTTTTCGGATTGCAGCCCCAACCTGGCCATTTCGACATCGAACTGATCAATCACACTCGGGAGCACTCGTTCTGATTCCGTCAGCGATAAACCGCAAGTCGGCAGTGCAGGGCAGGCAATCGCAAAGCGACGCAGAATGGTCAATTCTTCAGCAGACTTCAGGCCATACTGCTTGAGCATGGCTGTGATGTCTGCACGATCGGCAGGATCAATATCACACAGGATCAATCCCTGCAGAGCAGTCGCCCGCACTGGCATGCGGTACTTCTCGATAATGGCCCGCAGGCCGGTCTTGACCTGAACTTCACTGGTATCCCGCACACGACCGCATTCAATGTTGATGCCTACAAACAGCTTGCCATCGCCCTGTTCGAACCAGCCCACGTGGTCTTCCACACCTTTGACATCCACAGAATTGGGTGGAGTCAAAGCCTGGCCATAGTACTCCTCCACTTTGGCCCGGAAGGCATCCAGGCCCCAGTTATGAATCAGGTACTTGAGGCGGGCCACTTTTCGATCAGAACGATTTCCAAAATCACGCTGAACTTTCACCACGGCCTCAGCCACAGGAATGACCTGTTCGGGAGTGACGTAGCAGAGCTTCTTGCCCACTGCAGGGAAGGTTTTTTCGGCAGATGGAGTCCGCCCCATGCCACCACCAACGAGCATGTTGTAACCCACGATCTGGCCCTCTTGCGCATCGGCAATCAAACCCAGATCGTTGGCATAAACGTCAATGCAGTTGTCGTCGGGCAAAGCGATGGCCATCTTGAATTTGCGTGGCAGATAGTGCGTACCGTAAATCGGCTCTTCGACAGGCACAAACGCCTCGGTCGCGTTGTGGTTGTTCCCCTCGCCATCAGTCAGCCACAGTTCATGGTAGGCTGTGGTCTTCGGACGAAAATGCTCGGCCATCTCATAGGCCAGTTTCTGAATGGCTGCATGAGGCTGATCTTTAATCGGAGCCGGGCAGGCCATCACGTTGCGATTGACGTCGCCGCACGCGGCGAGCGTGGTGAGCATCGTGTCGTTAATCCCTTTAACGACCTCTTTCGTGTTTCCCTTGGGGATGTAATGCAGCTGGATCCCTTGCCGGGTCGTCAAACGCATGGCGCCATTGCCATACTTCTCGCTCAAGTCGAGAATGCCCAGAAACTGCTCTGCTGTCATATTTCCGCCCGGGATCCGAGCGCGAATCATGACGATATGCGTTTTGCCTTTAGGCGTTCCATCCGGATTTTTGGCCTTCCGCACATCGCGGTCATCCTGCTGATACATGCCATGAAACTTCAGCAGTTGCTGGCTGTCTTCGCTGAATTCCGGTGATTCACTCTGCAGATCCGTCAGGATGGAACCACGCAATTGCCGGCTATTTTCCTTGATGATCTCGTTCTTGCTGCGTTCGACCTGCTCAGACATCACGGGTTTCCTGCTGACTCACAAACTCGGATTGGACTCTCTCGGCTGGCTTAACTTGTTTGCACTCTCATTCTCGGTGCAAATTGGCCCTGCGTCCCCACCTGTAAGCAATGACTTGCCGTTTCAGGCAGGACAGACATGGAATACCTGCGGAATTTCCTACTGTTGCCTTCAAATCATAGCTGAATCCGACCTGTCTGAGTAGGCTGACCTATCGACCGGTACTTCCCCACGACGCTTCGCCGACTAAGGGAACGTCCAGAAAACATCCTCACCATGAATCAAACGGCAAACCACTCAGCTTGCGGGATTTTCAGCACTTCACGAACGACCGGCAGCCCCCTCATGCGGTAAACTTTCAAACAGTTACCAATGGCAAACATTTCCAGATCAGCTTTTCTGAACCCCTGATTTCCAACAAATGGTAATTTGTTCGCCCTCAATCGCAGCTTGCACCGTGAAAATTCTCACTGCTCGAACCAATTGTCACTTTGCGAATCACTTTGCCGTCGTTGACCTCCAGGAGAATCCTCAATGAATGTTCTCGTGATTGAAGACGACCCCGCGATCGGCCGCTCACTACAGCAAGGATTCTCGGAAGCCGGGCATAATTGTGTCTGGCAGCAGAACGGGATCTCCGGTTACGAAACAGCACTCTCCCGCCAGGCCGATGCGATTGTTCTCGATCTGCTGCTTCCCGGAGAGAGTGGTTGGGATGTCCTGCAAAAACTCCGGGCGGCTGGAGTTCAGGCCCCGATCATCCTGTTGACAGCGCTCGGTTCTGTCGATGATCGAGTCAAAGGACTCAAGCTCGGGGCCGATGACTATCTCGTCAAACCGTTCGACTTCGCTGAACTCATGGCTCGCCTCGAAGCTGTCCAGAGACGGACTGGAAACAAGCCTTCCATGATTCTCCAAGCGGCAGGGCTGACTCTGGATCTCACGACACGTCGGGTCACTTCGAACGATACGGAAAAAGAGATCGATCTCACTCCCATCGAGTTCAGCCTGCTTGAACTTCTCATGCGCTATGCCGGCCAGGTTGTGACCAGAAAAATGCTGTGCGAGCACGTCTGGGGTTTCAACTGGGACGGCACTACCAACGTCATTGAAGTCCATGTCAACCGGCTCCGCGGCAAACTCGATAAAGACCGCGATCAATCGATTATCAAAACTGTGCGGGGACGAGGTTATGCCCTTCCAGCATCTTAGCCGCCGGCTGGCTTCGCTCCGATTCCGACTGACTGTCTGGAATACTCTCGTCGTGATTCTCGCTGTCCTGGCGGCATTGATCAGTGTCCGCGAAGGACTTCGATTCTCACTGGTGGACGAAACGAACCGTATTCTTCTCGACGAAGCCAGCGCACTCGAGTTGGCTGTACGTGAATACTGGCCCGATCAGGACGCCATCCGCGGCGAAATGGAACGTAAAGCTGAGAGTAGTAAAGAAGTAGGCTGGCACATCCGCTGGCTCGACGCCAATCGACAAACCATCTTTGCCAGTGCCAATGCACCATCAGCACCCATCGACAGCATGGTTGGAAAAATGGGAGACGCCACAATCTGGGCCAGTGGTGACATCCGCGCTGTAGAGAAGCAGGTCAAGACCGATGTGGTCACGTTTGTTCGTGTCGGGCTCAATACAGGGTTCATTACCACAGATGTCGCCCGCATGACTCGAGTCCTCCTGCCGATTGCTTTTTCCCTTTGTATTCTCGCTCCACTGGGCGGGTTTATTCTGGCCACTCGCGCTGTCACACCTTTCCAGCGAATTCTGGCTTCGGCAGATATTCTGAGACCACGTCAGTTGCAGGATCGCCTAAAAATCACAGGGACAGGGGACGAACTCGACATACTGGCCATCAAGATTAATGCCTTCCTCGATGAAATCGCTTCGCAGATCAATCGCAACAATTCGTTCCTCGCGAATGCCGCCCATGAACTGCGTTCTCCGTTAACAGCCATGATCAGCCAGATCGATGTCGCACTGTCCAAACCCCGCGAGTCGGCCGAGTACCAGGAAACTCTCGAAACCTTGCTCGAAGAGTGCCAGCATCTGGCGACGCTGGTGCGTCAATTGATGCAACTCGCCGAATCCGATGTTCGGGGCACAGATATCGAACGCCAGCCCGTGGATTTGAAACTCATTGTTTCCAGAGCCATCGAGATGTTTACAGCCGTCGCTGAAGAACGTCAGATCAGGCTTTCATTGATTCTTGGGAGCGAACAGTCTCAGTCCAATCACCCCAACTCCTGCCGAGTCATTGGTGTGGAAAGTGAATTGCGTCAGGTTGTGACCAATCTGCTCGATAACGCGATCAAGTTTTCCCGGCCTGAAAGCGAAATCCAACTCATCATTACGACGATCGCCGAAAAGCACATGCTGCAACTCGAAGTCAAGGATCAAGGTGTCGGGATCTCAACCGAGGATCTTGGAAATGTGTTTGATCGATTTTTTCAGGTCGATCGATCGCGCCAGAGGCTTGAATCCCGGGGCATGGGTCTCGGCCTGAGTATCTGCGATTCCATTGTCAAACAGCACCGGGGTGAAATCGCCATCAAGAGCGAACTGGGCGTCGGGACAAGTGTCGAAGTCAGACTTCCTTTAGCCGTCTGATGGAAGTCTGCTCGCAACGTCTCGCCAATGAACATCAGGTGTTTCTAGCCATTCCAACCTGTTCAAAAAATGAAAGATCCTCCAACTCAATCTGAGTGGAGGATCTTGTTCTTCGTGTCCATCTGATTTTGCCAGCCTGACTCTCTGGCACGATCTGTCAGGCAACGATCTCAGACATGTGGAATTTCCATAACTGTCGGATTGGCTTCAAAAATAAAGACCTTGACGGGAGGATCCGTCGGCTTGGGGCCCGGCAGGATCAACGTTTCCGAGGTGAAGTTTTCGATCCCGGTCGCGGGATTGAGCTTCATGCGGGCTCCAAAGACTTTGGCAAACTCCTGGATGCGCGGATCCTCTTTGGATTGGAAGGCCCCCACGGTCACAATCGATTCAAAGCGACCATGGTAGCAGTAGGCATCAATCCCTTTTTGTCGCAAAGCCCGCGTCAATTGCTCGGCATCTTCACCAGCGAGATTCAGATTCATCCCGTCATTACCAGCCAGGCTGCGGTCAAATTTGCTGGCACCCTTGGCCAGAGCTTCATCACCAATTGCACTCATCTGCCGACCACCAAAACTGGCGATTTTGAGAGAATACTTTCCTTTGGCGTCCACCAGACCATACTGCAAACCAGTGTTCAGGCGGGTCAGCAACATATCTCGCTTCTGCTGGATGCTCGCAGGATCAATCAAGGGATTGATCGTGAGAAATGCCCCTGCCAGTGGTCCTTTTTGCCCCGGAGTTTCGCGGTAAATGGCACCACTCTTGGGATCATCCAGAAACTTGGGACGAAACTTTTTCACATACAACAATGTCTTCTGGGCCACGGGTGACTCAATCGATTCGTAGTTGCCCGCCAATACCGAAATCATTCCCCGCTGAGCGGCATAGACCCGGCCATCTTCTCGGCCCAGTCGATCAACAGTCTGTAATTTTTCCACACGCCCTTCCTGCAGATGAATATAAGCAGGAATTCCCACCTTGCGCAGTTCATAAACCAGTTCGTCAGCCGCCTGGCGGGCTGTCAATCCTTCATCTGTCCGGCGATCTTCAGGCGGTTTCTTGAAGCTGGCCACCATAATCATCCAGGGGCCATGTTCTTTACCCAGCGGGTACGACTTCCCCCGCACAGCATCAATTGCCCAGGTTTCCAGAGCCATGGACGCAATCACAGACAACAGCAACACCGAGTTCAGCAGTGTTCGCACGGTGGACTCCCTTCCAGAGCGAACCAGGAAAATGAAACGCTATAGACCAACGGTGGATTCTCACTTCGACCCAATGATCGGCAAAAACCCTCCATTGATCAGGCAGGTGGGTTCTAATTTTTCTGCATAAATCTGTCCAGAGCGGCTTATTCTCTCAACGGGTGGAAGAAATTCGAACCATCGAGAAACTTGATTATCGATGCACCCAGGTTTTCATCCCAAAGCCAGGCGGCCCATTGTCCAGCGGGCGTTGATGTCTTGAAATGGACGGAGTGCCGTGTCGGCGTTTGGAGAGTCTATCGGAAGATACCGCATGGCATCGATTCCCAGAGGGCCTGTGTAGCCCAGGTTCGCCAGCTTCTGAACGACTGGAAACTGATGATCGATGGCTGGCTGCCACAGGGCGATCGAGTCGGGATCGACGAGCGGGCTGCTGGATTGATATTGGCCGGTGGGTGAGCATTCGAGCCGTGTGATTCCAACCAGCCTGATCTGATCTTTGCCTTCAATGTGCCACTGGATGCCGACTTCTTCGATACGTTTGAGCCAGGGTTCCGCAAAGAGGTGCTGGCCCATGGCGAGCCGCTTCAGGCACCAGGCGGTCTGCTCAGGTCGCAGATTCTGCTGCCCGAGAATACGCTCGCGGCCCGACATGCCAAACTCGGCTTTAATCACCCACGAATGGGCTGATCCACTTACGCGGTTGTTCCATTCTTCGAGTTCTGCTGACGTTGAGATGCAGGTGGTGAGTGTGAAATACTGCACCTGGCCTTTGGTTAACACGCTGCCGAACTGCTGCTCCATTTCAAAGGCAAAGCGGCGTGAGTTGCCGTATCGGACGACATCGAGCGGTGGTGGTGCGGCATCAACGTAGCAAGTGGGGAGCATCTTGTAGTGTGCGAGCGCGCGAGGAGACCAGCCCCATGGCACAAACTGGTAGTGCGCGTTGGCTTTATGCAGGTAGGTAAGCAACTCATCGATCGTCGAGATGAATTTGACCTTTGTCGGCCCTGCGAGTGGAATCAGCGTGGTTGAAGAGAGCCAGAAGAGATCGTCGGCTGAGGCACCGTTCATCCAGATTGTGCCCCATTGAGCCGATTGCTGAATCAGGCTTTTTGATGGCTGGAAATGAGGATCAGCCAGTTCGTGCTCGAAGCTGAAGTTGCCAAAAAAGAGTCTGGGCATGAGTTACGATTGCCTGCGAACATCTCGCCCGGGCTCGCGTTCGAGGGGTTCACTCAAGCCAGGAGAAAAATACCAGTTGTCGATGTTCAGGCTGGTCGAGCCGCGATTGGCACGGCCTTGCCGATTGATGGCTTCCTGCAGCAAACGGCCCAGTTCGGGAGAAATCTCTTTACGCAAGGCCTGATATTGCTGGATGTAGTTTTGTGAGGCAGCGGCATTGCCACGCAAACTTTCGATCACAGCTAATCCCGCTAAACCATGGGCCCGCAAGGTCGGGTCTTGTTCCCCATCACGCAGGAATTGCTGGCAGATTTCTTCAGCCTGAGGAAGTCGATCCGATTTCAGATAGATAATTGCCAGTTGCTCTTTCGCCCGGCGATTTTCGAGCTCGGCATCGGGGAAGTAGGTAATCACACTTCTCCACGCCGCTTCGTCGTAACCGCGAGTCAGAGCATAGTAGTACTGGGCCTGTGCTGTTTCCTGCTGGGGAACTTGATCGGTGTTTTTAACGGGCTCAAGAAACGGATCGGGAGTCCGCATGAGCCAGCCGACTCCGGCTGAAGCCGAACCGACCAGCAGCATCGCCAGCAGTGTGAACAGAGTATGTCTGATGAGCTTTTGCCGCTGGGTGCGATGCATGGAAGGTGTTTTGGTGGGCTGTCTGAGCGGGCGAACTTCCGGCGTCTCGTCGCGCTGGTTGACGAGGCGGCTGATCTGCTTGAGATCGGCAAGAATGACCCCGGCATCGGCAGGGCGGTCTTCCCGTTTTTTGGCCATCATCCGTTCGATGAGTTGCACGAGTGGTTTGGGAAGATCGGGCCTTAAATCGCTGATAGGTGGTGGGGCCACATTCAAATGCTGCACTGCAATCGACAGAGCCGTTTCACCTTGAAAAGGCGGGCGACCACAGAGCATGTGGAAACACAGCACACCAAACGAATAAATGTCGCTGCGAACGTCGAGCGGCTTGCCATTGACCTGCTCGGGGCTCATGTAAAGTGGAGTCCCCATGGTCACTCCCACTTGTGTGAGTTCGACCTTTTCGCCCGGGCGAGTGAGTTGAGCCAGGCCAAAGTCGGCGACTTTAGCTTCGCCCTTGCGTGTGAGCAGAATGTTCTCGGGTTTGATATCGCGATGGATAATCCCCGCAGTACCGGCCACTTGAAGCGCTGAAGCGACTTGCCGCATGATCTGCATGGCGGCATTCACATCGAGCGCTCCCTTGCGCACCAGATATTCTTTGAGGTTGCGGCCCTGAACATACTCTTGGGCAATGAACTGCACGCCATCCGCTTCGCCAATTGTGTACACCTGGACAATATTGGCATGGTTCAGGCCGGCGGCAGCCTTGGCTTCCTGTTGAAAGCGTTTAAGGTAAGTCTGATCCTGTATGAATTCAGGGCGCAAGACTTTGACTGCGACTGATCGCTTGAGGGAAAGTTGTTCCGCGAGGTACACCTCGGCCATCCCACCACGACCCAGCCTGCGAATGAGCTGAAAATCGCCGAGCTTGCGGTTCGAAAGATCGAAGGTGGGAAGATCGGCGGAATCAGTCATGACGGACGGCTCAAATTTCGGAGGAGACCGGAATGATATGCATCATCATTGCATATCTCCCCTGCTTCTCGCCAGTCGATAACTCGATCCTGACGGGAGTTGACTCAAGCCGTTGCCCGAATGGTTGTGGAGAAGTGGAAATCTCTTTGCTGCCGTTGAACCTGCAGGAGCAGATCATCTCTGGATGCGATCAGAGCCGGCAATCTTTACCAGCTTATTATAGACGCCCAACAGCAGCAGAGGGGCTGCCCATTGGCCGACGAAAAGAGCTTCGTTTCGACGTCCCTGGTACTGAAAGTATAGTGAGGCTCCCATGGAACCCAGTGAAGCCCAGAGCCAGAGGTCGGAGGGAAGTTTGGCAGTCTGTTGCTCGATCACGCGCGCAAGACACCCCTCCGAATGGATCTGAGCTTCAGATCGGGTTCCCACTTGCGATAATCGATCTGTTGCCGGAACCATGAGATTCCCCTTAAAGGAAGTACGATTGAGGAAAGGCGAAAAAGAAACTGAAAACTCGTATTGATCAGCCGGTCGATTCAGGGATGCGCTGGCACAATTGCTCAACCAGGCTGCTTACTTAATGGCGGATTTGGGTGGTGATTTGAGTTTGGATGGTAACGACTTGGCTTTGGATGGCTGTCGAGTTGCCTCAAATCCAACAAGGGCAGGTGAATCGATGACTTGAATCGATTCATCGGTATTCCAGGGGCCAGGCATATCGATAACGCCGCCGGAACCTTGTCCAGTGGAGTCGTTGAAGTATTGGTCCACAAGACCCGGCGTTGGGGGGATCTCGCCAATGACGAGTTTGTTGGTTGTCACGCTGTCAAGTGCCAACATAAATGCCCTGAGGTGAGTGATTTCACGTGTCATCAGAAATTGGAGCGCTTCCTTTGAGCCAGCGTCGTCGGTGAGATTCAAAAGCCTCTCATAGACAATCTTTGCCCGGGCTTCGGCGGCAATATTGCTCCGGAGATCCACATCAAGTTCACCCGTGATCTTGAGATAGTCGGCTGTCCAGGGATTTCCTTGAGAGTTATGAAGACCGACTCCACCTCCGCCAGCGATCGCAATTAATGGATCACATGCCGCTGTTTCACATCCTGACGATTTCATTGGCTTTAAATGCAATCTCGCCAGCTGACCGATGACTTCCAGATGGCTGAGTTCCTCGGTCCCTACGTCCATGAGCAGGTCTTTGCAGGCAGGGTCGTCGCAGTTGATTCCTTGAATCGTGTACTGCATGGCAGCGGCCAGTTCGCCGTTGGCACCGCCGAATTGCTCCAGAAGCATGTTTCCAAACTGGGGATTCGGATGATCGACATGAACGGTAAACATGAGTGACTTCACGTGATGATACATGCCGATTTCTCCTGGGGTGTTCATGAAAACATCTGCGCCGAAACTTCAGGCATAGCCTGGTATGGCGTAGAGATACAAACGTAGAACAAAAGCAGTCGCCATAGTGCGGCCGACTGCTTGCGAGCTTGAAGGGTATCTTCTAAAGCTTCAAACAATCGCTGGAGGTTCTGAAAACTCACCAACTTTCGAGATATCTTTAGCCCCTGCACGTTCAAAGATGATTCTTGCTCGCTCGCACTCGTTACTATCTTCTGATTGAACGGAAATCAGTGAGTTCCCCGCCTTGACTTTCGATTCGTAAAGTTTCGCTTCAATTTCTGGCAAGCCCATTCCAATTAGAGCACCGGTCAGTCCGCCGAGCGTACCGCCGACAGCAGCACCGCTAAGAGCTGCCATGATAGGGCCCGCAGCAATGAATGGGCCGAGCCCGGGAATTGCTAGCAAGCCAATTCCTGCCAGCCATCCCAGTGTGCCTCCAATGACAAGACCGGTGCCGGCACCGGCAGTCGCACCTTCGGGTGCTTTTGTATTCTTTTCATAAGCGAAATCTCGCGTCTGGGCCTGGTCGGCCATCAGAACAGAGATGTCGTTTCCTTGAAACCCTGCGTCTTTCAGGTTGCGAATAATTGATTCAGTTTGGCGAGTGTTAGCCGTACAGATCACAGAACTTGACATGGGAGAGCTTTCTTTAATTGGTGGGGAAACTGAACGAGAGTGATTCTTGATATGGAAAATCTATAAACTTGATTTTCATTGAATTTCATGCTGTTGACTTGATGTTTTAAGATTCTATTGAATCGTTAATTCTCAGGAGATGTGGATGGCTTGCTGGAAACATCGAGTTGGTTATCAACATTATCGGTACCAGCAACCTCTTTAGCGATAACGTCGATCTGGGCCTTTTCAGCTGAAGTGGCAACAGGTCCTCGAAGGGTCACTTTGCCATTTTTGGTCATGATTTTGGTGTTGTTTGCACTAATTGACATGGTGCTGCCAACAATGCGTTTGCGGATATCTGCAGTGATAGCAATGTCCTTGGAATTTTCGTTCTGATCGAACGGTGTCATCGTTTCGTCCGAGCGATCGCGTGCATTGATCCCTGTGTTGGTTGGGGATGGGTCAGGAATCGAGACTTTGTGAGAAGTGGTCGGAGTGGTCGGCTGACTGGTAGTCCCGGAGCCCATATAGCCGCAGGCACTGGCGATGCAGCAGAGGAGGCTTAAAGAGAGATATTGCATTCTTGTTTCCTGACTTGTGGGTGGTCAATTGATAACAGTGAGTCATTAGTCATTCTTCGTAGACGCGCATCGTGATAGCGATGAGTTGTGTTCAACTTCAACAGCTATATTGATCGCCTGTACGATAGGAGATTCGTTTTTTCTTGCGCTAAGACGATCTGTTGTGAAATATTCACTCGTCTGGTAACGACGTAAATCAGGAGTTGCACATTCTGTTCCACCGATGCAATTGGAGGATGCGCATGCCAGGATGTGGGGTCATGGGGTGGCTGTGGAGGTTGGGGAGTCTGTCGTCAGCAGGGTGCGAGAGCATACTGACCGGTGAGCGATCACTGCTGAGACCTGTGCGGGAATTGGTGCTCGGTCAGGGGCAGATGCCCAGGAGTGGTTGAGGGAGTTGGTCCTGGAGTTGTGACACTGTCGTGGTTTAGCATGATTTCTATGGCGAATTGGTTGGGTTTATGAGAGGTACAGCCTGAGGCCTGGAAGTTACGGAAGTGTCAAAGGCTGTTGTATCGGAGAGGAAAGTTTTGTTGAGAACTGTTCGATGTTTTTATCCCGAAGATGGCTTTCGCATTGATCCGTGGCTTTGCATGGTCAATACTGATTCTTCCAGCCAAGATGCATTCTGTTAAATGGCGAATTGCTTTCACAGGTGAGTGGTACTTGGC
>JAIXUU010000408.1 GCA_027483405.1 Planctomyces sp. | reverse complement strand
TGGTAGATCTCGTCCGGAACTTCTCTCCATTGATCCCGTGAAACTCGAAAATCCTGTTCGCAAGCTCGCATTGCCATTTCCAGATTGTCTTGCAGCCAATCTTTGTACGGCCCGGAAGACGCTTCATTTTCAAAAACGTTCACATAGACGCCTTCAGGCCGTTCTTCCAGGAATATCCGGTACGCCCCTTGTTTGTTTAGTATAACTTGATATCCCACTTTGATTACTCTTTTGATATT
Source organism: Planctomyces sp. (assembly GCA_027483405.1). GTDB lineage: Bacteria > Planctomycetota > Planctomycetia > Planctomycetales > Planctomycetaceae > Planctopirus. Next base: position 7,467 of record JAIXUU010000408.1, on the reverse strand, counting down.
CCATGCCTTCAAGAATCCTCACAACACCCTCAAGGATCCGATTATTTAGGTGACCTTGCTACTGGCTTCTGCGAGATGAACCGCCACCCACGAATCCTTCCCGGCTCAGGGTGCCGTCTTTGTTGGTATCGAATTTTTCAAACCTTGGGGCGGCGGCGGGGCCGTCGGGTTGGTTGTTCATGAACTCTTCGTGGGTTAATTGACCGTCCGCGTTCTTGTCTTTCGAGGCGAAGAGTTTTGTGCGATCGATTTTTGCTGCGGGTTCTTGTGGAGACGTGGCTTCGGCAGGTTTGGCTGTTGCGGCGCTAGCTTTAATCTGAGGTTTCGCCTCAGGATGGCGGGCCAGGAGTGATTTAAGCTGCTCGACGACTGCGGGCTGCTGGCTCGCCAGGTTTTCCGTCTCCAGTGGATCGGCCTGATAATCATAGAGTTCATACTCTGCGGTCTCCGGCGAGGCACCATAGCCCTTCCACTCGACGAGGCGGTAACGATCCGTCCGAATCGCTCGGCCCAGAATCGGCCCCTTCCCCTGAGGCGAACGGGGATAGACATGGATCACGTGGTCTTTCATCTGGGAATTGGGATTGCTCAAAACCTGCACCTGGCTGCTTCCATCGATATCGGCAGGTGAGGGCAAGCCAGCGAGCTGGCAGAGCGTGGGATAGATATCGACGGTTTCGAGAAGGGCCTTGGTTTTCACGTTTTTCTGACCGCCGGGAATGGAGAACAGGACAGGAATTCGAGTGGCCTGCTCATAGTTGGAATGCTTGCACCACATGCCATGATCACCCAGATGCCAGCCATGATCGCCCCAAAGGACGACGATCGTGCGATCGGTCAGTTGGAGACGATCGAGTTCATCGAGGACTCGACCCACCTGGGCATCCATGTAGCTGGTGGCGGCGTAGTAGCCATGGATAAGTTGTCTTTGCAGGTCTTCAGAAAGCGGGCCTTCCTGTGGGACGCCTTGATACTGGCGGAGTTCGCCCCAGTTGGTGGGGGCATAAGCCGGGGCGCCGGCCGGGGCTTTAGTAATGCTGGGGAGGGAGAACTGATCTCTCTGGTAAAGATCCCAATATTTCTGGGGAGCGACAAAGGGGAGGTGTGGCTTCACGAAGCCGACGGCGAGAAAGAAGGGTTCCTGTGGCTTCTGGCTGGCCTGCTGCAGACGGAGCATTGCCTCCTGAGCGATTTTGCCGTCGGCATAGGTTTCATCGGAAACATTGGCGGCTTCGATCACTGCACCTCGCGGGAGGCCGGCGGCTGACTTGTTATCGAAGAGAGCTTCTTCGCGAGTCAAACCTTGGGGAGCCTTACTTTCTGGCAAGGCGTAACCGACGACGTTGGCTTTGAAGTGCGGGACACTCCAGGAGGCCTGGTCTTCGCCGTTGCCGTGACCGACATGAAAGATTTTCCCGAGTGCAGCGGTGTGATAGCCCTGCTGCTTGAAGAATTGAGGCATTGTGATGGCGTTGGGCCGGGATTTCCGGAAGTTGGTGCCCAGATCGTAAATCCCCAGCGTCTGCGGGCGCAGGCCTGTGAGGAGTGCATTGCGTGAAGGAGAACAGACGGCCTGATTGCAATAGGCACTTTCGAACAAGACCGATCGGGAAGCGAGTCGATCAATGTTCGGCGTTTTTGCCAGAGGATCGCCATAGCAACCCAGCGTGGGCTTGAGATCGTCGACGCAGATCAGCAGTACATTCGGCTTATCGCTTGCAGCGGCGAGCTTGAGGCCCATCGACGGACTGACGATGGCCAGCAGCAACAGGATCGAACGTAGCGGCAGGATCTGGTTGAGCCAATGGTTGTGAATCATGGAGATTCTCAATGCGTGATGAAAGCACAGGGTCAGAACGAGGTGAAATCCAAGCGTGGATGCCAGGTTCATGGGTGTCAACATTGAGAAGAGTCTGATTTGTCACACGAGTCAAGAGCTTGACCAACTGAGGGCAGGTGTATGGGGATATCAGCTCATGAAAAACAGCGGCAGGCTGATGCTGGGAATAGTAGAAATCGATATATGGCTCACACCAAAACCAGTGCACTGCGGATTGGCACAATGGGATCTCGATGTCGAAGCGGGTTCAAGCTGTGGCTAAAGGACCTCAAGTCAATAGAAAAGCATCTCACTAAAAGGAGATGTTTCTTGCGATGCGATCATCCAGACACGCAAATTGACATCCGGGATACAGCATTTTCCGACCCTTACATATTCGACAATTCGTAATCTATTCCGCCTCGCATTCTACTTGTCACATCTGCAAATCAAACACAAAACCCGTATCAAGAGTTGACAAACCGAGTCGCATCTGTCGAGATAACCCGTTACTTCGTGCTTCACTCATCCTCCTTCATCCTGGAGGCACGTAATGTGAACACGAAAGAAGTCTTGAATCATAGCATTTCTGTCAACCAGCCATTTGTGTGCAGTTAAGGTTATCGAACATGTCAAATCGAGTGTTCTATTGTCGTATTTTCGGCTTGCTGATCGGATTCCTTTTGTGGTTTGACGTGTCTGCGAGTTATGCGGCTAACAAAATAAGCAAATCGTTCTCTATTAAGTCACCATCGCCAATCACCTGCATAACCTACACGAATCATCCTGCGACACTGGTTACTGGACACCTAGACGGAAAAGTTCGATGGTGGAACGATGAAGGGAAGATCCAGGGGGATGAATGGCCGGTGCTGAACAAGCCCGTCGTTGCAATAAAATTCACAAATACGGCAGCACAATTGATTGTTGCCACGTCTGACTCAACTGTGCATATTTTTGACTCTTCGAAGCGGGCATTGATTTCGCAGTCAACTTGCAATGGCAAGATTACCCATATAGCAGATCATGCTTATGGGTTAAACATTGCTGTTGCCGCAGATGACATCGCATTGATCGGTTATCGCAAAGGAGAGATCCTTGATCGCTACTCTTACGATAAATCTGCCACATCGCTGTTTTTCACACCTGATGGCACGCGTCTTTTCGTCGGTGGTCCGAAAGAACAAAAGTTGATAGTGCTACCAAAACAAAAGGCACTGCCAACTTTCATTACCTCCGGCTTTCAACACCAAGGAAAGCCACTGGGGAATCTTTCACTTTCACAAGACCGAGAAGTCTACATGGCCTCATTCGACGGCGGGGTGCTGGTGCCATTCTTCACGCTCGAAACCAGTCCCCAGCACGAAACCAAAATCCCTGGAATTGACCAGTTCCATGTACTAGCCTCCAGTAAAGGATCTCATGCGATATGCATAGGCATCAATCACAAACGAGCGAGCACCCCGGGTGTTGTATGGAATGTCGTTGATAATGTGCTTTCGGCTTCAATTGATGGCCTGCCAGCCACTATCAAAGAGGTGGCCTTTCAGCCTTCCTTTAGTCACTTAGCAATCTTGTCGAGTGAAACCACCGTGGACGTTTGGAAATTGAATAAGGCAACGGAATATTTTTTTTCCGTAGACTCCCTGCTGAAGAAAAAGGTTTTAAACGCTAAAGGACAACAAAAGCAGATCGCAGAAAGTAGAGATATCAACCCACTTTCACCAATTCGTGGTGCAGAGATTCTCATTGATAAAGCGAAACTTGCGAATGCCCCAGACTATATGGATGGCGCCTGGCAACTGAGACCTAAACGTGACAACGGTAGAATTGACAAACTCGACTTATCGAAATCCGGCATGCTATATTATGTGATACCTAATGCTCCGGAAGGTAATCTGGAGTTACAGAAACAATGGTATGTAACTCGTGAGATACTCGCAGGCCGAGATCGATGGTATGACTGCGGTGACTGCCCATGGAGAAAGAATGCGACAATGTTTTGCCGCCTCGAATCAACTGAGGAACAGCCTCATGGCGGTCTTTTGTCGTTTGTGGGAAAGGATGAAGAACTCTACTTCGTGCCGAACAGCACGAACTTGACTCTGGCCACCTACAAGACCTTTCCACCATCAACGCAGCAAAAACTTCTATCGCAGAAAATCACTTGGCTTTTCAAAGATCGCAAGTTTTCTGAGATCGAAGCAATGGCAACGAATTTTCACAAATCCAAGTTGATGCTCGGCTTTGGCGTTCCGGCGATCGGTGCTGTTTATCATGGAATGAAAAACCTACCTCCAGAGAATAAGCCCAATCGAAAAGAGTTGTTGGATGAATTCCGAAGAAAGTTTCCCAAGTCATTTGTCGCGAGAATCGGAGTTTCTAACTATTTAAGCGATCTCGCCTGGAAAACTCGCGGTTACGAGTCTGCAGTTTTGACAAAGAAAGATCAGTTGGAACGATTTGCATCTCTTCTGAAAGAAAGTCGCGACGTCCTGATTGGGATTGATTGCCCTCGTTCTGATCCCTACCTCAGCCTCTGCTATCTAACTTCAGCACCGCTCGAACCAATGTCCTCTAAGTCAGTGATCGATTTGACAATGAAAGGATTCACCTCTCAATATATTTGCCTTGATGCGGTCGACGCAGCCGGGAACTTTCTGCTTTATCGATGGTCAGGAGATTCGCAAGGGCCAATGAAATTGGCGGAGCGGTTTAGATCACAATTTCCTGGTGACACAGGTGACGCATTGGCATGCCGCCTCATAAGCGGGATCGTAAACAATAAGCTCGAACCATGGCAGCCATTGTGTGGCGTAGAAGCGGAAGAACTTGATCCACTGATTGCTGCGACTAAGCGCATCAACCATATGGACTACGCAACAATAACAACTTGTGTCATGGCTCAGATTACTTCCGAGGAGAGACGGGAAAATCGTCTAAAGAAATGGCGATCTCTAGGACCGCACATTGAGTTATCAAGTAGAGATCAGTTTCTGAAGACCGCGGAATGGAATGATGCGATTGAGAGAGAGTCTGATAAGAAACAAATTTGGACATCTTTTCAGCCATCAATCATGCGTGCCTCTTTTTCTGCGGGATCAAAACCGTTGGTTCTTGTGGATCGCGGTGGAATCGTGCATCAAATTGACTCAGATTCTGGAAAGACGATATCACAGACTGCGACTATGATGACCGACACCATACGCGATGTTGCTATCGACAACAGTGGCCGCGTTTCATTATTGGCCGGGATAGGTGTCATTCGCGTCGAAAACAACAAAATATCAACATGTGCCATTCCAGACATTCAGGGTCGTTCCCAAGGTGTGATGAGTTCCGATTGTTCCAAAGTCCTGTGTCTAAAGAATTTGTTGACGGCTTCTTTGGTGGATGTGTCATCGAATAACGCTGTTCCTATCGCTACATTTCCCGAACTGGTTCGACACTCCGACCGCACCGAGATTCCGATGGTCATTTCGCCTGACAGCACAAAGGCAGCGATCGCTTCAGCAAGCGATACGATTACGTTAATTGATTTTAAAACTGGTACCGTTTCCGGTTCGATGAAGGTGTCCAGTGGAACCGTTCGATACATTGACTTTTATTCGGACGTGAATCGATTGATTATCGCTACAGAGATGTCGATAGAAGAGTTTGATACCAACACAAGGATGCGTTTATCAACGGTTTCCTCACCGATCACGTCACCTAGTGATAAAATGCGGATTTCTCATGATGGCAAATACTGGGTGGTTATTCGAGAACCTGTATCAATGCAAATCAACCAGGAAATTATTGTGATTGATCGAAGTGATGCTGACAAAAAGCGGAAAATCTTGCCCGGGTTTAGAAATGATGCACAGACTTCTTGGCATCCTACCGAGCCCAGGTTAATGGTCTTCACAGACTCGGGGGTTCTGAGTTGCTGGGATTTCAGCAGAGGACTGGAGTGAGAACCCAGTCGAACTCATCGATTCAATAAAATCGCTCTCAGTACACCAGGCACTGAGAGCGAGGATCGATTCAACAAAGTCCGTTTAGCAAACCAGAGCCACAGTGTATGACTCACGCCGCAAGGAATGATCTGTTAACGGCTGCTCAGCAATGCGACGTGTTTTATCGTGGCACGTAGCCATCATGAAAGAACACATTTACTATACACATATAACGTCAGATATCTACGGATATTGTATACCACAATCGGATTAAAAATCGAGGTCCACAATACGGCCCATAATCAGCCGTACCCATTTCACATCGACTGTTTTCTGGCCGTCGATCGTTTTCGTGACCTGAATGCCGTAGATGTGTGGAATCCCGGGAATGAGTGGTGCCTCCGATTCCAGCCGCCAGTGATCCTGATACCAGCGCGGTTTTAATCCACGGGCATTGATATCTGCCGATTCAGGGACATTCCACAAATCGACAATGGCTGTGCGTGGATGTTTATCGTCGGGCACCAGTCGTGAACGTCTTTGATAGGTTGTTCCCAGGGTTCCCGGTGGTGGCGAAATTCCATCGCGATTGGTTGTTGGCGAGAGGATTCCCTGCCGAACTGTCAGACCTGCACCCGGCGGCACCTGTGGCTGCACTGGCAACATCTCGGTGGGGGCTGTCGCTTGAGGCTGAAAAACGCCAGTCGATCCCGGGACGCCTGCCGGCGCCATTGCAGGTGGTGGGACGACGCCGGGAGCCATCATTGACTGAGCGGGCATGGGTTGAGGAGGCACAGGTTGAGGGACTAAAGGCTGAGGGACGACAGGTCGCACCGCAGGAATCGGGTTGTATCCCGCATCCTGTGCAGGAACGTGCTCGACAATCACCAGCGTGACAACTGGTAGAGCTGCTGCCAGCCAGGCCCGCTGCCAGTTCAGAAAATGTTCGGTTCGAAAGGATAACAAGCCAGTTCCTCCATCTTGAGAGGCGTTTTCAGGAAACTCAGGCTTCCTGGTGAAGTCGATGCGGCTCATGAGAATTCATGGGCATTCAGGTGAAACCTACCACATGAGTTCCGGCTGGCCGATTTTCGACATTCCCAATAGACGATTTGTCGTTTCGAGTTCTCCGGAATGTCGCGGGAAATCAGCCAGCGAAAGTTTTCCGTCTAAGTGGATTAAAGCGATCCCCGTCGAGCTTGGTTGCGAATGACTTCTCTATGTGGCAGAGTAATTTTACGCTCGCAGCAATGTTCCCTTTTTGAACTGAATTCATGCGGAGTTGTTGTGAAATCCTTACCGATCGTGGGCCGTTTCAATCCTTTTGCTGCCGTTTGCCTGTCCATCCTGGCTGTGAGTTGTTCTGGTTTTCTTTTCGCAGATGATGCCCGTGCTGATCGCTTTGCCGCCTCTTTCGAGCATGGGGCGGTCGCCGCTGATCATCCCTTAGCGAGTGAGGCGGGGGCTCAAATGCTTCGTCAGGGTGGCAATGCCGTCGATGCTGCTGTCGCCACGTCGTTCGCGCTTTCGGTTGTGAGGCCTGCCAGTTGCGGTATTGGCGGCGGTGGATTTATGGTCATCTGGAAGGCCAAAGAGCAGAAAGTTTACGCCCTCGATTACCGCGAAATCGCACCGGCTGCTGCCACGCCAGAGATGTTTATCGAGGACCCGATGAGCAGTCGCCGCGGTGCGAAAGCTGTCGCCATTCCG
>JAIXUU010000204.1 GCA_027483405.1 Planctomyces sp. | reverse complement strand
TCGCGAAGAAGTTCGGGAACAGCACCATCGACCACCATCTGGGCAAAGCCTTCGACAATGGCAGTCTTGCCGACACCGGCTTCACCGAGCAGGACGGGGTTATTCTTCTGACGACGGCAAAGAATCTGAATGACGCGTTCGATTTCGTTCTCACGGCCAATCACCGGATCGAGTTTCGATTGCCGGGCAAGTTCTGTCAGATCGCGGCCAAAGCTGTCGAGTGCTGGTGTTTTGCTCTTCGAGCCTTTGCCAGATGTCGAGCCACCCGTTGAAGAGCCTGCTCCAGCCGTCGCGGGATTGCCGCGTTCGCTGGTCCCTTCGCTCCCTTCAATGCCATGGCCCAGAAGATTCAGCACTTCTTCGCGGACATCTTCGAGCTTGAGCCCGAGATTCATGAGCACTTGAGCAGCAACACCTTCCTGCTCGCGGATGAGACCCAGCAGCAGGTGTTCGGTTCCCACATAGTTATGGTTGAGGTTGCGCGCCTCTTCCATGGCGTACTCGATGACCTTTTTGGCACGAGGTGTCTGGGGAAGCTTCCCCATGGTGACGAGTTCGGGGCCGCTTTGGACGATCTTTTCAACTTCGAGCCGAATCTTGCGAAGATCGACATCGAGATTTTTCAGAACGTTTGCCGCAACACCCGACCCTTCCTTGACCAAGCCGAGAAGGATGTGTTCAGTCCCGATGTATTCGTGATTGAACCGCTGAGCTTCCTGATTGGCAAGCTGCATGACTTTTCGAGCGCGATCCGTAAAACGTTCGTACACAGCGATTCTCCGATAGTGGAGGGTAGGTCTCCAGTGTCACGTGGCCAGAACTGGCAACCTGCAAGTCGCCTGCGAATGCAGGCTGGCAGACAAGTTATACCTTTTTCTGCGACCACTCATAACGATTCCATTCATAATTCAGCAGTTTGCATGCCATGAATCGTGGTTGGGAGTCGTTCTGACGTGTTTTTGATTCTAGTGGTGGCCAGTGAGTCAGACAAGCTAGACCTTGCCGGTTGTTGAACGACGGAAGTGTAATGCCGATTTTGATATAAGACTGTTTTCGGCTGGGTGTGCACTGATTGCTCGGGAGAGTCTTCGCCTGGATTTGCAGAAACGATTCTCCTCCTCTGAAAAATTGTTTCGACAATTCCCGAATTCCAAATGTCCAAACCGAAGGGCTTCTGCCTGCCATGGAACACTTTCTGACAGCCGCTGCCCTGCGTGTCATCGAAGCGGCTCGCGGTCTGACTGATGCAACGGTTATGGCGCCCGTGACGCCCGACGTCTTTTCGCCACATGCCTCAACGGCCCGGTTAAACAGTGACCAGGTGGTGGAAGCGGCTTTGTTCTGGGCACTTCTGGAAGAAGAATCCGTCGCCCATCTGAGATTGATCGAGCAGGGGCTTGAAATTGATGACCTGCGTCAACGCATGGAGCGTTTTCTCCCCAGCCTGCCATTTTCCGCCAGTGATGAGACAGATCTGCAGTCTTCGCTCTCGACCTCTTTTGACCGCATGATCCGCCAGGCCCGCCACGAAGCCCACAAAGTTTCGCGGTCGGAAGTGGGGACTGAGCATCTGCTGAGAGCACTGTTTGAAACGAATGGCTGGCTGACGGCGTGGCTCGCTCAGGAACAGATCGTACTGGCGAAACCTGTGGAGGAAATCTCGGGGCCCGCCACTTCTGCCAGCGGGGCACCTCTTGAACATGAAGAAATTTTATTACCGGAAACCGCACCGCCTGAGAATCTAACAGCGGTGTATCGTCTGCTCGATGCTTCCGGCAATCGAGCCCGGGAGGGGTTACGTGTTATTGAAGATGCTGTCCGCATGGTGCGAAATGATGGCTGGTTCTCTCGTGAACTCAAAGAACTCCGGCATCGGCTGACCACCGCTCTACGCATGCTCCCCGAAGAGGCTCTGCTCGCCAGTCGAGATACCCCCAACGACGTGGGGACGCAGATCACGACCATGTCCGAAACCATGCGGGGTACTGCCAATGATGTGATTGCGGCGGCATTCAAACGTTTGCAGGAATCGCTGCGATCGCTCGAAGAATACGGCAAGATCATCAATGGCTACTTTGCTTCGCGGATCGAAGCGATTCGCTATCAGTCTTACACGCTCGAAAAGGCCATACGCATTGATCAGTTCTCACAGAAAACACTCGAAGGACGGGTGCTCTATTTATTGCTGACAGAAAAACTGTGCCATCGCCCGGTGGGACAAACCTTGCGGGAAGCATTGCGAGCTGGTGTGGGGATTGTGCAGATCCGCGAGAAATCGATGTCGGATCGCCGCCTGCTCGATCATGCCCGGCTCGTCGCTGATTTAGCGCATGAATACGGTGCCCTCGTGGTGATGAATGATCGACCGGATCTGGCAGCTCTGACTCAAGCCGATGGTATCCACGTCGGGCAGGACGAACTGACCATCGCCCAGGTGCGTCAGATCGCGGGGCCCCGGCCCCTGGTCGGTGTTTCGACACATTCTCTCCAGCAGGCAGAAGCAGCAGTGATCGAAGGGGCGAGCTATATCGGCGTGGGCCCAACGTTTCCCACAAAGACCAAAGAATTTGCCGAGTATGCGGGGCTGGAATACGTTCGAGAAGTGGCCCGGGAGATCGATCTCCCGGCGTATGCCATTGGCGGGATCACCACTGAAAATGCTGCCGATGTAGTCGCCGCCGGTGCCACCCGCCTCGCCGTCTCCAGCGCCATCTGCTCAGCCAATGAACCCTACGATGCAGCACGCCATTTGATGGAGATTTTGAATGGTGGTTAGGTCAACAAGTAGGGCAGGCTCCCGCCTGCCTTTCTGGCTTGCATGCCGTATCTGAATTTAGCTTGTTGCCAGAAAGCTCTTTAATGAACCCCCGCGGGGTGGCACAGGTTGGCCGTCGGCGAGCTACCTGTGTGCTGGAGGCAAGGGAGGTTTGGTTGCCGGAAGAATCCCGATGCGGGTTCCTGATCATGGTAGATCCGGTTCTTTCAGAACTACAATCCAGCCAGTGCTCTCCTGTTGCTTAACCACCCTAGTAGAAATCAGAATTTCAACCGGCGCCACCTTGGGAGAAACCTTTAATTGTCGGTTGTCGCCTTTTTCGCTCGCCATTCTTTGAGCCACGTCTCTGTAATCATCGCATCTGCTAAATTGCCCTTAGCCTCTTCTTCTGCCTTTGCTTGTTCTACTCGGGCAAAACATCGAGAGAGTGTTTCACCGTCGAGATTGGCTTTTTCGACAAGGTGTGTTGCCGCCCACCCAGCTGCAGGCTCTTTGTCCAGCAGTGACGCAAACTGCACAAGGGCATCCTTTCCAAGGTTTACAACCTCAACAGCGATTGCACGCATCCGATCAGATGATACGTTGAACTTTTGTACGGACTTTTTGTCGGAGTAATCAACGGTTGCTGCTATCTCCGCGTTCGACAGGTACTCGTTTATAAGTTCTTCAATCACGATTTGCTTCCCCTATTGCACATAAGCCGGTAAGTATTGTGTTCAACCAAATTGTTTGATTTTCTGAATCCCAAACTCGAACTGTTCAGCGAACGATTTCTGTGAAATCCATTCCCGTACTGTCAGCCCTCCTAATCTCGCCGGCTTGGAAACATAATACCCGGAAATATTTGCATGGATCGTCCGTTTTCCATGCTGCAACCGAAACAAGTTTGCGGAGCAGGATGGCCCAGTTGTGGCTTTGAAGGTCTGGGTGGCGAAGGTCACAGGAAGCGATTGTGTGAAACATGCCAAGTTCGGTAAGGCGGCGGTTGCCCTGGCAAAATTCGGAAAGTCAGCCGGATGTGCGCTGCCCATGGAATCAGGATCACGTCAACGCCAGAATGCATACGTCGTCGATATTCAGCGATGAATCGAAGTACGATTGACGGGCTGATGAGAGATAGCGGGAGGCGTGCATCATGAACGGGCTGGTGTACCATGTGGTGAGCGGGCAGGCCTTCTTTTCTGGGATGGCCTTGTTGCTTGCCAGCTTCGCGCTTGCACAGGCTTCTCACAAAGCCTGGAAGCGATGGTGGGGGCTGGCGTTTGTGCTGGGACTGACTCTAATCGCCGCTTCATCGATTGCAATCCCCTTCTGGCTCCTGGTGACGGCAGGGATGGCCACACTGGTCTGGCTGTATTTATTTATGCGCGCTGACTCATCCCGGCAGAGAGTCGCTGCGATAATTGCAGCCGTCTTATGGTTGGCTGTTGCGATCGGAGAGTTGCCGTATCTGTTGATTCCGACACTTGAGCCTGTGGCAAATCGCGACCTGGCGGTGATTGGAGATTCCGTCACTGCGGGGATGGGTGGTGAAGATCGATCCGAGACGTGGCCGACGATCATTGCCAGAAAACATCAACTGCAGGTGCAGGATCTCTCGCATGTCGGTGAGACAGCGGGGTCGGCACTCAAACGGATCCAGAACCTGGAGATTCAGGCTCCCGTGGTAATGGTCGAGATCGGGGGCAACGATATCCTCGGCTCCACCAGTTCACAGCAATTCGCAACAGATCTGGATGCGCTGCTCAACCGGCTGAGTGCACCCGGGCGGCAGATCGTGATGTTCGAATTGCCTTTGCCGCCGTTCTATCATGAATTTGGACGCATTCAGCGAAGTCTGGCACACAAGTACCGTGTCCATTTGATTCCACGGAGAATATTCCTATCGCTGCTCGCAGATCAGGGGGCCACACTGGATAGCATCCACCTTTCGCAGGCGGGGCATCAACACATGGCCGAAAGCGTGTGGCAACTGGTGCAGACTGCATACGTCAATGCAACCAGCGAATCGCCAGCTGAGAAACCAGCGATCGATAACACAGAGAAATTGCCCGATGAGGATTCGAACCTCAACCAAGTGATCCAGAGTCACTCGTGCTACCATTACACCATCAGGCAGTGGCGGAGTTCGCCAGATGCGGAGTCGTCTCGTTGTCTCAAGAGTTCACTGAACTGGCAGGAAACATCCGTTAAACTTGAAGATCATCACTCCGTCGGAAGGGAGTATAGCCACGGATGGCGAACAGCTAAAGTCAAACTGGGCGATTTTCTTGTTCAGGCTGGGCCGAATCTCGGGGATCGAATTTCATCTGCCCGGTCGTCCACGACGCTCCTGATGGAAGCTCGATCGAGCTGAAAATCAGATCTTGAATTCTGAAATGACAGTTGTTTTCAGAAATTCGGGCGAGAGATTGTCAAAACGACAAGATTCTTCGTGAGTTCCACGGGTCGGCATCGATCTTTCACAAGTCATTGGCCATCTCGGTCGCTGGAAAATCGATGTTCGATGAGAACCAATGGAGCAAAGGGAATGTTCAGTTGGATTTCTCCCCAGATTTTCAGGGTTGAGAAGATCAACCAGCCGGGATTTCTCATTCTGATCTCTCGCTGCGGATTTCGAAGCCGGCCGAGATTTTGAAAAAAATACACGACAATTCGGCAAACGTTGCAAGTTTTTCAACAAGATATGTCAAGGCGGGTAGTCTGGGGTGTTTTTGTTGTCAGCTTTGCAACGAATCAAGTTTTGGCACGGGTTCTGCTTAAGTAATTCTTTCGCTGCGGGCTGTGGGGACGGCTTGCAACACGAACGGTAGAGACAGGCCACGAATCGCTGAGACCAACGGCTCAGCAACGTCTTCGGACAATTCGAGTGCCATGGGAAAGAGGGACGATCAGCGGCTTCGGGCCAATGATCGGAAATCGCAAGGCCGTCGTCAGCCAGGGGGGCTCACGACGGCCTTGATGTTTTCTATGACAGGTTTTTGTCAGGAAGAGCTGACAAGTTTCGTGGGAAACGACAGATCTGCGTTAGTTGCAAAAACATGCTTGCCCAGAGCTGCAAGCATGGCATGCTACACACTTCTGAAGACAACCTGTCAGCGGATTGAACTCTCTTGGTTATGGATTCGAGTTTCCGGGCGAGATCTGCACACCATTGGAACTCGCGTCACTTGTCGCATTGGGATTGCCACCGGCATCCCCCTGAGGTTTCTTCAGCCGAACCAGAAGGCACTGTTCGGTCTTGTCTTTGCCAAGATGAACCAGAGCCGGTGCTTCGTCTTTGGTCAGGTTGTAAAGCCCGGTTTCGTACACCGTGCTGGTATCCGAACCCACGGTAAACGCCACCTTTTGGGTCTGCATATCGACAGCACCAGAAATAGGGAGCGTTTTGTTCGTGCTGGAATCAGCCCAGTTGCCGCGGATAATGCCGGCTTTGTTCACAGCCAACTGAACTGAAGTTGTTGAATTGGTCTGCCCACTCATCGAGAGCAAAAAGACACCCAGAGGAAGCCAATCGCCCTGATTTGTGACTGGGAGTTGATTCCCTGTATTTGCCAGGTTCGTGGCCTGATTGTAGTAATCCGCCGAGGTTCCCATGTCCTGATTATTCACATAGACCTGCCCACCCTGGTAGACAACGTTGTTGCCGTAATCGTAGTAGACGGGTGGAACATCGTAGAACCCGCAATAAGGAGCTGCCAAGCCCCAGGTGGCAGTACTCCAGGCGGCACCAGCAGCCCAACCTGCGGCTGCCCAGGCTCCAGGATGAGCGCCGTACCAGCCAGAGCCGTAATAGTTGTAGTTATTGAAATTATTACGGCATCCATAGGCGGTGGTATACCGTCCAGTGGGCGACATGGGTGTGTAGCCTGAAACAAAGCGCCCAGCGGCGACACCATCGGGCCCAGCAACAACCCCGCGACCAGCCACTGTTCCATTGGGCCCGCGAACGGCATCGCCAGCCGCTACGGTGCCGTTGGGCCCTACGGCAACTCCGCGAGCTGCTTCAGTACCTCCCGGCCCTCGTACCGCTCCACCTGCAGCCACGCCACCATTGGGGCCCACTGCAATTCCCTGGGCTGCTGCACCTCCATTGGCACCTTCAACACCACGGCCAGCGGCAACTCCACCATTGGGGCCTTCAACAGCTCCACGGCCGTAAGTGTTACCGCCCGGCCCAGTGACTGTGGTGCCACTGGCAGTGGTACCACGTGGCCCTTCATACGACGCATGATTGACGTCGGCATTGCTGCCGAAACCACCAGAGGAACTGAGTCCATGCATCCCTTCATCGGAAGGGAGTCCGAGAAAACTGTTCAAAGAACTCCGGGAAGGAGCGCTGCCGTAGCCTCCCAGATCGCCCCGGTTGAAGGAATCGCCGCCAAAGTTTCCACGATCGAAACTTCCACCGCCGAGACCTTGGCCACCCACGTTTCCGCGATCAAAACTGCCGCTGCCAAATCCCTGTCCGCCTATGTTGCTACGATCACCTCCACTACCGCCGAAGTTCTGGCCGCCCATTCCTCCACGGTCAAAGCCACCACTTCCGCCGAAGCTTCCTCCGCCACCTGATCCGCTCCGATCAAAGCCACCGCCGCCGCCGAAACTACCGCCCCCACCACCAAAACTTCCACCGCCGCGGTCAAATCCACCGCCGCCAAAACTGCCACCACCACCGCCACGGTCAAAGCCGCCGCCACCACCGCCGCCAAACCCTCCGCCGCCGCGGAATCCACCACCACCACCGCCACCAAAGCCACGAGCGTGGCATTCATCCGCAACCGTCGCGCCGACTAAGGCTGCGACGAGACAAACCCAACTGTATCGAATCATGTTAAGTTCCTTGAATCAGGCGTTTTGCCTGGAGATAAGCTATCAGTACTATTCAGATCTGGTTCAAAAGTCACTCGAATGTCTATTTGCCTGGAGTAGGTTGACGCTTGAGAATGATCTCGGGCGTATCGGGCAGGGGGACGTCGCCAATGCGGCGTTCAATCGATTTCCAGCTTTGGGCCTGATCATCGATGCGGGTTAAGAGATTGACGGCAAACGTTGGTGTGCCTTCCACAGTCAGCCCTCGAACTGCCGCTGCCCAGCCATTGGGCTGAGATGTCCAGATACCGATTGAGACGGATCCATCAGAGCCAAAATTCCAACTTTGAATCTGCTCAGTAAGTGGGCTGTAGCCAATAATCTGAATCCCTGAAGTGACCGAACGATCGGGATGGGTCACAGTGTAGGTTCGCTTCAGGAAGCTGCGACCGGCTGCCCACTCGAAGACCGATTCACTGACCGAACCATGTTCTTCGGCCACCCACTTGCCGACCAGCCAGTCCAGATCGGCCAGTTGACGTCGGGCGGCGGGATTGGCGGTGGGAAGATCCCGCACGCTGGCCATTTTCCACGAGCCACCTTCTTTGACGTGGATTGCGGTGTAGCGAGAAAAGGCTGGCGCCCCTGGAATCGATGGGGAAAGCATGCTGCGACCATCTTCAATGGCCGTCTGGTCGCTGAGCAGTCGCAAGGAATCGATCTGCACCTTGATCTGCATCTTGGGATGTGAGGCCAGGAAGGTCTTATACAGCTCTTCGATCTTTAATCGCCCGACCGTCACCTGTCCGCTCTCATCGACATATTCGCCGTCTTTGGCCCAAAGTTGTGCAATCCCTTTGGCGTCGGCCTTGTTGAAGGCTTCAACGAAGGCTTCCGATGTCTTGCGAATGGCAGCAAGTTCAGGATTCTCGGGAGCCACCTGATCGGCAGCGGCTGGCTTGGCTGTCGTGGCTGCGGGGACGCGAGTTGGCGTGGGAGTCTGCGCATCGGCAACGATGGCTCCCATTCCGCAGAGAAGACTGAGACTGAAGAAGAATTGACGAGGCATAACGACCCTTGTGTTAGACGATTCAAAATCCCGGGTGATTTTTTTGACAGATGTGCTCTGACATGGCACTTGCGGACATGTTTGCTGGAGCGAAGCCAGTGAGCGGTTCAATCGGAGCATGAACCGTTTGCTTTCATTGAATGATGGGAATCACGTTCAGTGACCAATAGTTTACAAAGCGGGGTCATAAAAATGGAATGAATTTCTCAGAACAGTCATGTGAGTTTTCGCATGCCAGTCGACGGGTCCATACGATCAAGCTAAAACCTAGCTCATCGATTTCAGTGCCGAGTGATCCACTGGAAAAATACTTCGCCCAAACAACGGATTCTCAGGTTTCCTCCCCACCATTGATGCTTTTTTGCTACAAGTCCCAAGGCGTAGCCAGATCCAGGAGTTTCCCGCGTTGACGCGATCTCAACCACTGACTGCCACTACCTTTTCGCTGACAATGCTGACAGTTTTTCTGTGGGCGGGAAATCCAGTAGCGACCAGTTTTTCGACAGATGTGCTCCCTCCTGTCGCAGTTTCGGGCATTCGTTTTTTATTGGCCACGATCTTTATGCTGGGATGGTGCGTACTCGAAAGAGCTCCACTGGTACTCAAAAGCGGACAATATCGACCGGTGCTCATCGCGGGAACGTTGCTGGCCCTGCAGATCTGGACGTTTACTCTCGGCGTCGCCTGGTCGAGTTCGAGCCACTCATCGCTGCTGATTAACAGCTACGTTTTTTTTGTGGTGGTCTGCGATCATTTTGTCACTCGCCAGTACCGCCTGGGCTACTATGCCTGGGGTGGCTTCTGGCTCGCGATGGCTGGAGTCACGGGTTTGATCCTTTCAATCGAAACCAGCGAACCAAAACAAAAGGATCTGCCGACACTGGCTGGCGATCTGGTGACTCTCTTCAGTGCCTTCCTGTTTGCGGCAAAATTGCTCTACTCGAAACAGGCACTCAAAGTGATTGGTTCAACGCAACTTATCTTCTGGCACGATGTGGTCGCCGTTGTGCTGTTTGCCCTGCTCAGCTTCAGCACAGAGCATGTCGAATGGCACAAAATCTCGACTTCAGGCTGGTTGGCTTTGGTCTACCAGGGTTTTTTAGTAGGAGGGCTCTGTTTTGGATTACAGACATGGCTGCTCAAATGGCACTCTGCATCGCAGATTGCAATCTTCAGCTTTCTTACCCCGCTCATGGGAATCGCACTCGCCTCAATGCTGAGAGGTGATCAAATGACCCCAGCCATGGGAATTGCCGGCGTCTGTATTGCCATAGGGATCGTGTTCGTTCAACTGGATCAGAAATCGAGTTGAAGTTTTTCGCTCGTTGCAGTCAACTCGACGTAAAGGGCTTTTGGTAAGTCATGACACGGCGGCACAGTTCGTGGAGGATAACCTGGCCATCAGGCGGATGTTGTCGCGGGCCCGCCTTTTTCGGCGATGACCAGATCGAGTTCCTGCTTTAGCCTGGGCAGAATTTCATCGTACTTGAAGTGTCCCAATTCAACGGGGCCCTTCTTGAGATTCACATGATTTGGGCCGCACCACAGGCCCAGATCTGCATCATCGGTTTCACCCGGCCCGTTGACCCGGCAACCCATCACCGCAATCGTGATTTTATGATCTTTGGCGTAGGCCGTCATTTCCTTGACCTGTTGAGCCAGATCAATGAACGCTTCATTCTCGACGCGGGAACAACTGGGACAACTGATAATGTTCAGCGTATCGAGGCCAAAATCGACGAATGAACGCACACGCCCTGCCGCAATATCGGCCAGAATTTTGCGGCCCGCTTCGATCTCTTCGTGCTTTCGATTGTTCGGCACTGTCAGTGAAACGCGAATCGTGTCGCCGATCCCCTGGCTGATTAACTGCTCAAAGGCAATTCGCGTCTTGATAATCCCATCTGGTGGCAGACCGGCCTCGGTTACTCCCAGATGGAGAGGAATATCGGACCGCTGTAAAGCAAATCGCTTGTTGACTTCGATGACATTCTTCGGATCGGAATCTTTGATCGAAACCACGTACCGTGTAAAGCCAATCGAATCGAGATACTCGCAGTGCTCGAAGGCACTGGCCAGAAGTGGCCCGTTTTCGTCGCCGCCGTAATCATCGACCTTTTTGGCGGGATCGACTGAGCCACAATTGACACCCACTCGCAGGGCGCAGTCGTGATCTTTCGCCACCTGGGCAATGTAAGCCACCTTCTCCTGCCAGGGCTTGGATCGCTCGTGATGATACAAATGTCCCGGGTTGTAGCGGATCTTATCAACGTATGGAGCCACCTGTTCCGCCAGTCGATAATTCTCCTGCAGATCGACCGAAAGATTCGCTTTGACCTGACTGCGAATCTCCTTTAAGGCAGCCGCATCTTTCGGGCTGTCGACGGCGATCCGAATGACATCCGCACCTGCTTTTTCCAGGTCGAGCACCTGCGCCACTGTGGCGTCGATATCCTGTGTGTGCGTTGCTGTCATGCTCTGGACGGCAATCGGGTGGCCACCACCAATCGTACAACTGCCCACTCGGACGGCACGTGTCGGATTACGACGCAATTCCATGGCCTGTTCCTGCTGATCGACAACTTATGTGAACCACAGCAAATACTTTGAATCTGGCAACGCGCCCAGTTGACCGCAGCACCAGTCACCCCTTTAACGGTTGATTACTGACTGACTGCTGAAAGACCAGCAGCCAGATCGGTGATGAGATCATCGGGATGCTCAATACCAACCGATAGACGCAATGTGTTCTCGGTGATGCCTGCCGTCCGTCGGTCTTCTTTGGACATCGACGAGTGAGTCATTGTATCCGGGTAATCGATCAGTGATTCAACGCCACCTAACGATTCTGCGAGTTGGAAGATCTTCAGCTTGGAGAGGAACTTCTCGACGGCAGGGCGCCCGCCTTTGAGTTCAAAGCTGACCATCGCCCCAAAACCAAATTGCTGCTTCTTGGCCAGGTCATGACCAGGATGCGTTGGTAAACCGGGATAGTAAACCTTCTCGACGCCGGGATGCTCATTCAGAAAGCGAGCCACGGCATCCGCACCACGCTGATGAGCTTCCATGCGCGGGCCCAAGGTCTTCACCCCGCGTAAAACCAGCCAAGCATCAAATGGTGAACAAGCCAGGCCCATGGCATTCACGATATAACTGATTCGTTCGGCATGCTGCTGATGCTTACAGATGACGGCACCACCCACGACATCACTATGGCCATTGAGGTACTTCGTGGTCGAGTGCATGACCACATCCACACCATGATCCAGTGGGCGCTGAAAGTAGGGTGACAGAAATGTGTTGTCGGCCATCGTGATCAGCTGATGCTTTTTGGCAATCGCTACAATGGCATTCAGATCCACGATATTCAGCAGGGGGTTCGAAGGTGTTTCGATCCAGATCGCTTTCGTATTGCTCTTGATAGCCGCCTCGACCTGAGCCGGTTGCCCCATATCGACAAACGAAAAGTCGATTCCTTGGTCTCGCAGCACTTTGTCGAAGAGTCGATAAGTCCCACCATAGATATCGTGCCCGGTAATCACATGATCGCCAGGGGAAACCAATTGCAGGGCGGCCACAATCGCCGACATACCTGTGCAGGTGGCCCGGCAATCAATGCCTCCTTCGAGAGCCGCCAGATTTTCTTCGAGTGCTTTCCGCGTAGGATTGCCGCTGCGGGTGTAGTCAAAACCTCGATGAGAATCGAGATTGTCCCAGCGAAAGGTGGATGTGGGATAGATCGGTGTTGTGGCACTTAAGTAGGTGGCATCTTTGTCGACGCCGGTATGAACACAGCGGGTTTCAAACTTCACGTTCAGGCTTCCTCGGATCGATTGCCGAATTCTGGCAGGACTGGTCTTCTGGCGGCATCATCTCGGAAAAACTTGGGGAATCATTGGCCCCCATTGTTCCGAAAACTGCTGCCAGAACACCTTCTTTCAGGATTCTACCGAGACTTCCGCAGAATGGCACTCAAACCACGACCAAACCGAACTCGTTAAATCGCTGAGCGACCAGTAGGAGCGACTTTTTCGATCCAGCGCCAGTTTCAACGATCGGCTGATGGATTATTTTCGATCGGCAGGAGTCGCACAGTCCGAATCTTCGCGGGTCGAGCATTCCTGACCAAAGGCCAGCCTTAACTGTTGATCAGGCTCGGGTTCCCGAAACTCCTTAAACAACAGGCTCGGCTGGATGTCGTGATTTCTCTGGTACTTATTGCTGGCGTACTCCGTGATGTCTCCCTCCAGTTGATGGTAGAAAATCTGGCAGATCGGGACACCGGCATAAATCCGTATGGGATGGATCGCGAACATTTCAAGCGTCCAGTAACCGCAGAATCCCACATCGCCAAAGCCTGCCGTCACATGGACAAACAATCCCAGTCGTCCGACCGAAGACCGGCCTTCGAGCATGGGCACGAAGTTATGCGTCTCCGTGTATTCGATGGTCCGCCCCAGGTAGAGTTGTCCCGGTTGAAGCACGAGTCCTTCGGGAGGAATGACATGCCGGCGGTAGCGATTGGGCCGTTGCATATCGAGGACGATTTCCTCGTAGACCAGTAACTCATCATGCAATCTCAAATTGTAGCTGTTCGGGTTGAGCAGACGCTCTTCGAACGGATTGATGACGAGATTGCGACCCAGTTGCGAACGAATTTCATTCCCGGTGAGAATCATCGGTCGCCTGTTCCCTGTTGTCCTGGTTGGCACGAAGAGACTTCTCGAAGGTCATCTCTGGGCCTTCCGGGAGGTTTCCTCTCTGAGAATTGGTCATGGCGAGATTAGTTAGCCAGCGGCCCGCGTGCAACAGGTGAGGTCAGTGCCCGTTACGATTCTGGGTTTTTGCGATATTTTTCTTGCTCTTTGCAACCAAAGGTGTGGTGGTCGTGGTCGCCTTGCGAGTGCCTTTCAATGGTGTGCCTTTGGTCATTGTCTTCTTGCCTCGGGATGGCTTCTTTGAGGGACGAGTTTCCTGAGGTTCTGCAGGATCGTCGAGCCCATAAGTCGGCATTTCCAGCTCAGGCAAGCCCACACGACGACAGTCTGCCAGTAAAGGGCAACGTGTGCATTGCGGCCGCCTGGCGATGCAGATCTGTCGACCATGATGAATCAGGCGGTGGGAGAGCATGATCCACTCGTGCTGTGGAACAATGGCCATCAGTTCGCGTTCAATCGTTTCGGCATTATTGCCTTTCGCCAGCCCTAATAAACGACTGATGCGCTGCACATGAGTATCGACCACCACGCCACTCGGTACGCCGTGAAATGTCCCCAGGAGAACATTGGCGGTTTTTCGTCCCACTCCCGGCAGTGCGACCAACTCTTCGAGTGTTTGTGGAATCTCTCCGTGATGCTTTTCCACGACGGCCTGGGCCATACCAATCAGATTAGCCGCCTTATTGCGGAAGAAGCCCGTTGATTTCACAAGCGCTTCGACATCTTCCTGCCGGGCTTTGGCCAGATGAGCGGGCGTTGGATACGCCTTGAATAACCCAGGCGTGACCATATTCACTCGCTCATCGGTACACTGCGCACTGAGAATTGTGGCTGCCAGCAGTTCATACGGCGAGGTATGTTCGAGAGCACATTCAACATCCGGGTAAGTCCGCTCCAGCTGAGCCAGAATCCGCCCGGTTCTGTCGATGAGGGCTTGCTTCGATTCCCGACCTTTGGCCATATCGCATCCTCTTCCAAGCCAGTTAATTTCTTGATCTGCTCTGTTTTCGAATTCTAGGATCGATGGGAAGAATCCACGCCTTAAATCAAAGATCTGGCTTTGACTTCCAGATAGCGGGAAATGAGCTGGCTGGTCAATGTCTCAGGCGTCGCTTCGATGGCGAACAAACCCATCGCAGTCAGGTCGCGCAGTGTTTTGCGGTGTCCCTGTAGAAGATCGGCAGCGGCGGCAATTTCAAAGGCCTGCTGATCTGTTTGCGGCACACTTTCAGCCTGTTTCACCAGACTCTCAGGCGATAGAAAAGCGCAGATCACCAGATGAGGCGAACGCAAGCGGCGAAACTGCCGGGCCATCTGCTCCAGATGGACATCATCCAGGGCATAGGTAAGCACCACAACCAAGGCCCGCTTGCGATACCGACGACGCAATTCATCGACCATGAGTTGATAATCTGTCGATGTGTATTCGGGCTCGATATCGTAAATGTTACGAATGAGCGTGTCGATGCTTCGCAGCCCACGGACGGGCGGGATCGATGCCTGTACTTTCGATGAACAGGCCAGCAGCCCGACATGATCCCCTTGCCTCAGAGCCGTATAAGCTAACAGCAAGGCCGAGTTCAGCGCACGATCAAAATGAGTGGCGACTCCTTCGGCATGGCACATTGATCGTCCGCTGTCGAGGACTAACACGATCGTCTGATTTTTCTCGATCGTATATTCGCGGGCAATTAACGACTCCTGCCGTGCCGAGGCCTTCCAGTCAATCGAACGAAATTCATCTTCACGGCGATATTCGCGGAGCCGGTCAAAGGCCGAGCCTTTGCCATGCAACCGGGTCATGCGGACTCCACTTTCGGCGAGGCGGTTCTGCCGGGCGAGCAATTCGACTCCCCGAATGGCCTGCACGTCTGGATAAACCTTGGTGGTCATCGGTAAAGGGATCAACCAGTGCAATTGCCAGAATCCCCAGGGGGATCGTGCCCGCCAGTGAATCGATTGAAACGTGACATTTCCACGCCGGGCGGGTGTGAAGTGATAGACCAGCTTCAGCCAACGACCAGGTACCAGAGGCACAACAGCCGGTACGCCATCAAACGTTCCCGGATGAGGAGGTTCATCATGCAACTCGGCCTGCCAGCTGGATCTTCCTCTCCAGCGATACTCAATTGTGATCGGGTTACGAGCTCCGACGCTGAGTACGCGCCCTACTTTTCGATCGACATCCATCTGGGAAAGTGCCGGGCTGCGAAGCCAATCGATGATGGCCAGTAGAATGACAATAACGGTGGCTCCTGTCCCCGCAGCAGCCCAGGCAGAATTGAAGCAGGCAGGGATGTAAATCAGCCCGGCTGCGAGAATACTCAATAGCAATTGAAGCCGGGGTGTCATGCCTTCGGTGCCTCGGTGGTTTCGAGAAGATCCCCCAGGACGACCTCAATTGTGGAGCCTTCAATTTCCGCTTCGGGTTCCAGGCGAATGCGATGCCTGAGAATCCAAGGCACGAGCTGTTTAATATCATCGGGCACAACGAAGGTTCTTCCCAGGCAGGCCGCTAAGGCCCGGGAAGCGACCAGCAACCCGACACTGGAACGCGGGCTGGCACCAATCTCGATGGCAGGATGTTCGCGTGTGGCTGTGACGATCCGTACGATGTAATCAATGATTGAAGGCTCGACGACAATATCCCGCACGGAGGCTTGCAGACGGAGAATACTTTCATCGTCGAGGACACTTTGGACATCCGACGTATGGATACGCCGAGGGTCACGTCCTTCGTTGTAGGCATTGAGAATGCCGGCTTCCTGTGCGAATGTGGGGTAGGTCACCAGCATTTTGAAGAGAAAACGATCCAACTGAGCTTCGGGAAGCGGGTAAGTTCCTTCCTGTTCAATGGGGTTTTGAGTTGCCAGCGTGATAAACGGCCTTGGTAAAAGCATCGTTTGGCCATCGACAGTGACCTGACATTCCTGCATGGCTTCGAGCAACGACGCCTGTGTCTTCGCGGGAGCCCGATTGATTTCATCGGCCAGGAGCAGATTGGCGAAGACCGGCCCTTCGCTGAAGTGAAACCGCCTTTCCTGCAGGTTGTAGACCGAATGCCCAGTCACATCTGATGGCATCAGATCGGGAGTGAACTGAATTCTCGAATACCTACATTTTAAAACCCGGCTGATTGTCGTCGCGAGAAGCGTCTTTCCCAGGCCGGGTGGCCCTTCAATCAAAACGTGGCCTTCCGCCAGGAGCGCTACGAAGACCGCCTCGATCAGTTCCTCCTGACCCACCACCACTTTGCCCACTTCACGGCGTACGGCACGATAAGCCTCTTCGACCTCTGCTACCGACATGGAACCTCTCTTCTAAAACTTTGGCCACTGGTTTTGTGAGATCATACGCTAGAGGCCAGGGTGGTAACACTTAGAAAAATTCTGTTGGAAGCATCGCTCGTCTCGAAGAGACCAATCCCTATATCCGTTCATCACTGATATTGATCCTTCCCGGTGATTGTCGAAGTGCGAATCGTCGATCCTGAACCGGCGACGCAACTTTCACTTGAAACGCTGTGCCTTCCGACGGAAACAATTCAGCCAGATCTCCCATCCTGCCTATTTGCTGTTAAAGCCATCTTGAGATGAATGCAGATCTCTGTAACACTCCGATGCAAGCACTTGGGGTGGCCAACTTCTTTGAAGACTTGGTTGACCTCTGGATCAATGGAGTGATTGAACAGTGCAGGGGGCATCATGTTACGTGGTCTGATTCTGATCCTCTTTGGCGGCACTTTAGGTGCGTCTGCCATGTGGGGTGCGTTTAACTTTCATCTGGTCTGGACGGAAGATCGCCTGCTGATTGTGCAGCGAAGTGCTCCCAGCCTGAAAGATACTGTTGCCGATGTGCGTGCCTGGGGCCGGAGTGAATGGCTCAAACATCCGCATCTGACCCGTTCGATGATGGGGGCAGGTCATAAGAAAGTTATTGAAAAATCACTGCGAAACGAAGCGGGTGATTTTGTGGATCATGCGTTCTCGAATGTCTCCCAGGGAATGACCGGGAAACCCGTCAATTCGAGTGCCAACATGCTCTCGGCAACCCCCGGGCTCTAGTTGGAAGTTCCCTGCTGCTGGTCAGGCCTGTTCTCTCCACCACAGATTCTGCTCACGACCGGAAATGGGCCCGATCCGATTGATCAAACGATTTTCTGGCGATGGCGGAGTCTTTCTTCGTGACTGTCACACTGATGCAGAATTCAGCCTCTGAACCATTCGAAAAGCTGCAGTTGCCAACCAACTCTGGGGTGCCCATGAAATGGTCGGCAACATCTCAGCTGATCAGTCAGCTCCAAGAGGGGACATTGCCACTCCGCGAGTGGATCTTGAATGGCACTGCGAAAATTGCCAAAAGCGGGCCGCATCGAGTTGTCTATCGAGTGACTTTGAACGACCGTGCGGTGTACATCAAGCAGTACCTGACGAATGATCGCAAGTCGAAACTGCGAACCTGGCTTTCAGGAACTAAAGCGGCGCGTGAGCTTTCTGTCCTCCGGGCGATGCAGGCGGCCAATCTCCCGGTTCCCTTACCACTGGGGATCGGTGAGCCAGTGGCGTCTCGTTCCCGACCAGTCGAGACAGAAGCAGAAAATTCGACAACCACTGAGCTGAATTTACCATTTCTCGATAATCCGCAGAGCAGCTTTCTGGTCTTGGAAGCGATTGAGCCCACCATGTCGCTGGCCAATCTGATGTTGCGTTTCAGCGATGTCATGCAGTTCGACAAACTCGGCATTCGAGGTCGGCAGCATCTGTGTGTGACAGTGGCTCGCATGGTCGCGCGACTTCACAAGAATAGGTTTGTGCATCGCGATCTGCAGGCAGAAAATCTGCTGATTGCTCCCGTTCAAAGTCATGGCCCGATGCGCATGTGGTGGGTCGATTTAAGTGACATCCGCCAGAAGTGGCTGAAGGTTTCTTCCCAGCAGATCATGCTCAATCTGGCGATGCTGAGGCACTCTTTGCATCGGCATCTTTCCAGTACTGACCAGCTGCGATTTCTCGCGGCTTATCTGACGGAACTGTCGAATCCTCAAGCAGCTGGCGCTGGAGAGATTTCCGAAGCTGAGCCCTCTGATCCTGCGGCTGTCGGTGATCCGGTCGATTTTTTGATTCCTGCACAGCGTAAAAAGCTGAGTGAGTTGTCGCTGCCCCATAGCCTGCAGATTTCGAAGCCAAAGCTTAAAAGTTGGATTGTGCAACTGAAGCAGGTGACGCAAAGCTATTCCATCCAGGCATGGAAGAAGGCGGATCGCAAGTGGCGACGAGGAAATCGCCGCCTGCATATCGCTCAAGTCGGCGCTCGCTCCGGCCGCTGCGTCGCGGGCATGGATGCTCAGTTACTGAGGCATCTCACCAGCAAGCCGGCTCAACTCTTTTCACCTCCTTATCTGGTGCAATCGACCGAAGGGGCGGCTTTGCAAAAAACGGCGATCATTCAGCTTCCCGTTTCTGGTTCGGTGATGCAGGCCGAACTTGTGGCACGTCCTCTGGTTCGAGATGCTCATGATTCCTGGGCGCGTCGATCCTGGGAAAATGCCTATGCTCTGATGAGGCGGGGGTTCTCGACACCGGGGCCACTGCTTTATGTGGAGACTGAGACGGAGCAGTATCTCGCCCGGGCTTATCACAATAAGCAAAAGACAATCGCGGACTGGATCAGTGATCAGGGGCGGCTCTCGTTCCTGCCACAATCTGATGAAGTTCAGGTGGCCCATCGAGTGCTGGATACACTCGCCAAGCTGTTTCTGTATGGGTTTAAGCCGGAAATCACCGATCTGGAGCAGTTTTTCGTCATCAAGTTGAATGGCCGCGTGTTGATTGCTCTGGCTGATCCTTCGCGGTTTGAGCAGCGAGAATCAGTGTCTTTCAAGCAGATGGCCGCCTCGCTGCGTGAACTGCATGACGCGACAATCGTGATGACCAATCTGCGGACATCCACCTGTGCCCGCTGGCTCAAACGGGTGGCGTGTAAGCTTCCTCCACTCTCGTGGCGGATGCTCATGAGTGAGATTGTTAAGCAGCGTCGAGACCGTATCGAAAATTATCGAAAGTGGCATGCCGCATGATGTGGGAGTGCAGGGCGCTGCAGATCCTGAAGATGTTGATCCTCACTTCACTAGTGAGTCGAGAGCCATTGCGCGCGAGTGCTGCTCATCTTCGCCGATTGGCCGGCAGAGCCCCCACGCGACTATTCGCCGGCTACCTGATGCTGGTCATGGTTATCTGTTCCGGTTGCCAGACTCAACCGAAATACACGGGCCTGCCCCGAAAGACCTCCATCAAGAACGATGGGTTGAAGGTGCTGTCCGATGTCAAGCTGGCCAAAGACCATGAACTGCTGGTTGACCTCGAAAACCTGAGAGATGAGATCGCGACTGAGTTGAACCTTCCGCCACAAAAGCAACAGGTGGTCGTTTACCTCTTTGGCTCTGAAGAACGTTATCGCGACTACATGCGTTCTTCTTTTCCGCAGTTGCCACCCCGACGCGCTTACTTTGTGGGTTCGAGTAAAGAGCTGGCGGTCTATACCTTCTGGGGCGAGCGTGTGCAGGAAGATCTCCGGCATGAATACACGCATGGGATCCTGCATGCCACGCTCAAAGATGTACCTCTGTGGCTGGATGAGGGGCTTGCCGAATACTTTGAACTGGCTGGAAAACCCGGACAGATCAATCCGGAGTATGCGTCGCGGCTCTCCGATGCGATTGCCAGTGGCTGGGAACCGGACATGGCTCGTCTGGAAAGACTTGAAAGTGTCGGGCAGATGCAGCGGAGTGATTATCAGGAAGCGTGGGCCTGGGTTCACTTTATGATGCATGATGGCGACGATTCGCGAGCCGTCCTTTTGGGTTATTTGAAGACGCTGCAAACCCGGAAAGATGCCGGGAGTCTCGTGGCCCGGCTGCAAGAAGACATCCCGTCGTTCAATGTCCGGTTTGCCAGTTATGTGGCGACCATCCGTATGCCGGGTGAAGTTCAGCAGGCCTCAGGAAAACGCCCAGTGATTCAACATGTCCTGGGCCAGCAGCCTGAGGAATAATGGCGGCTTGAAAACCTGCTGCTGTTCAGAGTTCAGGCGGACTTCGCTCCCGGCAATGCGTCAAGGCCCGATGCAGAATCGTGAGGTCAGGCGCAAGGCATGCTGATTGCAGTGAACTGCCGCTGGTGAGATTGTGAATTCCACAATCTCCAGGGCATTAGCAGTTTCTCGATGGAAAGTTTCAGGCATGCCTGGTCGCAGATTTTTCGATGTCTCTTTTCTGAGCACTCAAGTTCAGTTTTCCAGCAGGCGGTGTGGTGTCCATCTGCTTCGAAAAATCGGGATGGTGTTCTGTGCGATTGCGATTTGCGGAGTTTTGCTGGCTGAACTGCCAGCGAAAGAAGCTGAAAAAACTCTTTCTCGACTGACTGATGCTGAACAGAAGCTTCTTGATCAAAGCCCGTTCTTTCGCGAAGTCAAGCAACACTTTGGCGAGTGGGATTTGAACCAGAATCAGGAACTCTCCACAGAAGAAGTCGAGTTGGCGCTGCACAATTCGAGCATCCGGGGTGCTCAAGCTGCAGCGATCACGTCCCTGCGGAGAGCTGTTCGTGGCGACAAAGAACTTGCGCCCCTTTCACTCGACAAGATCGCCAGAGGTGTCGTTATGAAGCCTGCTGCTCAACCGGCGCCTCCCAAGTATCAGTCGATGTTTGAGACGGCCCTCAAGAAGATTGAAACGACAAAGCGCGATCTCTTTGCTGATGGCCCACCCCAACTCGAATCGATCAGCCAGGGACGTCTGGGGGACTGCTTCCTGCTCGTCAGTATGGGAACCTGTGCTTACTGCGATCCTGATCGCCTGATGAAGATGATGCAGCCACAACCCGATGGAAAGGTCCTCGTCACGTTGGGTAGCGGTCGTCAATTGACCATTGAAGCACCCACTGATGGAGAGGTGGCTATCGGTGCGACATCTCGGAATACGGGTTGCTGGACAAACACTTATGAAAAAGCTGTCGGTACCGTCATGCTGGAACGCGCCAGCAAGAAAGGAACCCGGCACGTCACTCCACTCAGTCTGATTGGTGTCGGTGGCACACCGAGTGTTCCTCTTGAAATCCTCACTGGCCACAAAGTGCGCAAGCATAGTTGCCAGCCATATCGAGAAGCCAAAGATGAGTCAGGCCGCAGTATCGCCGACCTATCGGCACTGCGTGAAGATTTGAAACGGGCCTTTGCCGAAAAAAGACTGGTTGTGGGTGGTTGTGGCCCCAAAGGTTCGCAAACACTCGTTAAAGGGATTTACTACAACCATTCGTATGGTGTCCTCGAATATGACGAAGTGACGGACACGGTTCTTTTCTGGAATCCCTTTGGTCACAAATACACCCCCAAAGGACCCGATGGACTTGAGAACGGCTACACCACGACGAATGGAAAGTTCCGCGTCCCATTGAATGAAGCTGTCATGTGGTTCGGTTCCTTCAGCATTGAGACAACCGAAGCAGCACCCGAGATGTGATTGTTCAACAGGTTCACGAAATCATCCGCAAGAACAATGATTGATCGGGGTAAATCTTTTAGCAGGTGATCGACTTATGTCGGCGTAACAGTTAGTCAGTGAGCTATTTTTTAGGCTCTTCCGGGGCCGGAGTGGTTGGTGGAGCCTTGAGATCCTTGATGATTTTCAGCTCAGGCCTGCTGACTTGAAGCTCTTGAAGATCAGCATCGGAGACTTCTGTCTGCCACAGATAGAGCCTTTGTAACTTCGGAAGTTCTGCTAACCCCTTCACCCCGGCACCTGTCACCTTTGTCCCGTAGAGATTCAGATATTCGAGCTTTTCGAGTCCAGACAGATGGGCCAGCCCGGCATCAGTGATCGCCGTCTTTTCCAGATGAAGTTTCACCAGGTTTTTGAGCTTACCGACATGCACGAGACCGGCATCGGTAATTTTGGTTCCACGGAGATTCAGAATCGCTACTTCGGGTAAGCCTGGGAGTAATGCCAACTGCTCATCGGTGACGGGTTGATCTGAGAGGTGAAAACTGACATCCAGCCGGGCATCCGTCTGAGCGAGAGCCAGTACCTGGCCCCCTTTCGACTTCACCTGAGCGATCACCTGCTTCTGAGCCTCTGTGTAGGTGACTGGTTTTGCGGTTGCCGCAGGAGTTCCATCATTCCCAATGGAGATGAAAGGGTTGGACCAGATAGCCGTGGTCAATAGACCCAGGAATCCAATATGAGCGACCACCGCAAGGCTTCGAACTTCAGGACGTTTAGCCATCGTGAACTCCGCAATCATCGTCAAGGTGTCAATTCTGGAAGTCGTCAGAGAAATACGACAGTTCTTTGACCTCGTGAATTTATCAGCGGACTGCTGGTGATTCCAGAAGTCTCTTCTCGATGTGTTGAATTTCTGTGAATGGTCCGTGCATTAAAAAAGGAAGGCAACTCTCAAGAGCTGCCTTCCTGTCACTAATGTCTGGGCGCGGTCGTCTAACGACAGCGTTGAACTCAAGCGGAAGTTAAACTTCGAGCATCAACCGGAGTGGAGACTCGACACATTCCTTAATTCGCTTGAGGAAGCTGACGGCTTCCTTGCC
>JAIXUU010000399.1 GCA_027483405.1 Planctomyces sp. | reverse complement strand
CTAAGGGCTGGGGGCTATGATGGCCAATTGGTCTTATTGGGCAATGAAGGCTTGCTGCCCTATCAGCGCCCGCCTTTATCTAAAGCTTATTTGTCAGGTGCGATGGGTTTAGACCGCGTCGTTCTAAAGCCGATGGAGGCTTGGGCCGAGGACAAGGTGGAGGTGCATCTGGACGCCGAAGTCACCGGTCTGGACCGCGAGGCTAAGTCGCTCACCATACGCGACGGTCAGACCTTTGCCTATGATGCATTGATCCTGGCGACTGGGTCGCGGGTGCGCGCGCTGCCCTGTCCGGGGGCAGACCTTGCTGGCGTCCATTATCTGCGCAGCATTGCTGATGCCGATGGTCTTGGCCAAGACATGCAAGCCGGTAAGCGCCTGGTGGTGATTGGTGGCGGCTATATTGGCCTTGAAGTTGCCGCTGTGGCCCGAAAGGCAGGGCTTGAGGTTACGATTTTAGAGGCGGCACCGCGCGTGCTGGCCCGCGTCGCTCCGCCCGTCATTTCAGATTTCTTCCAAACACTGCATCGTGACGCCGGGGTTACGATCCTGACCGATGTAAAGGTGACTGGGATTGAAGGCACAGACCGCGTGGCGGGCGTCGCGCTGGCAGATGGCCGCACAATCCCGGCGGACCTTGTTCTGGTTGGCATTGGTATCATCCCGAATGCCGAATTAGCGCGGGAAGCAGGCCTTAAGGCTGAAGATGGCATCGAGACCGATGTGGATGCGCGGACAAGCGATCCATCCATTTTCGCAATCGGCGACTGCGCCAGTCGGCCTTTGGTGCATTATGGCCACCGTCGCGCGCGGCTTGAAAGCGTTCATAACGCCTTGGAGCAAGCCAAATTAGCGGCCGCCGCGATCTTGGGTCTGCCACGCCCCGTTGAAGAGGCACCTTGGTTTTGGTCGGATCAATATGACATTAAGCTGCAGATTGCGGGCTTGTCGACTGGTGCGACCCAATCGGTGGTGCGCGGCGATCCGTCGCAGAAGCGCTTTGCCGTTTTTCATTTAGATGCGGATAATCGCTTGCTTGCCGTGGATGCGATCAATGCACCACCTGAGTTTATCGTCGGTAAGCAGGTGATTGCACGGCATGGACAGCTTGCACCGGCGCGTTTGGCTGATATGTCTGTATCGATGAAAGAGATCGGGGCCAGCGCATAAACGCCAACTCCGACCAGAAGCTCAAAGGGAACACAAAGCGTCATGGCGAAAGTCACATATATCGAACATTCCGGCACCGAGCATGTTATTGAAGTGCCAGTCGGCACCACCATTATGGAAGGTGCTGTCAAAAATCGAGTTCCTGGGATTGATGCCGATTGCGGCGGCGCGTGCGCCTGCGCAACCTGCCATGTTTTCGTGGATGCCGCTTGGATCGAGAAGACGGGCAAACCCGGCAGCATGGAAGAAAGCATGCTGGACTTTGCTGAAGGCGTGACACCGCTTTCGCGATTGTCGTGCCAAATCTCGATGACGCCGGAGCTGGATGGCATCGTCGTTCGGTTGCCTGCAGCGCAGCACTAAAATGGAGCGCCAGCGCTTGGCGCGGCGATCTATGAAATTGCGCATGCCAAATATGCGCAGACACATGTTGGCCGGAAGGGGAATGGTCTCGCCAAACCCCACCGCACCTCTATAGTTTCCGAACATGGTTTAGGGCGGCGCTTCCGCATCTCCTTGCCAGTTAAGCAGGATAGGGTCTGTATGATCGGCGTTGTTGTGGTCAGTCACGGCTTTTTGGCGCGAGAGCTCATTCTCGCGGCCGAGCATGTGGTCGGACCTCAGACCAATATGCAGGCTATTTGCATTGGTCCTGATGACGATATGCAGACGCGACGCGACGACATCCTCGACGCCTGTCGTAAAGTCGATGACGGATCAGGCGTAATCATTCTCACTGACATGTTTGGCGGCACGCCCTCCAATCTCGCAATTTCGATTATGAATCGCGGCGAATATGAAGTGATCGCTGGCGCTAACCTCCCTATGCTGATTAAATTAGCTGAGGTTCGCGGGCGCGAAAGCTTGCCGCGCGCCGTTTTTGCTGCACAAGATGCTGCTCGGAAATATATCGCTGTGGCGTCATCCTTGCTGGCGAGTGGCTAACATGACTGAGCGCGTGTCGCGTACCATCGAAATTGTCAACAAACGTGGGCTACATGCGCGCGCTTCTTCCAAATTCGCGCTGCTCGCGGGCGAATATGCTGATAGCCGGGTGATGGTCGGGCGCGAGGACCAAGAAGTTGATGGTGAAAGCATCATGGATTTAATGATGTTAGCCGCGGGCATCGGGTCTGAGATTACAATCTCTGCCGAAGGCCCCCGCGCCGACGCGGCTCTAGATGCTCTATGTGAGCTGGTCGCCAATCGATTTGGCGAGGGTGAATAGGGTTTTTCGGACTAGAGCATCCTATTAGCCCTTGCCCTTTATACCTGTCTCGGCTATAGGCCCCTCTCTTCCGCGCAATCAAAACGCGCGCTCTGATCCACACGGTCCTGCACGAACTGAGCAATCGGGGGCAAAGCAGATGGGGTGGACAGGGTTTCCCCGTCCGACGTGATCGTCCGGCGGGGCGTTTTGCGT
>JAIXUU010000447.1 GCA_027483405.1 Planctomyces sp. | reverse complement strand
AGTCGAATGGCACCACTGGTTTCCTGAAATTCCTGCACGGAGTGCCCTTGCCGCCGGGCTTCGAGAGTCGCTTTGGCGACGGCATAGTGCTGCAGAAAGGCATCGAGTCGCTGGGGGTCACCCCAACGACCGAGAAAGTTGTCGTACTGCACTGTCCCGGTTTCTGTTTGACAGACCAGGGGGTACTTCCACTCGGGCAAAGCCACCAGCCAGCCCGTGCATTCGCGATTGAACAGACGAGCTGTTCCCTGGCGTGGGGCCGCCAATTGCAGCCGTTCACACGCGTGGTGAATAGCTGTGGCATCTTTGACCTGAGTTTGAATGGTGACGAGATGACTCATGAAAAAACTCCTGAGGGAAAGTGACACTGGAGAAAAAGGGAGCGTGGAGACCTTGTGAGGCACGGAAACCACCAACCAGACGGATCAGCACTCCGGCGAATCCGCATCGTCGGCTTCTGTCGCTTCAGCGGGACCTGTCAGCCGTGCGGGAGGAGTGTGTGCGACAGGTGGTGCCGGGAGTGCTTCCAGACGCAGCCCGGGGGAGCCGGGAGGCGACAAGTGGGCTTCGAGGAGCACCTCGGCGAGAAGTTCATCGGGGGTATTGGAGGTCGATGTGCGCAGCAGCAGCCAGCAGAGTGCAAGTGGAGTCACACAGAGTGCCAATTCGCCAACACGGAGAATGGCCGCTGCAATCACTGGCTCGCGCACGCGGGCAGCAGCCCACTGCGCCCGTTCGCGTTCCAGCGTATCGCGCTGTCGAAAGAGTTCCTGGCGCTCCTGCATCCAGGTCTGCTGGAGTTCCGCCAGTCGGCGATTCTGTTCAGCTTGAGTGTGGAGTGCTTCCCGAGCGGGAATGGAGCTCTCGGGAGTGTGGCAACTCGGGAGGAAGAAAGACAGCAGGAGTCCGAGAATCAGCAACAGGTACCACGGCATGGGGTTTCTCCTTGATGGAGGACAGGCGAGCGACTACCTGCTGCCAACCACGGCGCAGGCGTCGCTCACGAAGAATGATCAGACAGGCCAGCACCAGTAAGGCACTGCATAAACCGAGAAGTGCAGACATCAGCGAAGCTCCTTTCTGACGAGAGATTGGCCGGACACCCACACGGATCGCGCAGGCAGGTCACGGCTCTGTGAACCACGTTTTGTGCGCGGCGAGTTGCGCACAAAACGTGGGCGCGATGCATGGTCATTTCCAACAGCTGGGGATCGCTCAAATGCACGCTCTCAAGACGGACGTGCGATGGGAAAAAAAGGCGTTGGATGTCGAAAAAGTGACTCGGCCAGAGTTAGCCAGAATCTCGCACACCCTTTCTGACGCAAAAACGCGGTTTTTTTAGGTTTGTTCCGTTGTCGAGGTCCCAACGGGCTCGAAAGCGCGCGCACAGTGCGCACACACCAACGACTCCCTCATCCGGGAAAGATCAGAGGCCACTCAGTTTCACGTTTTTCAGGGATGTTTTGTGGGTGATGAGGACTTCAGAGTCCTGTCTCCCATCTCCCGTTTGTGATGGTTGGTCTGTGGAGAGAACTATGAAGGAGCCGTTTCAATCCCAGCCGGAGCCAGACTGACAGCCGGACGTGTGTCGAAGCCGAATTGATTCCGGCCGTACCTCGGCGACACAGAAGAGCGACAGTGCCATCACACCGGAACGAGAGCCTGATCCCTGCAAAACGCTAGTTTTCAAGCAGAAATTGGCCGGTGGACTGGGAACTCGAAACGAGCATGCGCAGGCGACGGGACTGTTTTGTGGGGAAGAGTGGAGTTTTCAGTGCCTGCGGGACTTGCCGTAACGCCGTGCGGCTGAGAAATCGTTTTCATCGCGCTTTTATAGACAAACGCAATCCTACGTTCTTCGGCAAAATGGCAGTTTTTTAGAACCCGCGAAAAAAACGCGTGTTTTCTGCGTGACACAAGATCAATTCGTCGACACTGGTTTTGTGCTAAAAATCAATTGGAAGAAAAATTTTCTTTGCATGAATCGACGAAAACGTGGTTCAAAAAACTGACTCTGATCAGAAAACCGAGGCCAGGTCTGTAGAAACCTGTGACGCATGCTGCGCGAGTCACTTTTTTCATGCCCACGAGGTCATGTGATCCGCGATTCGTCGAGCCATTTTGAAAACTCCTTGTCGAATGATTTCGGAGCGAGATTGCGAGCCGAGGGTGTCGAGTTCGCAGTTCTGAATTCTCAATCCCGACTTCTCCGTGCGGAATTTTCAGTGGAGAAGTTTCAGAGCGGAATCTCCACCCCTGAATTTCTCGTGTGGAAAATGACAGTGTCGGAAATCACTGTCTCGAAACACTGTGATCAAATCACCGAATCAAATCACAGCGTCGAGCAGTCGATGTCATACGCCGAGTCGAACAATCACTTTTCGTTGAGGAGATGGAACTCACGGATGTTTCACCCGTGGCTATCGAACGCAGTGGCAACCATTCGTGTGGCCTCACCCGCCTGGTTGTCGAAAGAAAGATTTGAAGAACGACTCCCACAGGCATCCGTCATCACAGTGAATGTTGAGAGACTGGTTTTCAAAAAATGAAACTGAACCAACACGGCAAAATTTCAGACCATTTTCGAGAGATGATTTTTCGAGTGCTCATCTTTGAGCGAGTTGATTTTTGTGTGCTTGAAATGCCGCTTCTCAGCTTACCGTGATTTCGAATCGGAGGACGAAATGCACACGCCTCCAGACGCCTGAAAGAATCGACTTCGTGCTCACACAAAAAACGAGTGGTGGTGGCAGCTGAGTTCTGAGATTTTGCAAATCACGACTCTCTTTGAAAAACGCTCCAAAAACTACGGGCAGTCGGGGCAGTACGTTTGACCGTCCAGGCAGCCAATCGTGCCTTAGGGCTCATTTTTGAGGCTCTGGCGCAGAGGTTTTCTCATCAATCGCGATGTTTGTTGAATTCGAGCGCTGGTTCAGTGGTTCCGACAGCTGCCAGGTCAGTCATCAGAAGCGATAGCCGAGAGAGTTTGAGAATGATGTTCGGCGCGATGATGTTTGAAAAGAATTTTTAGGCGTGATCCAAAAAACTCATGCTCCAAACAGTGCTGTGTGTTCTGAAGGATTCATCGTTTGAGTTGTCGACAATTTCAGAAGACTCACCATTGATTTTGAAAGTCGTTTCTTTCAGTGACGAAGTGAGGATCAAAAAAATCTTGAGCATCCAGCATCATCTCTTCGAAAACTTTTGCGCCACCCAACACTCACAGCTTCGAAAACGTTTTCAGAGCAGGTGATGAGAATCTGATGTCTGACGAGAATCTCAAACGTACTCAGCGCGATGTTTTCAGAAAGAGTTTTTATTGTGGATCATTTTTCAGATCATGTGTTTTCAGTGTCACTGAGTTCTGAAATTCCAGTTGAGTTCGAACTGTGCGCACCTGCGACACCACAAAAGAATTTCTTGCTGTCGAAAGTCTTCAGATGATAAAAAACTTCAGATCAAGAACTGACAGGACTGAAGAAATTTCGTGGAGAGAACTCCCTTATGAAAAGTCTTCAGTGAGAAATCGCTCAGTCGCGAAATTCGGGAACTCCATCAGTATCGCTGTGAGAAAAAATATCTCAGCGCTGAGGCGCAGAGTCCGGAATTCGTATCAGTTGGCATCACGATCGTCGAGATATTTCTGATCTGAAGAAACTCAGTCATGAATTGGCAAATGTCAGTCGCAAAAGTGTCAGTCCAGAACAATTGACGGAGTGTTTGCAAAAAATCAGACGGAAATCTTTGGAGAGAACAACAGCTTTCGAAAAGAAAATCAGCTCGAAAGAAAACTCTTCAAAACTGAAAACAAAAACCAATAACGTTTCCGAATTCGCGAAGCGAAAAAAATTTGAAAACGCGAGCGATAGCGAAGCGTTTTCAAACAAAGCCGCTGGTAGCGGCAGCTTTCTGCGCCACTGAAAGGGGCGTAGAAAGGAGTGAGAACTTTGACCAAAATATCGAAATTGGTCGAAATTCGATGCTGCTGATTTTTGGATGATTTTCTGCTGTAACTGAGAACTGATTTTTGACAAAAAAGGACGGAATACCGGAGCTGATTTCGGTATTCCGTCCTTTGTTTTTGGGGAGTGAAATCTGTGACAGAAAACAACAATCATTGGTTTGATTCAGATGATGACGAAGACGACGATGCTGATTTTGGTCTGTCTGTTTCGGACCCGCCAACTGCTCCGCCAGTTTCAAGAAAACAAGAGATTGAGAGAGAACTGGAGACGTCGTGGCAGCGCTATGGCTTTAGACACCCCTATCCTGCGAGTAATTTGCAAGATGAGGTAGCCACAGTCGCTTATTCTGTGCTCGACGAAATTTGGCGGTTGTGTGAGAGTGGCGTGCAGTACGACTTCAAACGCCTGCGTGTCCGGCACAAATTGGCCGCTGCCGGAATGTTTCAGGCCCGCCGACTTTATGACGTTCAAAAAATCGATCCCCAGTTCACGGGGCAGGTCTTTCTCAACCGCTATCATTGCGCGCCGCCAGGACGTCGCCGGGCTCTGCAACAGTTCAGTTGCCATCAGAAATGGTTTTGTCCGTACTGTTGTCTTGCAGCGGCCATGCACAGTTATGCTCTGTGGATGGCGAGATTGCCGAGCCGCGCAAACGGCGTACTTACTCTTTACCAACAAGATTTTCTTTACCACGATGTCACTGCGGAGAAGGCGGCAGCAACGTTTAATTGCACATTGCTGCAGTACCCTTATCGCTTGCGCATGCGACCAGGCCACCCGACTGCTGCCATGACCTGGTCGACGCTGTACCCTGTAGAATCGGGCAATACGCGGCATAAAGAGTGCCCAGATCAGCTAACCGGGAGTTGGGCTGGCGAACGCCGTTACTTGTTGTTTTATCCGGCAGGCGTCGAGATGAAATTGCCGCGTGATGATCGCCTGTATTTGAAGAATTACGACACGTTCTCCAAGAAAACGTTGGCTCGCTATGTCGGCAAAGCGTGCCGGTTTCGACGCAACTTGCTGGCAAAACGCTTCGCGCCAAATCTGGCAGCGCTATACCGACTGAAAAGAGACCCGCGACACTTGTGTCAAGGCTCGCACTATCCATTTAACGTACATTCGCATTATGGCTTGCTTCGATCCAAATTTGACAATCCAGAATGGACCTTCTGAAAAACAAAACTGCATCAGGGCTGATGCCGCGGAACGCTGCCCATGATTTTTTAGCAGGCATTGAGCAAGTTTTGGCCGATTTGTCGTGGCACGTTGGTCACCAGTCTGACGCGGGGTGGTCGCGTGAGAAGTGGCTGCTTTTTTCGCGGCCATGCCCGCGTTTTCTGACTTCTTTCTCGGTGGCATTCATCTTTCACAACCGTGCTCAGCAGCGATTTCCGGCATTGTTCCAGACTCTTCGGGAGCTCTCGATAGTCCTTGAGGATTCGACGAGTTGCCCCCGGTGAGGCAGCAGTGAACCAGCGTTCGAATTCCTGATAAGCATCGCGCAGTTACTGAAGACTCTTTAGTTGCAACAGCCAGTATCCCAGAATGGTCTCCTGATGTTCAGACAGCACATGGGCTGGTGTCCGACTGAGTCCTGTCCCGCGATGGAACGTGTGCTTTAAAATGCGGAAGGTCACTTCAATTCCCCAATGCTGGTGATAAATCTTGCTGGCTGCTGAAATGCTCAGTTCCTGGGGATCCAGAGTGTTCGTCACCACGCAAATACAGAGTGGTCTGAAACACCCGGGGGAGCGGTCCATATTTTCCCGGCACATGGGAGCGTCTGCTCATGGCTGATCGTGTGTGGTGACTCAATCCGGGAACCATCAGTGAAGAAGTCGATCCAGATTTGGCTGTGCCACAGTTTCCCCGCCGGTTGCCTGACTGTCCGGCGGAGTTGTGGCCGGAGTGCGTGCATGACGGGATGGATCCGACGAGCGAGAGCTTGTGTAGAATCGGTGTAATACGTGGAATTGCTAAGGTTAGGAGACATGGCTTAGAGAATGCCGCGAATACGCTGGAAACGAACGATGAGCGACTGGCTTTCGTGCCAACTCATGAGAATGGCGGCTTCGAAGAGACGTATGGGCGTCCACATGGTACAGCCATGGATCCGATATTGAAGTTTGTTGAGTGAAGCAGCAGTGAGATCTGCGATCACATTGGTGAGTTCGAGGGCCTAGGTGAGTCGTCGTGGCATCCGCGCCATCATCGAGTCTCCGGGAAAGCGGTTTGAGCGCGGTCACCCAAGCTCAACCCGAGACTGGATTATTGTTTTTCGTCTGAACTTACACTGCATCACCAGCCGCCATAAATCGTGGACGAGGTTGGATGACACGAGATTTAGCACAGAAATGGAATGAGTTTCAGGGCTGAATTTTCCGAGACAAGGATTCTGGCGGAGAGCCAAGCCGGCGAACCGAGTTTATGTGCGTATGAGGATCATAGACTGAAATCATGCTGCCGATGTCCTGTCGCCGTCGGTAACTGAGTCCCCAATCAATCACCTCCGGCTCATCTCCTGACCAGTTCAATGACCTGGGCGGTCCAAAAAGTGCGGATCTGAAAACTTACGCCAAAGATCCTTCGCTTACTGGTTGAATGAGTGGGGTGCACCTCAGCGTTGCTGGACAAAAAACTCAACATCCATCACTGAGAGAGAAATCATGGCACCAGCACACCTCGCAGAAATGCACCTGAAGAAGTGCGTCTGAACCAAAGTCTCTGGTATGGCTACACGGATCTGAAAACTGTGTGTCAGAATACTCAAATAATGCCGTAGCATTTATCTTTAATATTAAAGGACTTAAATTCCTGATTGAGAGGTCGTTTTCAAGGCCTCCGAGAGGCGAAAAGAACAGCCCTTCGTCGAGACAAAAAGTGGTAACAAACCAATTCTGAAAACATTCCTAAAAACAGAGGATTTATCGCCGAAGAAATGACTGAGATGTTCCGGGGAGAAAGGTTTGGAAATGAAATACGATCTCGCTGTAGATCAGTCGGGTTGAGAGTAGGAAATCGCGAAGGCGATCTCTCAGGGAGCATTTGCCGATCTATAAGCATAGAATCCCAAACAAATCCCAAAGCCAAGTCACTCCACAGTTGCCAGAGTTGCTGACGAGGGAAACGGGCAGAGGTAAAATGCGGGACGACAGGAACCCGCGCACCAGTCCCGCCAATGGAACGTTCCGAGACGGAAGAGCGGACGTGCGCCTTCCAGCGTGAGATGGGGAACGAGCAGCACAAACTTGTGAGTGAAAGTCCAGCAACGTTGGCTGATAACGCGATCGGAGACCAAGACAAGGTCAAATCTCCGAGGACGCTTCCCCAGGAGCGGCCCACGTTGAAGTTCAAACCATCGAAAGCGAGTGAGGTGGTGCTCTTGGCCAGTCTCAGGTTAAGCTCGCTCTGCCTGAACATGATTCCTAGCACAGTTAGCGCCCAGGCATCCGCAACTGGCAATTCTCTTGGAGCATCCACTCGTCAGGAC
Organism: Planctomyces sp.; assembly: GCA_027483405.1. GTDB lineage: Bacteria > Planctomycetota > Planctomycetia > Planctomycetales > Planctomycetaceae > Planctopirus. The sequence goes on along the minus strand of JAIXUU010000447.1, from coordinate 2,647 downwards.
GTTCCTTTCAGGAGATCGATCCTGAGACTGGGTGGATCAGCACGTCACGAGCGATACCCAGGAAGAAATGGTCGGTCTGGCCAGATCACGTTGTCAAACTGCATACACGATTTCAGGCAACGGAGCATGAACTGTCTCTGCTAGAGAGCATTGAGATGTGATTGCATCGTTTTGCTGCTACGTGCTGTCGTCAGAGATGATCAGAAGTAGTGATGCAACTCGTGTACTTTGTCCGTAGAGACGTCATGTGTTGGGCTGTAACACAATGGACGAAGCATACTGATCTGGGATCGATCCTGACTTTTAAAATGCTTTGATTGAAGGCAAATCGCAACAAATGATGCGTCTTCTGCAAGTTCGCCGCTAAATGAATGACCTGAAAAGAATGGCGAAGCAATCATAGAAATAGAAACTCTATTGCGCAGGAAGCACTTCAGGATAAAATAGATAGATCTGCCTCACACGCAGGTAGCGTGACAGTCCAATAGATGATCTGTCAGGCCGTGAAAGGAGTTTCAGATGAGCAATGAGCTAGGAGGGAATGATGGTAGACTATGCGGGACGCCCACTGACATTTTCGGAATTAAAAAAGGAGATCGAGAGAGTTTATGGAGTGAAATTGCATTTAGGGACACTGCATCGCTGGCGCACAAGAGGAGTTCGCGGGAAGCATTTACATGCATGGAGATGTGGGGGGCGCTGGATGTCGTCTCTGGTGGATGCGAGAATGATGATGGAACCTATGGCTCCTGTGTCGCCGCAGGAGTTTCCTCCTGATGTGGATATGTCACTCTTCGATAGAGAGTGTGAGCGCCAGAAACAATGGCGAGTCCTATATGTCCAAAATGAGCTTGCGCGTCGATTTCAGTTTCCAACTGAAGAGACAAATTAAAAGAGTGGATTCTGTATTCCAAACGATCGAGTAGCAGATGGAACTGTTGGCGGAGACAGTCTGGAATCTGGGAGTTTTATCGTAGGGGCTTGTGTCAGTCACGAGGGAAGTGTTAGATGAAAATGCAGGGAGCTGGATTTGCTTGAGCATGCAGATCCAGTTCCCTGTGTTTTTTAGGACATTGCAAATTTGCTAATTCAGGATGGTTGAGATTTGTGATCAGGATCCGGTTGTGAGGCATCGTGATCCTCATAATCTTGACCGGGAGCCGCCCTAGCCGATCTCGGCAGCGACTTGCATGGCCAGCTTGAGATTGCGTTCAGCATAGACTTGCGTCACATCGGCCGTCGCATGGCCTAAAGCAACCTGTGCTGCTTCCAGCCCATACCGCCGACGCACTTCTGTCCCGTGGGTATGCCGGATCTGGTAGGGAAACCAGTGATTCACCGCATGTCCGGCCAGTCGGGCTTTTTTGATGCCATAAGTGATGGATCGGCGATACGCATTGACGTCGTAACAGGGTTGAAGTTGCCTCACTTTCCTGGCCGCTTGACGCTTGGCTTTTCGCTGGATCCGAGCCTTCAGTTCACACGGAAAGATTTTCGTTTTGCGATCGGGATTGCGGTGCACAGCCCGCTGCTCATTCCGCCACGCTTCGGCTTCAGCAGGAGTGAAGCAGAAGTCCTTGGGGTCCCGATTCAGGAAGGGAGCCAGAATAGCCTGCGCCTGAGGGCCCAGGGGGACATGCTTCTCAAAGCCAAGATGTTCGGTTTTGTGATGTTCGGGGGTGTAAAGCCAAATTATTCCTGATCGATCGATTTCGCAGGGACGCATATGGAGCACTTCGGACGGCCGCATGCCAGTCAGCAATTGGAGTTGGCAGATGGCTGCTACTGGCGGCGGGAGGAAAGGGAGTGTCAGATGAATTTGTGAGATATCGACAGGACGCACTGGTCGCGACTCACGGGCCTCCGATCGTCCTCGTCTCAGGCCTGATACAGCACTCAGACCATGTAGGATGGTTGGTGAGATGAGTTCTTCCGAAACGGCCCATTTGAAGACGCGTTTAATGCGACCCATCCGGCGATTGATTTCCGTGCGGCTGAGTTTGTGGACATCAATCATGTGCTGCCGAACGGCCTTGAACGATTTCGGGCCAAAATCCCGCGTCAGAGAACTTCCGTAGAGTGCGTGAAGTGGTCGAAGAGCATGGCTCATGCTTTGGGGTTCACGCGATCCCGGGCCGTAGTAAGTCGTGGCGTATTCGAGATAAGCCAAGATCATCTCACTGATGGTGAGATCCTGAGAGGGTGTCAGTTTGCCTGCGTTGGCTTGGCCCGCTTGCAACTGATACTGTTGTGTCGCCAGTTCAGCGAGGAGGCGGGAGTACCGCTGGAGTGTCTCGGGGTCACCGTAAGGCCCCAGATAAAGATCCTTGCCTTGGATCCGGACACGGGCGCAACCTGAGGGTTTGTGGAGCGAAAGTTTTGGAACTTTAGGGGTCTTGGGCATGGTGCGATCCTCGAACATTCCCGAAAAGTGGTAGTACTACCACTTTTCGGAAGAGTTTCGAACCGCACTGCCCCACACAGGCAGGTATGCTAACTACAGCATTCGGCAGGACTTAGGACAAATGCACCCCAGTGGAGTCGAACCACTAACCTACGGTTCCGAAGACCGTTGCTCTATCCAATTGAGCTAAGGAAAACTCACCCTACAGCCCCTATCTTCGGAATAGACAACATTCCATTTATT
>JAIXUU010000180.1 GCA_027483405.1 Planctomyces sp. | reverse complement strand
GATTCTGCTTAACGAGATGGAGCATCACGCGAACTTTGTTCCTTGGCAGATGGCAGCGCAAGCTTCTGGGGCCACACTGAGGTTTCTCCCTCTCACGTCTGATTGGCAGCTCGATTTGTCTCGGCTGGATGAGTTTATCAATAGCAGAACACGACTTGTCGCCGTGGCGGGAATGTCGAATGTCACTGGGACGATTCACGATGTTCCCCGAATCGCGGATGCTGCCCACGCTGTGGGAGCGCGCATATTTGTCGATGCCGCTCAAAGTGCTGCACATGGCCTGACGAATGTCCAAACTGGAAACATCGATTTTCTGGCGTTCTCGGGCCACAAACTTCTCGGGCCCACAGGTCTTGGCATTCTGTATGGGAAGCCAGATGCCCTCGAAGAGATTCAGCCGGTCTTTGGTGGTGGGCACATGATCCGGGAGGTCACAAAATCTGGCTCGACGTGGGCCGATCTTCCGGCACGTCTCGAAGCGGGGACAGCGGCCTTTGTCGAATGTGTAGGGATGGGCGCAGCCATTGACTATCTGGAATCCATCGGTATGGAGTCGATTGCCAGATACGAGCATTCGCTCCTGGAACTGGCACATGCTCGTTTAAATCAGATTCCTGGTCTCACGATCTTTGGTCCCGAAGTGGCCCAGAAAGGGGCGATTGTGAGTATGGTCCACGAGCAGATTCATGCTCATGATCTGGCCGATCTCTTGGACAGGCAGGGCGTGGCGATTCGCGCCGGCCATCATTGCACGATGCCTTTGCATGAACTCTTTGGTGTGGCTGCCACGGCACGGGCCAGTTTCGCTTTCTATAACACGCCAGATGAAGTGGAAAAACTCGCTTCTGCCATCGAAAAAGCGATTGAAGTCTTCCAACGACGCTCTCATCGCCGTGCTGATCGATCCCGCTAATGCTGGCGAATTCTCCAGGGCGTGAATTCATTCAGTGAAGAGAATTTGTCCAGCAGATTGGTCAATTTCCTCGAATCGCCGAGGGAGTTCGATTGGACAGACCGATTGTCGCCGTTACGATTTGAAACGGCTGACGGCGTAACGGGTTGAGCAATCTTCCTGCGGAAGATCAGACCATCATCGTGACTGATGAGTTCCAGACAATGATCGGCCAGCAGACGACGCCACGCATAAAGAGAGAACCGGGCATGCAGACACCTCCTTCAGTTCCACTGGTTGGCGTGATCATGGGGAGCCGCTCCGATTGGGAAACCATGCGGGTGGCGACAGAAGTGCTCATGAGTTTTGGCGTACTGTTCGAATCGAAGATTGTCTCTGCCCATCGTACTCCAGAATGGATGTGCGAATACGCCAGATCAGCCGAGGAACGCGGCATCAAGGTCATCATTGCCGGAGCTGGAGGTGCTGCCCATCTTCCCGGAATGGTGGCCAGCCAAACTATTTTGCCAGTGCTGGGAGTTCCTGTTCAGAGCAAGTCGCTGCAAGGTCTGGATTCACTGCTTTCAATCGTGCAGATGCCAGGTGGCATTCCGGTTGGAACATTGGCGATTGGCGAAGCGGGGGCACGCAATGCCGCCTTGTTGGCAATCCGCATACTGGCCATTTACGATTCTTCGCTGGCAGAACGCCTGCATCAATTCCATCACGAACAGCGGACGAAAGTCCTCTCTGAGACGCTTCCATGAGTGCATCGCCGTCGACGTCAATCATTCAGCCGGGCTCTATCCTGGGAGTTCTCGGCAGCGGGCAACTCGGACGCATGTTTGCCATTGCTGCTCGTCGGCTGGGTTACCGAGTGCATGTTTACTCTCCCGATGATGACACGCCGACTGGCCAGGTGGCTGATCTGGAGATTCAAGGAGCTTACGAAGATCTCGACGCGGTCGCTGCGTTCGCGCGTGGTGTTTCGGTGGTCACGTTTGAGTTTGAAAATGTTCCATCGGCGACGACGGCCGCGATTGACAAGATCTGTCCAGTCAGACCGGGTGGCCATGTCCTGCACACCACCCAGCATCGCCTGAGGGAAAAATCGTTCTTTGCCTCACGCGGGTTACCAGTCACCCCTTTTCGAGCAGTTCGATCATTAGTGGATCTGGAACAAGCGGCTGTTGAACTGGGGCTACCAGCGGTTCTGAAGACGGCATCCTGGGGTTATGATGGTAAAGGTCAGGTGATTCTGCGACAGCAATCTGACTTGCCCAAAGCCTGGGAATCGCTGAAGACGGACGAAGGGATTCTCGAAGCGTTTATTGATTACGAATGTGAAGCCTCTGTCATCGTCGCCCGAGGACTCAATGGTGAAATGGCCATTTATGGCCCGCTACGAAACGAGCACCATCATCACATCCTGGATATTACCACTTTCCCGTCGGCTCTCTCGGAAAAGATCGAAAAGGCCGCGATTGAGGTCGCCGTGCAGGCGACCCTGGCTCTGGATGTTGTTGGTATTCTTTGTATTGAGTTTTTCATCACCAAGACGGGTGATGTGTTAATTAATGAAGTGGCACCCAGGCCGCATAACTCGGGTCATTTAACCATCGATGGGCATGTGACATGCCAGTTTGAACAACAGGTGCGGGCGATTTGTGGTCTCCCTCTGGGGTCGAGTGCATCGCACGGCCCATGTGCCATGGCGAATCTGCTGGGTGATGTCTGGGTTGAGGCGAAGGGAACACCTCGCTGGGAAAAGGCTCTGGCTAACCACTCCATCAAGCTGCATCTTTACGGCAAAGAAGCAGCTCGAATGGGCCGCAAAATGGGCCATCTCACGACGGTAGGTACTTCCGTCGCCGAAGCGAGACAGTCTGTCATCACGGCTCGGCAGAATCTGATCACAAAAGATTGATCAATCCTTGTTCATCGAACCGGCATCAACTGGGCTTCACCTGAAGTCCCGTGACTTTAGTGGCAGTGAGGAAAGTCGAGCTGAAAGGTCTTCGAGGCGTCGGACGATGACGTGAATCACAGTCTCCTTACATTC
>JAIXUU010000379.1 GCA_027483405.1 Planctomyces sp. | reverse complement strand
GGAGTGATTCTCGATGGCAGTCAGATTACCGAAATGAACGAACGGGGCGAGCGGATTGAAGGTGACACGCTGTTCTTACTGATCAATGCCCACCACGAAGAGATTTCCTTTCGCTTGCCTGAGTATGGATTCGGCGACCTGAGTGAAATCTCGTCTGAGCAACGGAAATCTGCACCAGACAAGAAACCTGCAGCAGTGAATTCGTCAGTCGTAATTGATGAGGAGACTCCAGCGACGGATGTTTCGATGCCTGCCGGCAGTGGGATCGTCAAGACCGAGTCTCGACTGATCGCTGCCGAACAGATCACAAGACCAACCGCGATGGTCAACAAGGTTCCCGCCCCTGAACCATCGATGCCGGTCGTTGAGAATCAGGTCGAGGTTGCGAGTGAGCGGGATGCGACACCAGTCGCAACCAAAGAGGAGAGCGAGTCTGCTGAAATTCAGGTGACGCCCCCTACCCGACGAATGTTCTGGAAGCCTCTGGTCGATACGACTTTCGACGACCAGATCCTTCCCAAAAAGGTGTGGCCCGGGCAGTTGTATCCATTGCAGGGGCGCAGCCTGGTGTTGTTCAAGAGGCAGGTGGTGAAGCCCGGCTTAGTGAGCCGCTTGTTCCCCGTGTTGGCACCCGTTGCCGGGGAAACAGAGAAATCAACGGCCGATATCTGATACGGATTCCAATAGACAGCTGCGGGCGGGTGGCTGGGGTTGAGTCTTCGAACCCCCAGCGTTTTTCCGCACGAACTGGGGGTTCGCGAAGGCTTTTGGCCCCAACCACACCATACCAAGGAGCGCAGTCGAATACTGGAATCCGTATGAGATTTGATCGACGTGTTTGGACCTCGTCCGTTATTCCACTAGCAGGAGTGGAGTAACATCGCCGGTTTTGGTATCGAGGTTGCCGATCAGTGTTTCTTTGGCCGTATGGTGCCCCAGAACAGCACGCGGATACTCAGTAGGTTTCAAGCTGCGATAAATGACGAGTTGAAAACTCCCCAGTTGCAGTCGATAGCCGACTCCTTCATCGTCGCGGACAATGCGCGAATCTTCCGTGACAGTAAGCTTACGCCAGATGGCTGGCCGCTTGAGAAGTTTTGCATCCCAGACAACAACGCAAACAGCATAGACGGCTTTACCCTGGGCTTTGTATTGGAACACCAGGTTCCCATCATGTGGCTCGACGGTATGCGGAGTGGAATAGATTTTTTGCTGTGGCAGTTCCAGTGGAAAGACTCTTCCTACCAGCTTGCCCTGCTTTTTGAGCTGCCACTCGCGAGTGAGTCGATCACTTTCAACTGTCAGCTCCGGGCTGATGGGAAGTGATGATTTGAGCGTATACTCTCCTGTCGATTTGCCACGCAGAATCTCACCGAAGAGGGCGAAACCTTGAGAGCGAGACAGATAGTTCTGTCGTTCGAGAAAGAGTCGCTCCGGGCCGATCATCTGGAGTTCTGCGTAATCGCCATCTTCGTCGGCATTCCAGCAGACACACGACCAGCCATCGGCGAGTTCGAGCTGGCCTGCTGGTGTCGAGGCTTCGATACCGCAGGAGCCTCGAATCAGCGTTGTAGTTCCCGTCGAAAGATCCACATCGGGCCACGGCTTATGATAGGCGATGGTGCAGGCTGCCTGAGTCGCTTCCCAACCAGCCTTGAGTACCGCTGTATGTGCCCAATCGGACTGGCTGGATGCGAACTCACTACTGGAGCTGCGGGTCTCAACTGCTAATCGCCCTTTACTGGCTGTCGTATGCTGTTTCGCCAGTGCCTGTGCAGCACTTTTGGGTGGAAATGCCAGGAACTGGCTGGCAACCTGATAAACATGTCGAATCGCAGAAAACTTGTGAATCGAGTGGGCCATCTGGCCATCTTGACGGATCAATCGGGCTGATTCTTCGAGAACCGCCGCCAGCAATTCGAGATGAGCACCGGATGTGAGATTACGGACGCGACCAGACCATTTACCAGGACGACTGGCTTTCGCGTTGACATACGCGGCAGCCCGGACATGCACGGCCAACCACGAAGACAGGACTGGCAACAACTCGGCATGAGGCGTGCCATCCGTATCGGTATGACTCTTGAGATCGCTGGCAAGATCCTTGGCGGCTGACTCCATGTCAGCCGTCCCTTCTATGGTCTCGGCATAGACCAGAGAGCGCAGAAGGTGAGCTTCGAATTGAGCTGCCACCACATCCGGCCGTGGATCGATGACAAGAGGAGACGATTCAAAACTCCGCGCAAAGAGGATGGAAAAGTCGTCGGGAGCAATCTCATTTGAGAACTTGAAGAGTGTTTCCAGAGCCACCAGCGATTCCGGCAGAGTGAACGCGCGAGTAGCAGCAATGCTCGCCAGCAGTGCGGCAGGTTGATTGACTTTCCCGATGCGAGTAATGGATCGCAGTGAGGATTTGGCTTTGGGTGAAGCAACCATCATGCGACTCAGTTCGTCATGAGAAGTGGAACCTCCCAATGTTTCCCATGTCCAGCCAGTGAGTGGCTCATTCAATACCGGCCTGCCGGAGAAAGAAGGACGAGCAGACATTTTCTGGCGCTGCTTCTCGAACCATGCCGGGAGAGCTGAGGAGCGAACTGCCTGTGAGATTTCTTCCCCCCACGCCGCCTGCCAGGGAAGAGCCTTCGCCAGGTTTTCAAGAACCGTCGCGTGCGGCAATGGAACTGTTACCAGTGGTTTCTGGCGAGCCACCGAGGGGGCCGCTTTGATAGCTCGTGAAGGTCGCGAAGGTAGATTCATGAGACTCTGACATTCCACAGGTGGATACACACAAAACCAGGCAAGTTCAGCAGGCACACTGGCAAGCTGGCAAACTTTTGACGTCTGCAACGGCGGAATCAACCGGAAAATTCTCACCAGTTACGCCAGTTGAGTTTGCAAGAGCTCTGTTTTCAAGTGGTCAAGGCTCTTTTCTTGACCACTTGTGGTTTGAGTGCCATTTTCAAATCCAGCTGGCTCGCGAAAAGAGGCTGTTAATCTGTAGCGGTTATACTCAAGTTAACGCCTCGGAACCGTCGATGTTTGCAGATAAGTGCCTCTCCAAAGGTTGGAGAGCGGTCAAATTCCGGCGAAATCTGCAGGTCAGACCATGTTGTACGGCCTCTATCTCTCTGCTCAAGGTGCAGAATCGCAGGCTATGCGACAAGGTGTGCTGGCGAACAATCTGGCCAACGTCGGCACCAATGCCTTCAAGCCGGATATCGCCGTTTTTCGCTCTTACTTTCCTTACGACGTCGCACATCAGGAACCCCAAAGAGCCCCTGATACGATTGATCTGGAAACTGGTGGCGTCGCACTCGAAGGAACAATTACCGACTTTTCGCAAGGATCACTCAAGCCGACAGGAAAGTCGACCGATGCCGCCTTGCTGGGCGACGGCTTTTACCAGCTCAAAATGGGGAACGAAACACTTTTAACCCGAGACGGTTCGTTTGAACTCGATGCCGATGGACAACTGGTCCATGCAGGAACCGGTGCTCCAGTGCTTGATCCCGATGGCAGTGAGATTGTCATTCCACCGGAAATGATTGACCTGCAGATTGGCGATGATGGCCAGATTTCGGGAGTGGGGCCCAATGGCATCGTTTTGCCAATCAGTCAGTTGGCTGTGGTGGTTCCCACTCGATTGACCGAACTGCAGAAGCGAGGTGATGGGATGTACTCGACAAAGCTTCCTGTTGCCGAAGCACCACCGGAGACCAGAGTTCGGCAAGGATTCGTCGAAGCCTCCAATGCCGACCCGATGCAGGGGACACTCGAACTGATCGAGGTCTCGCGTGGGTTTGAATCAAACGTAAACATGATGCGTATGCAGGATGAGATGCTGGGGCGATTGCTACAGGCCATTCCCCGTAGATAGTGCGATCGCAAAGTTCGCCAACACAAACGACAATTGTCCGTAGTCAGATCATCTGAGTGATTTTTACTGAAGGAGGTTCCTCATGCTATACCGCGCGATGTATACGGCGGCTTCGGGCATGCAGGCCTACATGTTCAACCTCGACACGATTGCCAACAACCTGGCGAACGCGGGGACGAACGGCTTCAAACGCTCCCGTACCGATTTTGAAGATCTGTACTACCAGTACTATAAGCTACCCGGCACACAGGATACTCTGGGCAATTACACACCCATTGGTACAGCCGCCGGTCTGGGCGTGCGTGTGGCGGGGACTCAGATCGACTTCTCTCAGGGAGCACTGCTGGAGACGGGGCGACAACTGGATATGGCCATCACGGGTGATGGCTTCTTTATGGTGCGCGGCAACAACCAGCTTTTTTATACAAGGCGCGGCGAATTCACTGTGAACTCGAACGGTGATGTTGTCCTCGCCTCAGCCGACATTGGGCGATTGATTGACCCACCCATTAACATCCCGCCTGACACGGTTGATATTGGCATCTCGGCCGAAGGGATCGTCTCAGTCATTCAGGCTGGTTCGACAGTTCAGAATCAAGTTGGGCAAATTCAACTCGCAAGATTTATCAATCCCGAAGGTTTGTATCAGGCAGGCGAGAGTTTGTATGCGGTCACTGATGCCTCCGGGCAACCTTTGATCAGCAACCCGGGCGATCAGGGACTGGGTTTGATTCGACAGGGATTTCTGGAAATCTCGAATGTGGAACCTGCCAACGAACTGGTGGATCTGATTAAAACCCAACGTAACGTGGAGTTAAACAGCCAGGTGATTCAGGCATCGGATCAGTTACTGCAACTCATTACGAACTTGAGACGATACTAACTTATGAAGTGAATTGGCAGGCAGGAGCCTGCCCTACGTGAATTCGGTAGGGTGCATGAAGTTCTGACGGAATGCACCATTTAAGACTCTCAAACCAATTTACTAAACATACATTGGTGCATTCGCATGCACCCTACGTTAAAGATCAACACGGAGACCGCGGATGGTTCTCTGCATACCGGTAAGAATTCGACTACACTTTCAACTCCAGGCGAAATTCATCGCATTTGGGATGATTTGTGCCTGTCTTGCTGGAAGCTGGCAGAATTCGTGCATTGCAGAACCACCTGTCACAAAGGTTGAGACACCATCCACTCTCAACTCGCTCGGCCAGAGTACCGTTACGCAGGCTTCGGCAGTCATCAGCTTGAAAGAGCGGGTTTCAACAACACATGCACTTGTCACCTTGAATGAAGTGGCAGAAATCATTTCAAGCGATGATGCATTTCGAGAGACCTTGGGAAATATCCCTTTAGGGCCAGGGCCGGGAGTGGGTCGCCCCGTGATGTTTGACCATCTGCAGGTTCATCAGCGGCTTCTGGCCATGGGGATCAATCTGTCGCGGATCGAATTTTCCGGCTCAGCACGAGCAGTGGTTTCTCGCAGTACCGGCGAAGAACGCACGCCGCAAGTGATTCAACAGGTAACGCATGTCGAGCCACAGCCAGTGATTCGCGTTGATCGTGGTAAGGTGGAAGCCCTACTGGTCAGTGCATTTCGCGAGCAGTTTCGCTGGGGTGACGAAGCGGCCATGCCCATTGTGACGATTTCTCCCCATGAAGCCACACCTCCAGCTGTGCTCCAGGCAGTAACAGATGGCGCAGCCATTCGATATCTGGCAGAAAAAATTGAGAATCTCCCCGAACAGGCCATTCATGCCCAGATCATTCCGCCTCAAGGAACAGAGCCGCAAAACGTGACTTTGAAGCTGAAACTGACTCCACAAGTTCGCATGGTGGCTTTTCGACGAGCCATGCAGAAGGGCGAAATTGTGCAGCAAGGTGATCTGATGTGGAAGCTCGATACTGCACAAGCCGAATGCTGCACTGAACCCGGGCAAGTGATCGGTATGGAGTGCCGGCGAGCGACGAAAGCCGGTGAGTTAGTGAATCTGAAAGACCTGGCTTCGGCTCCACTGATTCGAAATGGCGACATCGTAACAGCCTCATTACGAGTCAAAGGGATTGTGATTCGCGGGCAATACAAAAGCCTTTCAACGGCTGCGCGGGGTGAGACAGTGACACTCGTTTCTCTCGATGATGTGCGTGAACGGGTGACGGCTGTGGCGACAGGCTGGCACGAAGCAGCCATCACTTCGACAGGTGGCGAAGGTGCAAATACTTCGCAAATGCGGGGTGTCCAATTGTTGAAGACTTCTCCTCAGGAAGAGCCACCCACCAGATCGACGCCGAGCCGACAAGGGGGAAGACCATGAGTTGGCCACATCGAGCTTTGAAACATTTTCTCGCATACCGGCTGATCACAGTCCGTGTGATTACGACATTAGGTTTGACGGCGGGACTGCAGCAACTGGCTTTATGCCAGGGGCCTCCCATCATCACACCTCTTTCTGACACCCGCATCGAAGACTACTCGCTCATTTATGTAGAGCCACCTCCATTACCACCGGAAATCAAGGTTCATGACATTATCACCATCCAGGTCGATGAGAAGGCGGAAGTGATTGTCAACAGCCGATTCAATCGCCAGCGGAATGGAGCTTATGCAGCCGAGCTAAGTGACTTTGTGAGGTTCGGGGATAACTTTAATCTGCTCCCCGCTGCACAGAACTCACCAGCCATTGAGGGCACCCTCAACAATCGATTGCAAACGATTGGGCAACTGACTGATCAGGAAGGGATCAGCTATAACATTGCGGCGACAGTCGTGGATGTACTGCCGAATGGAACAGTGGTGCTGGAAGCCCGTAAATCGATCCGGACAAACCAGGACTTCTTTGAGTATCGACTGGCAGGGCGGATTGATCGACTGGCGATCTTGCCCAATCGCACAGCCAGGTCTGAGGATATTGCTGAACTGAAAATCGAACGCACCCAGAAGGGTAAGGTCTACAACAGTACCAAGACCAACTGGGGGACTAACATACTGGATATCATCTCGCCGTTTTGATGGCGGAGAGTTGATGGTTGTGAGTTGCTCGTTAGTAACAGCCGCCATCAGCTTCTTCCAAACTCGCAACCATCAACCTACAACTCACTACTCCCGGCAATCCCATGTCACGCCTCGCTACCACTGTTGCAATACTACTCCTGGCCTGTGCCATCTGGCCCAGTCAGGCAGAAGCTCGTGTGCGGCTGGAGTATATCTGCTCTGTGCAGGGGCAGCAGGAAGTTCGTCTGACGGGCCTGGGAATGATAGTCGGACTTCCCGGGACTGGTGATGGCGCCAAGAATGCACCCACAGTCCGTGCCTTGCGAGCAGCGATGGCCAGGCTGAATCAACCCGTGCTGGATACGGAAATCCGTAATGCAGATAACGTGGCGATTGTCATGGTCGAAGCCACCATTCCTCGCACAGGTCTCAAGCGAGGTCAGAAGATCGATTGCTTCGTCAACGCGGTGATGGGGGCCAAAAGCCTTCGTGGAGGAAGGCTTCTCAGCACACCGTTGACGACAGCCGATGCTCGCAATCAACTCGTGATTGGTGTGGCTGGCGGAGCGATTGTGGTCGATGACCCCGCACGCCCAACCAGTGCCCGTATCACGCAAGGGGTGGATCTGGTGCAGGATGTGACAGCACTGTTTTTGAGTAAGCAGCAGGATCTGGTCACGTTACTCATCGACCCGGCTCATGCCAGCTTCTGGACAGCCAGCGAAGTCGCCCGCGTGATTAACAGTGAATTCACCTTTGAATCTGCCGCGAAAACGATTGCCAAGCCTACGGGGCCAGGGTCAGTCGAGATCCAGATTCCGCAGCAGTACCGACAGAACCCGGTGGAGTTCATAGCACAGGTGCTGGAATCAGGGATCGATACACCCAACACCCAGGCACGCGTGATTCTTAATCCGCGCACAGGCACGGTCGTCGTCACAGGTGAAGTCGAGATCAGCCCGGTGATCATCTCGCATAAAAGTTTTGTCGTCGAGATCGGGGCTGATGATCCGTTACTGACTGGACCGGGCCCGTTTATTGGGCTGATCGAAAATTCCGGTCGGCAATCTCCTCAGCAACTGAAAGACCTGGTCGACGCTCTTAACAAGTTACGAGTTCCTACGGCTGATGTGATCGACATCATTCGTGAATTACATGCGACGGGTAAACTCCATGCGGAGCTGATCGAGAAATAATGGCTCTGGGATGAGACTTCGGCCCTGCTGAACAAGCTAGATGAATCATGATAAACCTCGAATCCAACGCCGCATTGAAGCCTCTGGAACTGTCGCCAACAGCGAACATGAAACCTTTGCATGGCGCGAGTGGCAAGAAAGAAGTTTCATCGGCTGAACTCAAGGAACAGTTCGGGCAGACAGTTGGAACGATCTTCTACACTCAAATGATGAAAGCCCTCCGTTCGACAGCGGGAGAAACTAAGTATCTGAACGGCGGTCAGGCTGAAAAAATGTTTCAGTCGCAGTTTGATCAGGTCGTCGTGGAGGCTATGGCGAAACGGGGTGACAACCACTTTGCCGATGCGATGCAGACTGCCTTCGAAGCGGGTGTTCAAGGTGGAATTGCCAGATCGCCTTCGTTAGATCCGTTAAAGGCCGGAAAGCTTTCCAGAGAGGTCAGTTCTGAGAGCGTGGACGTTCTGCCCAACGCCACAAAGTCTACGGAATCTGAACGACAGAATCTCTCGGAACAACTGGCAGATCTGTCACGGCAGACACAAACCCTTCGCGAAGCGCGATCAGGAGCAACCGGAGCGACAGAGTTCTTCCCGATGATCCGAAAGTAACGATGGAACCTCCTGCGCCGCCGGATGTGCGCAGCCATCGACTTTGGATTGGGAATTTGCCATGCAGGCCAAGGACGGTCTTCAGCGGCTCTGTCGCTTGATCGATGCGTTTGAATCGCTGCAGCTCAAACTCTACGAAGTGATGAGCCAGAGATGGAACGCACTGGTGCTTTCACGCCCGGCGGATGCTGCACTGCTGGTTCCCCGCGAGCAAGAGTTGCTGGCGCAACTGCAGCGGAAAACGCTGGAGCGGGAAGAATTTCTCAGGTCAATTCCGCACCCATCGATCGATTCTCTGTCACTTCTCGACGTGGCCCGCGCCTGGGGTCAAGAATCTCTCGTGGAACGCGCGGCGAAGCTTCGCCAACAGGCAGGCGAGATCCAGAAACTCTCGTGGACGATGTGGATTCTCACACAACGGGGGATCAGACATCTGGATCTGATTGTCGATGCAGTGGCCCGCGGTGGGGCGATGGCTCCTACTTATGACGGCCCACCCGGTACCGGGAATGTCATGCGGACTCAAAGTGCTCTCCTGGATGTCAGCCTGTAGGAGACTCGCATGTCACTCAATGGTGCATTAGCCGTCGCTTCGCGTTCGCTCGAAATCTTTTCGGCCAGCGTACAGGTTGCCAGCAACAATATTGCGAACGCCAACACCAAAGGTTTTGTGCGCGATGCAGTTTCCCTCACACCCGCGGGGAGCTATCAGACAGGTTCACTGCTGGTGGGCAGCGGTGTGCTGGCTGTCGGAGTTCGACAGCAACTCGACAATTATCTCGAAAGCCGTATCCATGCAGCGAATGGCGATGCTGCGTCATCGACCATCAAAAGTGCCACATGGCAACGACTCGAAGCCACTCTGGGCGAACTGGGCGATGAAGATCTCTCGACGGCACTCAACGATTTTGTGGCCTCTTTACAGACGTTGACAGGTGCTCCCGATTCGGCAGGACAGAGGCAAATCACTCTGCAGGAAACTCAGGCACTGGTCAGCCATATCACGTCATTACGTGGGAAAGTGGATGACCTGCGCACAACACTGAACGATCAACTGACATCTCAGGTGGATGAAGCCAATCGTTTGATTAATCAGATTGTGAATCTGAACCCCAAGATCAGTGCTCTCGAAGCGAACGGACTTAACCAAAGCGATGCGGGGGCCTTGCGTGTGGAACGGTTGAATGCCATCAACCGGCTTTCGGAATTGATCCCCGTTAAAGCGATCGAAAGACCTTCCGGTCAGGTCGATCTGTACTCGGGGAGCGAGTACATCATTCTGGACGGTTACACGCAGAATCTGGAAGTGACTCCTGCGACAGATGGCACTTTCGGTGTGCTGAATGTGCAGACGACAATCACGAAAGCTTCAGTAACCAATGGTGGCGGCGAGATTCAGGGAACCATTGAATCTCGCGACAGCATTCTGGGAAGCTTCACGAAACAACTCGACCAACTCGCCAGTAGCCTGATCTATGAAGCGAATCGTATTCACAGCCAGGGCGAAGGGTTAACAGGTTACTCGACAGTGACCGGAACTTATCAAGTGGCGGATGCCAATGCGGCATTGAACACCAGTGCTGCGGGACTGAATTTTCCTGTCCAGCATGGCAGCTTTATGATCAAGGTGCGCAATCTCACCAGTGGTGAAACCACAGAAAGTACGATTTCTATCGATCTCGATGGATTAGGAACTGACACGACACTCAATGATGTGGTGGCCAGCCTGAACGCCGTCGGTCAGGTGAGTGCGCAGGTGACTGCCGACGGCCAGTTGCAGATCAATGCAGCTGCGGGTTATGAGTTGCGATTCGGAGCCGATAGCAGTGGATTTTTAGCCACACTCGGAATCAACACACTCTTTACCGGGACGGATTCCGGGAACATTGCGGTCAATCAGGTCGTGGCCAATAACCAGAATCTGCTCGCCACGGGGAAAGGTGGTGGTGCGGGTGATTCCAGCAATGTGGCGTTACTGGCCAAGGTCCTGACGGTGGCATCGAGTCAGTTAAACGGACTTTCGATTTCGCAGTTTCAGGACAATCTCATTGCGGGGGTCGGCCAGTCTTCAGCTGCAGAACAAGCGGTCGAGAAAGGATTTACCGGCTTTCGAGATTCCCTGTTGACGCAGAGAGAACAAGTCTCGGGAGTCAGCCTCGATGAAGAGACGCTGAACATTCTCAATTTGCAGCGAACCTATCAGGCTTCTGCACGCATCATATCCGTAGTGGATGAGCTCTTTAATACATTGCTGAATATCTAAGCAGCAACTGGAGAAGACATACTCGCTCAAAGCCGCGAGGCATGGCACTAAAGCCGCAGGAAATAGCACAGCAGAGATGACTCCAATAATGGCTCGACGAATTGCTGGCAGCCAATAACTTGATCGCAAGAAAACATCTCGGAATTTCACGGATCGAATCTGAAACTGAGTTGGCAGGATTATCGGGAGTAACGGCATGGCTCTGGGAAACATCGGTATCGGTCGAATGCCGAACAGCCTGCTCTACAGCAATGCCAATCGCGATCTGCAAACAGGCACCAGTTTGATCTCCCGCTTGCAGCAGCAGATCAATACCCAGCAGAAGTACAATCTCCTTTCAGAGAATCCTACCGCCACACGCCAGACTTCGTCTTTGCAATCGCTGTTAGAGCGAGTTCAAGGGGTTCGCAGCCAGCACACTTACAATCAGGGATTTCTGAGTGCAGCCGACAATGCCCTGGGTGCTGTGAATGACGTCGTCGTGCGAGCGAAAGGGATTCTGCAGACGGGGATTGGCTCGACATCGACGCCGGAAGAAAAGATCGGCCTGGCCAACGAAGTGGCCACATTGATTCAGAGTGCTCTGAACTCGGCCAATACGCAGTATCAGGATCGATTTTTATTCAGCGGTACAGCCACTGGAATTTCTCCCTTTGAACGTGCCGGCGACACGGTGATTTATCGTGGAAATTCGGGAGAAGTCAAAGCCTTTGTGGATGTCAATCAACTGGTTTCGACATCCCTTTCCGGAATTGATGCCTTTGGTGGCATCTCGCAACCGAATGCCACTGCACTTTCACCAGCGCTCGAACTGACGACCCCGCTCTCGGCACTGAAAAATGGGGCCGGCGTGAATCTGTCTTCGCTGACAGTGACTGTCGACAACGGTACTCCCATTGAGAAGACGATCGATTTAGGGACGGCTGCCACCATTGGCGATCTCAAGACCCGCATCGAAGCCGCCTTTGCGGGAGAAGCCGAGACCGTGACGGTGGACATTGATCCTCTCAGTCCTGGCGGGCTCCGAATTACACCCTCCAATGGTACGGTAGCAATCGCAAATAGCGGCAGTGGCACGACAGCCACACAATTACGATTGGCGACAGGCCCTGTCGCTGTGGCTCAAGGAGGAAGTCTTGAACCAGCCGTCACTCTTTCGACCAGCGTGGCGGCCCTCAATGGAGGCGCGGGAATTGGTGCGACCGCAGGAACTGGCCTGCGGATTGTGAATGGAGAGACCACGACAATTGTTGATCTCAATGGTGCCACGACTGTGCAGCAGGTGTTGCAGCGAATTCGAGCGGCTGACCCGAATGTCTCTGCAGAAATCGATCCAGCCGGTCGCGGCCTGATTGTCGGAACTCGACTGAGTGGCGCGAATTTCTCGATCGGAGAGAATGGCGGCACCAATGCGACAGGCCTGGGGCTGAGAACATTCACTGGCGAGACATCGCTTTCGCAGCTCAATCTCGGCAAAGGAGTCGTCTTTACACCCGGCTCGCCAATCAGCATCACCCGCCGGGATGGAACGACTACGAACATCAATCTCTCGTCGGCCACCACCATTCAGGATGTGCTCAATCTCTTCAATGCGGCTGACCCGGGTGTACTTACTGCCAGCCTGAATGCTGTTGGTAATGGCATTTCTTTGACGGATTCGTCTGGAGCCGGGCCGCTGACTGTCGCTGCAACGGAGAGTGCCATCGCTTTAGGGATTGACAGAACCGAAAACACAGGCGCAACCGGTGTGCTGGCTGGAGATGACGTGAATCCTCAGCGAACAGGTGGTGTGTTCGATCTGCTGATCTCTCTCGAAAACGCACTCCGCTCAAATGATAATGTTGAACTGGCGAGACTCTCGCCGCTACTTGAGAAAGCCTCGGGCCAGATCACCATATCCCGTACGGAAATTGGTACCAGGCAACAGTTGATCGATGAAGTGGGGAATCGACTCGATGACCAGAACCTGCTGACCAAAGAGACGTTATCAAACATCTTTGACACAGACCTGACCGAAGCTGCGACACAACTTCTCCAACTCCGGCAAGTCTACGAAGCTTCCATGCAACTCACGGCTCAAACTCTGCAGTTAAGCATTCTCAACTATCTTTAAGAGATGAGTCGAGGCCGTGTGGCTGCTGAACATCACGCAAGAATGCCCTCACGTTGCCCTTTCCCAAGAAGATTTGCGCGAAGATTCAAGAGGGGCACAAGTCGCTAAAAACGCGTGACAGCGTAGGGTTTAGGATCGATGTGGGGCTTCTCACCAGTAATCATCTCGGCAATCAACTTCCCTGTGCTGGAAGCGAGGGAGATTCCGAGCATGCTGTGTCCTGTCGCAAGCCAGCCACCGCGCACCTTGGGGGTTGGCCCGATGATTGGCACACTGTCGTAAGTCATAGGTCGCCAGCCCCACCAGGGCTCTTCTTCCTGCTGGCCTACAGGATCTTTGAGATACAGCTTGGCTCCTTCTGTCAGGAGTTTGAGGCGGCGGGGATTGATGGTGGTGTCGTAACCGGCGAATTCCATGGTCGAGCCGATCCGATATCCCGTTTGAAACGGTGTGATGGCGACACGATGATCATGGAAAATCATCGGGACGCGCGGGCAGACGGCGGGCCTTTGCATGGTAATCGACAAGCCCTTCCCCGGCTGAACGGGGATCGAGCACTTGAGCGCCTTCTGGAACATGGGAGAGAGAGCACCAGCGGCCAGGACAACATGTTTTGCCTCGATTTCCCCCTGGCTTGTCTTGACCGAACGAACTTGTCCAGCTTCGGTTACGATCTCTTCGACCTTGGTGCCTTCGAGCAGTGAAACGCCCTGATTCATTAAGTTCGAACGAATCTGGCTCATGAGCCGCTCGGGATGCAGATGAGCATCGCATTCATAAAGGAAGGCCCCGGTGTTCCCCGGTTTAAGAGCGGGTTCAAATTCCATCAAAGCTTCATCGCCAATAATGCGACGAGAAGGCCGATCAAATTTTTCGGCCAGCATGTCATCCGTCTTGCAGAAGGCTTCAAACTCAGAGGCTTTTCGATAGACGAAGAGAATCCCATCGTGCTGCCATTCGCACTCGATACCATCTTCCGCAAGGACCGTTTTGTATTCGTCGAACGAGGATCGCAGGATGGTGTTGAGTGCCACACCGGCGGCCATCATGTCTTTCTCATTGCAGCGGCGGGCAAAGTTGGTCAGCCAGCCCAGCAGGGCCAGGTCAAACCTGGGACGGATGTGGAATGGAGAATCGGGGGTGGTCATCGACTTAAGTGTCTTCAGTAGAACACCGGGCTCTGCCAGGGGAAGGACATGGCTGGGACTGACATATCCGCAGTTCCCTTTGGAGCAGAAGCCCCCAATGGTCCCTTGCTCGACAACTGTTACCGAAAGATTCTTTTTGGCGAGATAACGTGCGCACATGGCCCCGACAACGCCACCACCAACGACCACAACATCAACTGCCACGAAGTATCCCCTGATCTCGAAGTTGTTCCTGCACTTACGAATTGCTCGTGTTCTCGAAATCATCCAAGTCGCCAGATCCATCAAGGCCGGGGCGCGAGGCCAGATTGAGGGCGATAGCGATCTCTTTTGAACAAACACATCCTGCTAAATGATAGCAAGTCTGCCCACCTCTGGAGCATGACAAGAGACTCGAATGAAAAAATCGAACTGACTTGCTGTACGTCAGTAACCAATTCTTGACACGCACCTCTACCATCAGATTTGTGACAGTTATTGGGGCGGCAATATCCCCCAGCGGAATGGATCCGCTTCATCGATCTGGAGCGTGGACACTCCTGTCACATAAGCCTCACCAGTCAACTGTGGCAGCACTTCCAAGCCCCTCTCGCCTTCTCGAATTGAAAGGGCTTTGGCCTGAAAACAGCTTCCCACAATGCTTTTCTGTCGCCAGAGGCCCCCTTCGGCCACTTTTCCATCCGCCACGAGGCAAGCCAGTTTGGCACTGGTCCCTGTACCGCAAGGTGAACGATCGTAGGCACCACCTGGGCAGAGCACAAAGTTTTGACTGTCGGCAACGCTCGAATCACACCCGGCGAACAATTCGACATGGTCGATTTCTGCGCCTTGGGCTCCAGCGATCCCCTGTCGCCCAAGTTCGCTGCGAATCTGCGATGTATAGGCTAGCAAGTCTGACAGATTCCCCAGATCGAGTGACTTCTGGTGAACCTCTTCGCCTATCAGAAAGAACCAGTTGCCACCCCAGGCAATATCTCCCGTGACAACCCCCAACCCAGGTACAGAGAACGAGACGGCCTGTCGATATCGATAGCTCCAGACGTTCGTCAAAGTGACTGAAGCACTACCGCTCCACGTCGCTGCAATCGACCCGACAGGTGTATCAATCGTCACTGGGCCGGGAGCAATCAGCCCCATCTGTCCCAGTGAGACGATGACACCAATCATCCCGTGGCCACACATGCCGAGATAGCCCGTGTTATTGCAGAAAACTACACCCGCTTGAGACGAGGCATGCTCAGGTGGTGTCAAAATGGCACCGACGAGAACATCCGAGCCACGCGGTTCAAGCAGGCTGGCAGTTCTCAGCCAGTCGGCTTCCGTCTCCAGAAACTGCCGTCTCTCGGACATTGTTTTCGGCAGGATTAACGATGAACCATCGATCGCCTTTCGCAAGCCGCTCAACACCGATGGTGATGGCGACTCTTGAGAGGTTAGCGCGCCCTCCCGACTGCCTGCGAAAGGCCAGTGCTGACCGTCATAGATCAGCCGTGTAGGTTCACCACCCGTGTGGCTATCGACAACCTGAATCCACTGCCTGGGAATGTATGTCACTTTGAATGTTCACTCAATTGGCAGTGGAAGAAAGGAGAGCGTCCAACTGAGGGCGGTTGGCAATCGCATCGCGAATCAACTTCGTAATGCGTATGCGCTCTTCACCCACCAGCGGCAAGCGAGGTGGACGGGTCAGTTCGCTGCCATACCCCACTTCCGCCATGCAGAGCTTGATGTACTGAACGAGTTTGGTGTGCGTATCGAGGTGCAGCAGTGGGGTGTACCAGCGGTAGATATCGAGAGCTTCCTGCCAGCGACCAGCCGTCGCCAGTTCCCACAGTGCGCGGTTTTCCGCAGGAAAGGCGTTGACCAGGCCAGAAACCCAACCTTCAGCCCCCAGCAGAATACTTTCGAGAGCCAGGTCGTCCACACCCGAAAGGAGCGTGTAGCGATTTCCCAGAAGATTGCGGATATCGGTGATCCTGCGGACGTTATCTGAAGATTCCTTGACTGCGACAAATTTGGGTTCATCAGCCAGTTCCTGCAGCATGGCAGGAGTCACATCGACAGTGTAGGCCACTGGATTATTGTAAATCATGATCGGGAGAGACGAGGCCTTAGCCACTTCACGGAAGTGAGTCATGGCTTCGCGGGCATCGGCTTTATAGACCATACAAGGGAGCACCATCAACCCGTTAGCACCCAGCTTTTCAGCATCAGCAGCGTAGCGGCAAGCCAGTGCTGTCGTGTACTCGGCCACACCACTGAGAACCGGCACGCGTCCAGCCACATGCTCGACGACGCTCTTGAGCACTTCCCGCTTTTCATGCGGCTCCAGGGCGGTGTTTTCCCCAACACTCCCCAGCATGATCAAGCCATGCACACCTTCATCAATCAGCACATCAACATGTTTGAGGGTAGCTTCGATATCGATGGAGAAATCTGCATGAAACTGAGTCGTCACCGCAGGATAGACGCCGTGCCACATAACGAAACCTTGCCTTGGAGATGTTTTGATGTTGGGTGCAAAAATCAACTTCAGTAGCGTAAGCATCCTGAAAAGGGTTGTCAAACTGGAATTTTCAAAATCTGTGGTATGAGCTTTTGGAAGCTGCGTTTAGAGAATCTGCCCCTCTTCAACACAGACCCGGCGAATGGCTGTTTCATCAACCGTGATCCCCAAGCCAGGACCATGGAGTCTGGGTGCCCAGCCGCCGCGTCCGAAGGTGAGGTCTTCTTTTGTCAGAGGTTCTTTGACGAGAAATCGATCAAAGCTCCCTTCATGATGCCGAATTCCTCCGACGGCCGTGGCGAACTGCCGGCCTGCTGCGGAGAGAATCCCTGTCTCACCCACCTGGCAACCCAACTGATAGCCGAGTCCATGTTTGCTCGCAAAAGCTGCCATTTCGAGTGAGGGCAGAAAACCGCCGCATTTCGAAAGCCGCAGGTTGAACAGATCACAGGTTCCATCACCCAACGCACGCCGGGCATCTTCGAGGCTGCAAACCGATTCATCGAGCATAATGGGGACTGAAATGCGTCTTCTCAGATGGCTCAACGCCTGCACATGCTCATGAGCCACAGGTTGCTCGCACGACGTGATCCCGAGATTGGATAAGCGCTCCAGACGTTCTTCCAACTGGTCGGGAAGCCAGGCTTCGTTGGCATCGATCCGCAAATCAAAACTTTCTCCTAACAATCGACGAACCCATCTCGCCTGCTGAACATCATCACGGCCCGCAATGCCAACCTTCAGTTTCCCGGCAGCAAACTGGTAGTACCGCAGTTTGGCACAACGAATCATCAATTTAGGAAGATTCATCGACGTGAAAACGGCACTGTACCGGATTCGCTCTGGCTGGATCACAGGCTTAGGCACGCCATCGATTTTCGCCAGCTCGGCGATTCTCCAGAGTGGTTCGCCCGCTTGTCGGAACGCCGCATCGAGTAAGGCCAACTCAACCGCACAGCGGATCGAATTACCGAAACAATGGCGATCATCATCCGGGCGGCCCATCGTCAGCGACCGGCACAGCGCCATGGCTTCGGCCAGATCTTTCCAGCCACCTCGCAATTGCCTCTCCATCTGGGCCTCGCGCAGAAGCGGCCACAGATCGTCCACTGTCTCGCCGGTCACATACTTTCGAGGAAGGCCTTCCCCCCAGCCGGTTTCGCCACTCTTCAACTGGCAGCGAACAATGACAGACAACGTTTCCGTCCGTGAATGCGAAGCGTGTGTGATCTTCCGCTTGAGGGGAATTCGCACAATCCAGGCATGCAGGCTGGCAATGGTCATGCGTGACAATTCATAAGGTTTATTGATCCAGGTAAAGACAGTTCGAATTCAATCGAACTGTCAATTCAGTTGGAATGCTTAGTGTCGCTTAAAGTATCAGCGGGCATGCTTGCTCAGAGCCGCTGTCTATTACACATATCTTTTCACTGACCCATGGGTGGCACGACCCTGGAGGCTTTGCGGAAGGGCGTGGTCTTTACACTTTTCTACTTAATGTTTTCATACTGTCGGGTCGCAGGGATCGGATGTCTTCATCCGCCCCTTGGTCAATCAAGTTCTAAAGCGCAAATGCGTCCAACACATACATTCACGACTTTTGCCTCCGTTCGTCAATAACGATCAGAGTCCAACGAACTGGGGGCAAACGAGGACGTTTGACCCCAGCCACGCGTCAAATAAACCTTCGGCAAAGTTATTTGCAATAGACAGTTCAGAGCCGCAAGCATGGCACGAAACTGAACTTCAGGAAGCGACAATGTGCGAAACCCGAACGATTACAGCTTCATTGTCAAGCGGCAGCTATCACGCTCTTCATCCGGCAGATTGAACAGCGCTTCGACCACTTCACTCGAATACTGAGACAGCTCTTCGGGAGATGTCGGAGCGTCGCGTAACTGAGGTGCTGCCCCCGATTCGAGTGGCAAAGCCTGAACACGCAGCGAATCAAAATCGTAGATGCCAAACTTCACCTGTGGCGGATTCTTGACTCGCAGTTTGAGTTCTCGCTGCAGTTCAAGAGCCGTAATCGAACTGTTGATGTACGACGTCACAGCCACAAGGAACGAACGATGCAGTTCCGGGTTGTGCTGGAAGATCGGTGAGTACTGCTCGAGCGCACGAGCCGCACCCCGGACAGCGATCTGAATCTGATCGACCAGTGTTCGTAATGGGAACGTATACGCGATGTCGGCATACCCTTCTGGTGAAAGATACGTATCGACCGCAGCCGTGACGGCTCCGCATTTGGAATGACCCATGACGACAACCACCTTCAGGCTTTCGCCCAGGGCTTTCACCGCATAATGCAAAGACCCCAGGCATTCAGACCCCAGGACGTTCCCGGCAATACGGAGCACAAACAGATCATTGAAAGACTGATCGAAAATCTGTTCTGTCGGCACGCGGGCATCTGAACAACCCAGTACTACAGCAAAAGGAGCCTGGGTCAACACGGCTCCTTCGAACAATGGCAGCCCCATCGCTACAGGGCTGATGGGCATGACAATAGGATCTTTAAGAGAAGGATCCAGTGTGTGCTTCTGCATCTGCCGCACAAATTGTATGAACCGTGAATTCCCTTCGAGCAGATGATTCACAGCTGCTTCGGTGGTGGGAATCTGCCGTGGAGTCACGGGTGCATACGGGTCATACCGATAAATCAAATCCATTTTCAAAACTTTCCGGGGAGGTGATGAATGACATCCCTGCATTAATCGTGCTGATCGTCACATACAAAGACGGGTTTGAACAGTGCCAACTGACCGGCATCACGAGCGATGGTCAATGTCAACGCTTCGAGATCGAGGCAATTGCCATCGGAACCAAAGGGGTCTTCAATTTCAACGCTGGCTTCTTCCATACCCAGCAATGCCAGCGAAACAACAAACATTAACACAGGAGACCACCAGCCACAGCGTTCGCATAAGACAAGAGGCAAGGTGATCAAATAGGCGAGAATCAGTTGCTTGATCATCGCCACATAGATGAATGGCAAAGGTGTTTTCTGGATTTTCTCACACCCACCCTGAGCATCGACCATTTTGGAAAGCTGGTCTTCCATGTGGCGAACCTGCATCGAATCGAGCTTTCCTTTCCGATACT
The DNA here is from genome assembly GCA_027483405.1 of Planctomyces sp. Classification (GTDB taxonomy): domain Bacteria; phylum Planctomycetota; class Planctomycetia; order Planctomycetales; family Planctomycetaceae; genus Planctopirus. Next base: position 15,062 of record JAIXUU010000379.1, on the reverse strand, counting down.
GCTCGCCAATCCAGTGACTGATGGCCGATGTGACCCCTGTGGGAATGTTTCCGAACCGAGAAACCTGCTCGCAAAGTTCCGCTGGCAGGTAAACATCGACTTCCTCGGTATCGCGTTGACCATGCAATGACCGCCTCAGTGAGATCACGTACCCGGCCACTAACCTCGAAAGGGTTGAACCTCGCTCGCCATACTCGCAGCCAAAACGCACAAGATTTCGCGAACTGTTGATCAACTGACCCCAATGAGACCGCCCTTCCCAATAACGGTTATTCGATGAGTTCATGCGGAAGACAATCAGGAATCCCAGGAGCGAACCAACCACTGCATGCCCCACAGGATCGATTCCTAGAAATCGCTGTTCATCATACAACTGGAGATCACTTCCCAGTTCAAATGTGGCCTGCACAAGCAGTGCATAGAGCACACAGGTGAGGACACGCCAGCCAGCCCGGGGCAAGGCCGTTCCGCGAAATGAAAATGCCGTCTTCCACCAGCTATAACGGTTGTATTCGATCATGAAGGAGTTTTGCTCCAGGACTTCAGGTTGCTCAGATGCCGCTGTGAGTTTTGTTTTGAATTAATCTCCGAGCTTATCAGCAATAAGGCTCGTTTTCGCCAGCAAGCCTCAAGCCAACAGTCAAGAAGGAAGTAACCACCGGCAGGCATCCACTCGAAATGGTTCATCCATTTCAGAAAAGGTGTAGCCAAATTATGGCGAACGGGATAGTCCTTCTCTGTTGTCATTTCGAGACATGGCAAGCGACAACCCATTGATCGACCATCAGGAAGATTCCCATGCGATTTCAGAACCGTGTTGTTTTGATCACTGGCAGCGCGGCTGGGATTGGTGCTGGCTGTGCCCAGGTATTTCTGGACGAAGGAGCGAGAGTCATCTCGTTGGATCGCGATCAGACTGCACTGGAGAAATGGCTCGAAAGCCTGGTTCCTGCACAACGTGAGCAGGTGTGGCCGATTGTCTGCGATGTGGCAGATACACCCCAACTGCGGAATGCGATCCAGGCTGGTATCCAACGTTTTGGTCGCCTGGATTGCCTGATCAACAATGCAGGGATCCATCCTCCTGCCTTGACGATTGCCGAAACATCTCTGGAACTGGTCGAGCAGGTGCTGCGAATCAACTTTATTGCCACGTTCGCCGCCAGTCAGGCGGTCGTTGAGGAACTCAAAAAGACTCGCGGCACGATCATCAATATCTCATCGATGACGGCAGTCCTTGGTCAGGAAAACTCAACCGCGTATGCGGCTTCGAAGGGTGCCCAGGTGAGCTTCACCAAATCTCTGGCTCTGGAACTGGCACGCGATGGGGTGCGGGTGAATGCGATCCTTCCCAGTAACGTCGATACACCACTTATGAGAACATGGGCCGCTTCTCTTCCCGATCCGGAAGCGGCTCTCGAGCGAGTGGCCCGGCTACAACCCTTGGGACGGATGGCCACTTCGGAGGAAATCGGAAAAATCGCCCTCTTTCTGGCAACAGAGGACTCCAGCTTTCTCACTGGACAGGCCATAGAGGCCGATGGCGGGGCAGCACTGGATTATTAGCGAACTGTGCAATCTCGATCGTTTACGTTGATAGCTGAGGCTTAACGAGTGTTTTGGCTGTCGCAAGATTGCGGTTGGGCCATTGAGGATCGGGGAGGCGTACTGCGGGTGCATGCTTGCGAAGCATGTCATCGATCTCAGCCAGAACGATTGGTGTGCCGTCATTTTTACCACGATATCGTTCTGCGGCTTGCTCAAACTCCGGCAACTGCTCCCAGAACTGCAGCAGTTTCTTTGTTGAGAAAGATTCCAGTTCACAGGTATCGCCAGCACCCATTTCCCGCAGAAACCAGGCGTTGATCCGCTGTTCGAAATGCTGGCTCTCCGGCAAGGTCAGCATGGGTTTACCGAGATAGAGAGCTTCGCCGCACAATTGGTTTCCTGCGGCACTGATGACTGCCCGGCACGATGCCAGATCGTCCAGAAATCGCGACTCGTGAATCGGCGAAAAGACGAGATTATCCTGAGAAGGCTGCTCGCCGAGGCCATAGACTTTGACGGGGCAAGGCAAACTTTTGAGAACATCGAGAGTGGCAGCCGGTGTTTGCGGCCTGAGATACGACAGGACAAAACCTTCTCGCGAAGTGCGACGCTCAGTGACTTCCCTTCGTAAAAGGGGCCCGACCTGCTTCACGAAGGAAAACTCGGGCTTGAGTGGCGGCGTATAAAACGACGAAGCCAAAGTGCGTTCGGCTGGAGCGTAGAACGCCCAGACAGCCCAACTCATGGAAGAAGCGTGCCATTGCAAATCCCTGGGCAACATCGAGAAATCGCAGGCCCTCAACACGTGCTGATGATCGAGGATCATCGTCGGTAATCCCGATTTGTATGCAGCACGCGAAAGTGCTGGCTCAAAATCGATGATGGCCAGATCAGGCTGCTCGCGATCAATGAATGAACGGATTTTTCTCACAATAGAGGGCATGGTGACAGCTGCATACTTCAACCCTTCCCAGATGGAGCGACTGACATCCATCCGCGAATTCGTATAATGAAATCGCAGCCCAGGGATACGCTCAATCTGCACTCGATCTTTGGCTCTGTGGTAGAGTGGCGATAAGAACTCAAACGCCTGATCGGGGGCAAAGACGGTGATTCGATGTTCGTGCTTGAGTCGTTCAAGAAGAGTGCGGACTCGCACTGCGTGGCCACGTCCTTCACCCGCCAGGCTGAATACCAGATGGGACATCGCTAATCCCTTTCCATCGACCAGAAGTCGACGACTTTCTGATGGTCTGATCCTTCACTACATGACATAGTATTCCTCATCAATGAAGATTAAGGGAAAATCCTGTGCTTCTCTGATGAGTTTCAATGGCTATCTGAGACTGGATCACCCATAACTGACACGGCACAATGAGAGTTCCCCAGAAGACTATGTCGTGGTTATCAACCCTCGATTCGAGAGCCTGAATATGCACCCAGCGATTGACTCTTCAGTCCTACAGACAACAAGAACTCAGCGATCATTGCGGATATCGGGCCGCCGGCGAGCTCCCTGCCAGTCGTTGGCACGCCGCCTGTTGACGATCAGTTCCCGACTGTGTGCCATCCTGCTGGCCAGCTGGATGATCGGACAGTCGGCGATGGCCCAGGTCGATGTCGAAGAGCACGACGTGATCGTGTTCTACGGAGACAGCATCACTCAAGGTGGCCAGTATGTCGATCTGGTTGAAACATGGCTGTTGGCTTCAAGGCCCGAGTGGAAAGGCCGCATTTACAATCGCGGCATCAGCAGCGAAACACTTTCGGGCCTGACAGAAGCTGATCACAAACCACCCAGGCCATGCGCTCTGGATCGATTCACGCGCGATCTTCCTCCGCTGAAGCCTGCGATTATTGTGAGTTGCTTTGGCATGAACGATGGCATTTACCATCCGTTCGACTGGAACCGATTCTTTGCTTATCGCGATGGTGTGCTCTCGATGCTGGATCGCAGCTTTAGAGAAGCTCTCGCGGAAGATGTGATTATTCTCACGCCGCCACCTTTTGATCCTTATCAGCGAAAGGCCAGCGACCAGAAGGCCACACATTTTGGCTATCGGTTCCCTTACCTGAATTACGACGACACTTTGGGGGCTTACTCACAATGGCTGCTGACTCTCAGCGAGCGTGATCATGTCCATGTGGGGGATCTCCACAGTTCGATGAATGATTGGCTGGCCAGGCGCCGGGAAGACGACGTTTCGTTTCATTTAGCACCTGATGCCGTCCACCCGAATACGACTGGCCACTGGTTAATGGCGATGACTGCCGCGAAGATGCTCAGCCTGCAGCAGCCCGATGTCGAACGAGTTTTTGTCCCTGGCAATTCCGAGACGATTTACAGAGCGTCCACCACAGAAAACGTGCCGTGGTTTATTCCTGATGTCGATGAGAAACTTCTCGCCTGGCACCGTGAAGAAGGTCACCTCCCCCAGCCTGCCTGGCAGGCCGATCTTTCAGAACTCGACGACGAACCCGATGATCGACAGATTCGACTGACAGCCAATAATGATGAAGTCTGGCTGGGAACGCTGGGCCAGTTGCGCGATGGGATCAATCTGCCAAATCTGGGAATTCCACCACTGAAGGCTCGTGCTGAAAAGCTGCATCAGGCAGTGGCGAGCCGGCGAAAGATTGAGTATCAGGCGTGGCGGCGATCCTTCGCACCCCCAAAAGAGACACCACCGAAACCCGAAGAAACGCCGGAAGCCGTTGCTGATCAGCTCGCTCAACTTGCGACAGTTATCGAAGTCCAGAGACTGCCGGTGATCATCAACTGGGTCATTGAGCTTCGATAATTCACGCCCTACATTGCAGGGCACCTTGGGTGAATTGCCGGATCAGTGAAACGTCAGTCGATCTTTCTCGCGCAATCGAATTCTTCCCGCGAAAGCAGCAACCGGCATGAAGCGATGGCACATTCTCTTCGAGGACAATCATTGCCTGGTCGTCGAGAAACCGGCTGGTATCTTGACGATGAGTGACGAAACTGGTGACGAAAACATGGTGCAATTGGCCATGGACGACTTGAAAATTCGTCATCAGAAGCCCGGCAACGTCTATGTGGGACTCGTTCATCGACTTGATCGGCCAGTTTCCGGCGTGCTGCTGTTGGCAAAAACGTCGAAAGCCGCCTCAAGGCTTTCGGCACAGTTCCGCGAGCGTGAACCCGAGAAAACCTATCTGGCAATCGTGGAAGGCCAGCTAAACCCAGCAGCGGGAGAAATCGTCGACTGGTTAATCAAAGACCAGGAGCGAAATCATACCCGAGTGACATCCGCTCAAACGCCCGGTGCCAAGCAGGCAAAGCTCAGGTATCGTCAACTCGAAACGCTGGTAACGCCTGAGGGAACACGAACTTTGGTTGAAGTGCAGCCGATGACTGGGCGCAGCCACCAGATTCGTGTTCAACTGGCCTATGCAGGTGCCCCTATCCTCGGCGATCTCCGCTATGGTTCAAAAACTCCGCTCGGCAAGATGATTGCCCTGCATGCCCGGTCGCTGACCTTTGAGCACCCGGTTCAGAAGCAACCGCTCACGATTTACGCTCCGCTGCCCAGCGACTGGAAGCCTTTCATGAACCCGCTGCTCTGGGAAAAATTTCAGACGGCAGGAGAGAGTACGGCAGAGTCTAGCAACAGATAGTGGGCATGTTCTTGAAATACCCCAGTCAGCGAAGTCAGATTTGCGGGTAAGTTTTCCCGTCATTCAATGTGCAGCGAGAGATAGCCAAGACATGCCTGCTTCGAGCTGCAGGCATGGCACACAAAGTAGAGTCAAATCGAGAAGAGATCGGAATCACTGGGCACCAGAGGGTGGTTTGCCGCCTGCTTCCGCGACCGCAGGGGCTGCCGGTATGGTGGAGGGCATTCCGAGAAGTTTGGCAGCCTCGCGGAGATTGTTCTCGAAGTCCCGTTCTTCGTGGGACACCTTTGTCCTCGAGTTGCTGATCATCTTCTGCAAGCGGTCGCGAACACACCACAAGTGAAGTTGCTTGTAGGGGTACTTGCGACTGGCTGAACTCTGGAGCTTATCCACAAAATCCTTGGGATATTCTTTAGCTGTGGCCTGTGCGAGTGCTTCCCACTCACCGGCCGGCGCTTTTGTTTCACGCAACTTCTTCACAGTTGCCAGCACTTCTTCCAACCTGGTCTGCAACTGCCGATCACTGCCCGTGCTGGCAGGTAAAAATCCCAGAGAGAAATAAATCCCCACGAGAGCCAAGAGCCCGACTGCCACAAGAGCTTTGGGAGACTTCAGGCCTTCGATGGCATCATCCAGCCATTCGGGACGCTCTGCCGCGACCTTTTTCTTTGGTGCAGGTCGGGCTGGCATGGGCCGGGAGGGAGCTGCTCCTCCAAAACCTGACGAATAACTGCTGGCTCCCGAGTTGTAAGACGCCCCTGAGCTGTAAGAGGAAGCCGCTGCAGACGAAGAATAACTCGATGAGTTTGAATTCGAGTTTGAACTTTCGCTCGTGGCCTTCTTGGTGACTTCGGGTTCGGGCTCAGAAGCTTTTACAACCGGTGTTTCTTTAACAACAGCGGCTTTCGCTTCGACGCTGGCTGCTGGAATCACTGCATTCGCTGCAGAGTCAGCAGGCTTCGCTGATGTTTTTGCTGTGGTAGTGGACGCAGTAGCCGATGAAGCGGCGGTAGATGAAGTTGTGGCCGCAACTGCTGGCTGCGGAGTCGCAATGGCAGGAGCGACAGGTGCCGAGATGACCGGCGGAGCCGGGGGTGGCATCAGACCATTGATCGTCGAGGCGAGCACATATTGGCCGGCCTGCCCTTGACGCACATAGTCGGTGGCTGCCAACTGCCCGGCAGTTGCCCATTGTGTCAGCTGCGAGTAATCGACAGGGCCATATTCCTGACCACCGATCCAGGCGTACCAGAGATGATCGACGGGGGCAGGTGCAGCAGCTTGTGGCCACTGGGGGACAAATCCTGCCCCTGCGACAGGCATTCCATAGGCAGGTGTCGGTGCAGCGGGGAACCCGGCATAGCCATTGACGGCTGGCCCACCAGGATAAAACGCGGGCATACCGAATGGTGGTGTGTTGCCAGTGTATCCCTGAGAGTCACTCCCCCGGCGGTTTTTCTTTTTCCGGCGGGATCGACGTGCATCGAATGATCGATCATCGTCATCCTCGTCGTCATCAAACTCATCTCGAATACGGGATTTGGGAGCAGGTCTCGCCGATTCACGACTCGATGAAGGTTCATTCCCGGGAAATGCCTGCATCTCCTTAGAAAGTCGGCCTTCGGGGATCTTGTGCTCACCTTTTTCAAATGGGAGCACAGCCATCAATCGGCCAATTGAGCGTACCGCGCGCCACTTACCGGCTGCCCCAAGCTTGACTTCGGCTTCTGGCCCGAGTTGCCCCTCTTCCACGAAAGATTGAATCTCATCAAAGCCCATCGGGCCCAGTTCTCGACCCAACACTTTGCAGTACCAGCCACTCTGTGCATCGCCAAGTCCGTCGAGGGTCGCTCGCCCTGCGGACTCCAGAGTCTGGTCTTGAGGTGCGTCAAGAACCTCCTTGAGCGTTAACCAGTGCGATCCAGTCTCGGCTCTCACCTCATCGGTGTGCGATAACGTGCCGTTCTCCAGCAGCGTCACGAGCATTTCGTGAGGAACTGGGCCAAATTCTTCGCCAAAAAGACGGTAATACCAAGTCATGGCAGTGAGTGTAGGCATGTACGGGGGCCATTAGTGGGCGGAGGGTCTGCACATCACAAGCAGGTCCAGTCCACGTTTCGAGACATCCTATCACAAGATGCTGCTCTCAACGTTTCAAGACCCAATCAATCGCCGGGCAAAAAATCCTTGAACGTATTTCGTCTCAGGAAACATTTTTTCCCGTCACTGATTGATTTCATTGTTATCTGCAAAGATTGAACCGCAACGCCAAAAACTCGGCTTGACGGAATACAAATGGAAAATTCACATTGAATTCCATCAATTGAGTTGATCAAACACAACAATCCCTCTGAATCCCACGACAAACAATACTACTCAATTGAACATCAGTAAATATCTTGACACCATATCAATGCAAAAGGCGACGCGCGATTGAACACGCTGTCGCCTAGATTTTTGGCAAACTGTCGCACGGTCGATCGAGTCTATTGAGCTGACCCCAATTGAAAACCTGTTACTGCCGGGTGCACAAGACGGGTCGCAACCTCAGTCTCTCGTATATTTCTCAGTTTTTGGCGTATTTCACTGTGACATTCGAGCGGATACCACCCCGAGGCGTGAACTGGGCAACGACTTCCAGACTCCTCGGAGAAGTCGCGGCCACCAGATCATCCAGAATCATGTTCGTGACCTGCTCGTAAAAGGCCCCGTGGTTGCGGAACGCCTGCAGATAAAGCTTGAGAGACTTCAATTCGAAACATTTTTCGTCTGGCACATAGGTAATTACCAAAGTGCCATAATCTGGCTGGCCAGTTTTTGGACAGAGCGATGTGAACTCTGGACAAATCGTTTCAATCGAGTAGTCACGCTGCGGAAAGGGATTCGGAAACGTCTCAAGAATCCCCAGAAACTCGGAAGGCATAAACTTACTTTCAGACAAAATTGCTTGACACCTAACGGATGTTTACTGAAATCTGCCGCCCGGATTCCCACACAAAACTGCTGATCCCTTATGCGGGTGGTTCGGAGGGAGGAGTAAATTTGGGAGCGCTGGAGACGACGGGCTCATCATCATCTTTGGCTAATGGCCGCGTTGTTTTCGAACTCTCCGGCTGAGTATAGACAGTACTCTGGATATCGTCCGTCATACCGGCCATCCCTTTTTTGAATTCCGTCAACCCTTTCCCCAGGCTGCGAGCGACTTCGGGCAATCGCTTGCCGAACAACAATAAAGCGATAATCCCCACGACCATCATTTCCTGCCAACCAGGTGCACCAAACATAATTCAAATCCTCGCTGATGATATTCGTGCGTTGTCCAATGACCAGATCTACGACAATCGCTGGTGATCAAAGCTGTTCAAAGGCGCAGGCCCAGGGCGATTCAAACAGCGTTCCGCCAAGTCTGCGGGCTCAGGCGAAACAGGCCGTCAACATTCAAAAAAATCGCTGGTTGACTTCCTAATCAGACTTTCGCTTCCCGATCGTCAATCTTCTCGGGCTCCTGTTCTGCTTCCTTGGCCCCCTTCTTGAACTCCGTGATGCTCTGTCCCAGTGATCGCATCACGCTGGGAAGCCGATTTCCGAAAAGGAGCAGGACAATTCCTAGTACAACAAGCAATTCCCATCCACCGGGCAGACCAAACATGATTTTCTCCAGATCAACCTCTCAGCAATTTGGAACAAACGTTCATAACGCTCTGAGGTGTCTAACTTTGTAACGAAAGGCGGCGTGGCAGAAAGTCTTGCTGGGCAGAGATCTCAGTCCCGGCTTCATCACCTGAGAAGCCAATTCAGCCTGCCTGAAGAACAATATTCACGCATATTGTCATGATACGTCGGAGGAGTCGGATGCGGGAGTCACTTCTCTGCATTAGCAGAGTGAGTACTGACAACTCAGTACTCATGACCCGATGCCCACGACAAAACAGTCTCTGCGACGCTGATCCGAGCTACTTTGAGCTGCGGTCTCCACGAATACGAGCGGCTGCGGTAGCCACATCGCACGCGGTCTATGTCTAAAATTATCACTTTGGGTACGGGGAAAGTCAATCTTGTGCCCAAAGACCTTGGTCACTTCAAGGGTTAAAGTGAATGTACCACATCACTGGCACTGCGGACTCTCGCCTCATTTCAACGACTTTTTGAGGTGTATAAATGAAAATGGGCACCGGTATGAAACCGGTGCCGCGGGGGTTTGGGGGGGACATTTCAACACGAACAGAGGGGACAGGCATGGGGTGCCTGGGTTAGCGATCCGCATCAACCATGGAGATGGTCGAAGAAACGGCCGCAGGAGGGGTTTCAGAATTCGATGATCGAGCGACCCAGCGTTGGGCTCGAACAATCGAAGGTGTTTCAGCAGGCTTCGCCGCAGCGTGGCGAGCAACAATTCGTGGCTCTTCCTGATCCAGCACATTCGTCAGAGACGCTGTCATGACAGCTCCCTTCGATTTGGGTGAAACAGGTTCTGTTTTCGGAGGCTGTGGAATCTCGGCTGTGGGGCCATTCAGCAAAGTGGGCTGAGGCTGCACAGGCAAACTGATTTTACTGGCCGGCAGACCACCACTCGATGTTCGATTGTCGGGACGATCGGGATTGGCTCGTTCCAAATTGTCTTTGGTGGCACTGCGAGTGCGGATATCTGTGGCAGAACGCGAGAAGTTGGGATCAGCCGTCGGTGCCAGAACTGTTTGTGAACCCCAGACCGGGCCCCAGGCAGTGGCGGTGCCGCCCATCGGGGCAAAGGCCATCTGACTGCCAATAGGCACGGTTCGCATCACGGTGACAGGCCGCATGGCAGTTACTTCTTCATCGACATATCGCACTTCGTTCACAGCCACTTTTCGAGTCGATTGCTTGGCCACCATGGTGGTGACGTTGTAGGCAACCTGGCGAGTTCCTTGAATAGCGACCTGGCGGGTCACTGGCACAGTCTGGACACAGGTCCGCGCGACATATTCACGCTGTGCTGTATAGCGCGGTGTAAAGGCTGAACCGATCTGATGAGTGGTCCGATTCCACCAGCCAGCCATACCTGGGCGACTATCGACTTCACAAGGCGATGGTCGGCAGTTGGGCTGATAACGTGTCACCCAGTAACCCATGTTCTTGGTCTGGGTTCGCATTTCCGTCACGTTCTGATAGGAAACCGTGGGGACTTCACATGTCTTCTGTTCTGTCACAGGGACATATTCAGTCACAGGCTGTTCGACATAACGGGTTTCAACAATTGGTCGTCTGACAGTCTGCTTGACCTGCTGGAATTCGGTCACAGGAACTGTCTGATAGCAGGTTTGCATAATCGGCTGCTGCACCACTTCACAAGTGGAAACAGGAGCACAGGGACTGCAACTGGCCGATTGGAACATCGGCGGTGGTGCCCAGCTCGAAGCACCTGTGTTACAGGTACTGCAGCCAGAGTTACCTCCAAACCATTGTGCCTGGGCACTGGCGTGTGGAGCAAGAACAGCAAGCGTGGCCCAAAGGGCAATAGAAAAACGAGGCATGGGTACCTTCCTGTGAAGGAAAGAACAGAACGGTGCCGGAAAAGCGAGACAGGTGTCGCGAGGGGGAGGCAAGAAAAACCTCAGATGCCTGAGGCAGAAGAGTGCACGCTGCCAGGATTCATTCCGGCCGGCAAACCCACCACAGGTATTGAGTCACACATCGTGGTCGAACTCCCGTTGTCATCCATGACTAGTGGCGTTCGCGTTGTGTGTGGGAGGTTTGTAGGTGAAGCCTTCAAGCAGGTCAAGATGTTCCGGCAAGAACTTCCGAACTTCTAAAAATCGTCTGTTTTCAAGCGAAAACATGAACTTTTTGCCTGCATAAGCTTCAGCACTTTCCGCCAGAGGGCAATTTTTTCTGACATTTTCTGCCGATGATTTGCCCAATCAGCAGCACATCATTCAGAATTCATTGAAGTTCAATTCGCTGCGCATGATTTCTCGAATTGAACAGACGGGTTTGGTTGGGAGTTGGGAGTTGAAAAAGAGATGAGCATGCGAGCCACAGCGCTGAGTGTCTGACGCGATGCTGTTGAAGACTGGTACATTCCGTAAGAACTTCATGTACCCTGCTTAGAGATACTTAAGAGATGGCCCCAGGAACTGGTGAATTGGTATGAGATCATTGCGAATTGCTTTTCTGGGGACGGGGCCATTAGCTCGACCCGTCTTTGAAGCCCTGCGCGAATCACCACACCACCAGGTCGTCGCACTGATCACGCAACCTTCCAGAACAGGACGTGGTCATCATCAGCACGAGAACCCGCTCATTGGTTTAGCTGAAGAGCGGAACATCCCGGTCTTCCAACCTTCACGCATTCGTGATGCCGAGCATGCCACCTGGCTCAAAGAACTGGATCTCGACCTGTCTGTGGTGGCGGCTTACGGCCAGATTCTGTCACGGGAGATTCTCGATCTGCCTCGTCTGGGGACCATCAATGTCCACGCCTCACTGCTTCCCAAGTACCGCGGTGCGACACCGATTCATGCAGCTGTCCTGTCCGGTGATGAAGTGGCGGGAGTGACCATCATTCGCCTTGTCCCGAAGCTCGACGCAGGCCCCATGCTGGGTGTTGATCAACTCCAGGTTGATGCACAGGAGACCACAGGTTCACTCGAAGCACGTCTGGCGCAACTGGCCGTTCCATTAACACTGCGAGTCGTCGATCAACTGGCTATGGGGGAGGCTCAGGAAACCTTACAGGATGAGACTCTCGCCACGCATGTCGGCAAGCTCACCAAACAACATGGCCTGATCGACTGGTCTAAACCCGCTATAGACATCGAACGACATATTCGAGGGATGCAGCCTTGGCCCGGCCCACAGACGATGCTCTTTTCTGAAGGGAAAGCTCCGCTGCGCTTGTCCATCCTGCAGGGCGCTGTGATCTCTTCTTCCGCGATGAATTTATCGTCTGCAGAGTCGTCAACAGAACAAACAGCACCGGGTCGACTCGGTTCGGAATCGAGTCGACTTTTTGTGCAAACGGGCGACCATCGGCTGGAAATTCTCTTTTTGCAACCGGAAGGCAAGCGAGCCATGTCGGCTGCCGAATATCTTCGAGGACGTCCCGTCAGACCTGGCGATTGCCTGGGTTCGCCCGTAATCACTTCTGAATGAGTGTTTCCGAGTCGATGACTTATTGCGTGGCGCAAACCCAACACCTATCGCTGCTCTTCCGGGTATGGTATCGAATGGGGAAGATGCGATTCTTTGTCAAGCCACACCGGAAGATCACTCATGAACCTGTTGACGACTCTGGCTGGATCGATGCTGGAAGGCTTTTTTCCTGCCGGTTGGGATCTCGCTCGAATCGATGCCTGTGTCGATGCTGACCCGGCGACCATTACCCGGCGGCAGCCGTGGTGGCATAAATCATTCCAGCCGATCGAGTGCGTTTCCCAAGGCGATTTCGACACTTTTATGGGCCATGAGATTGCTCAGACGATTCGCCGTGCGAAAGAAGCGGGCCGGAAGTTATCGATCATCCTGCCTGTAGGCCCGATGGGCATGTATCGCTGGGCAGTTTACTTCCTCAAGGAGTGGCACGTCTCGTGCGAACACGTCTATGGCTTCAACATGGACGAATGGAGCGATGCTTCAGGAAATACGTTACCCGCCACTGATCCGGGCGCTTTTCAGTTTGCCATGGAGCAGGCTTTCTATGGTCCTTTAGGAAAGTTGACCGTTCCGAAAAAGCAAAGGAACTTCGCGACTCGTAAGAACCTGCCCAGTTATGCCGAAAAACTGGGCGAATTGAAATCTCAAGGGGCCATGCATGTCGTGGTCTTTGGCGTGGGCCGAGTCTGCCATATTGCTTTCTGGGAGCCTCACTTTGCTGGCGAATATGACAGTGACACCGAGTGGAAAGCGCAAACCCATCGCCTGGGTGCCAGACTGCATCCTCTCACCATCGAACAGAATGCTCTGACCAGTTTTAAGAGTCGCACGACGCTGGTACCAGCCTTTGCCAATACCATTGGCCCAGCACTGTTCCTGGGAGCCGACCATATCATTGGCGGAGCAGATGGCATCTTTTCTCGCGGCATGCAATGGCAGGGTCTTTCTCTCTGGATGACCTTTCGCCATGCTCCCACCCCCTGGATTCCATCGACTTACATGACGACTCAACCCGGAAAATTCTTCTTTCTCAACGAACTCGCCGGCCCTCTCACAGCCGAATGCCACTAGGACACGCACAAACTTCAACCAGATCCAATACCTGACACTCAAGAGTTACTCTCATGATGATGCGCTACTTATTCCTGACGATTTTCACTCTGCACTTGTCGACAGCACTGAATTCCACAGCGCTGGCTCAGCCTTTGCCAAGAGCCACGCCTGAATCGCAGGGGGTGGCTTCCGCACAGATTCAGAAGTTCATAGAAGCTGCAGATCAATCGATCAATACACTCCACAGCTTCATGCTGATCAGGCATGGCAAAGTGGTTGCCGAGTGCTGGTGGCAACCACAGACACCCACCACACCGCATGTGATGCATTCGCTGAGCAAGAGCTTCACCTCGACGGCAGTGGGTTTTGCAGTGAGCGAAGGGAAGCTCAGTGTCGATGACCCGGTCATCAAGTTCTTCCCCGATCATCTTCCCGCTGAAGTTTCGCCCAATCTTAAGGCCATGCGGGTCAAGGATCTCCTTACCATGTCCACAGGCCATGAGACCGAGCCCAAACTCATCGGTGGGCCGGAGGATTCGGGAATTCGCATGTTCCTGGCGCATCCTGTCCCGCATAAACCGGGAACTCACTTCAAATACAACACACCCGCCACTTACATGCTCTCGGCAATCGTGCAGAAGGTCTCGGGTGAAAAGTTGATCGACTACCTGACTCCGCGTTTGTTCAAGCCCCTGGGCATTGAAAACCCGGCCTGGTCAACCAGTGCTGAAGGAATCAACTACGGTGGGTTTGGTCTCATGATTACGACGGAAGACATCGCACGCTTTGGTCTCTTTACACTGAATGAAGGGCAATGGAATAGCCAGCAACTTCTTCCGGCAGCGTGGATTCGCGAAGCGACGTCGAAGCATGTTTCGAATGGCAGTAATCCCCAAAGCGACTGGGAACAAGGCTATGGCTATCAGTTCTGGCGCTGCCGACACGGAGCCTTCCGAGGTGATGGCAAAGATGGACAGTTTTGCATTGTTTTGCCCGAGCAGGATGCTGTCATTGCGATCACAGCCCATACCAGCAACATGCAGGCGGAGTTAAACGTCGTCTGGGATCATCTACTGGCTGCGTTTCATGAAACGCCACTCGCAGAAGATCCGGCGGCACAAGCCCGTCTTAAGGAAGTCTCGTCCAAGCTTGTCGCTGGTCAACCGAAAGGAACCAGCAAACTGCTGCTCAGCCAGAAAATCCCAAGCGAGATCTTGAAGAAGGAGATGAAGTACTCGATTTATCTTCCCGCTGGTTATGAAGGCTCGACGACTTCGTATCCTGTGCTCTATCTGCTCCACGGCTTTGGTGACGACGAAACCAGTTGGCAGTTGAAGGGAAACATGCAACCCCTCGCCGATGCTGCCATTGCGACCCGGCGGGCCCTTCCCATGATCATCGTCATGCCCGATGCCGAGAAACGTTATTACATGAACAGCGTCATGGGCGAGTACATGTACGAAGATTATTTCATTAAGGAACTGATGCCGCATATTGAGAAAACCTATCGCGTCAAAACAGATCGTGCTGATCGAGCACTTTCGGGCCTGTCGATGGGTGGCTATGGGAGCCTGCTCTACGCTTTGCACCATCCTGAGTTGTTTGCCTCCTGCTATGCCATGAGTGCCGGTGTTCGCTCGGATGAAGAAATGCGGGCGATTCCGTTTGCCGAGTTCAAAAAG
>JAIXUU010000057.1 GCA_027483405.1 Planctomyces sp. | reverse complement strand
TTATCCTGTGATGCCACATGGCGTATTCTATTGGTAATCAGTCACATTGTTTGACGTATATGGTCATTACTTGGTCTTCAGCTCAATGTCGAGACTGGGCTTTCCCGAAGTCACGTAGACAGTCAGATCACTCTTATTTGCATCGAGGTACTTTTTGGGCACAATCTCGGGCACTTTCGGAATGACTGGCATACCAGCATCACCCGGCTTACAAGCAAAAGCACGATGTTTGTTTTAGAAGAGAAAGTCGCAGTCTTGTGAGAAATTGAGCAATCGACGAATTCTTAAATGCACTTAAAGATAATGATGACTTTCTCATACAACTAGGGTATAAGCTTTGCGTCAACAGCCAATGTATAAACACCTTCAACAGCGGGGTCGGCGGACAATATTGTATAATTAACGCCAATCTGTCCTGTAACGGAAACAGAGTCACCATCTTCTAGCACTACATTTTTGCTCACAACAATTTCAACATCATCATTATTGGGGTATGATACAGAAACAACGCCATTGCTCGAAACCCATTCACTTTCATATGGATCATACGTCACTTCAATAATCTCTCCTCCGGCCTCAATTCTGATAAAGAATGCGTCGCCATACTTTCTCGTACCACTTGCATAGCCAACTGCCGAAGGGAACGCCATCATCTCCATTGTTGACATACCTCCCGTCGCCAACATTGAGTGAGAAAGCGATATTTCGCATTGCACTGTGTACTCATGAGAAAAATCGCGAAGCCCACCCTCATCATCTACGACCCACTCAACATCCCATTCTGTTAATACACCCACACTTCCATTGACCGTTCCGGTTCCCGAATCCTCAAGTAGGATAACACCTTGAGATAATGAAGGAGTTGAAATTAATGTTTGACCATCAAGACCTACGCCAATTGCAGAGTCCGCTGTAGAGAATGAAGAAACACCACCTGAATCAATCGCTGCTGTCGCATCCCCAACAGCACTATCAACCCATCCACTATTATATTCATCAATATCAAATGGAGTGCCGCCGTAAATGATTCCACCTGCGGTACTTTTGATTCTTGTACGCATTCCGTCGCCTGCTGTCCTGAGAAAACGCGGAAGAGTAGCTTCAGCATCACTAACTACAGTGACAACATGGATGAGTAGCGCCAGACCAATAAATGCATGTTTCATCATCGCAGGCTCCTGAAATTCTTGGGAACACAATTTCTTTTGGTGAGCGTGGGAGTGATCATTTCACAAGTAAGTTAAAAGTCAACGACAATTTCTATCTCACTTAAATTTTGTCACTAAACAACAAAGGAACAAGAGAACATATGATTAAAACATTGGCTTTCTAGGCTTTAGTGCTGACCGAATGGGCTTGTGATCGCATGAAGTCGTCAGATCGTGGACGGCTTATCTCATGAGAGATAATTCTGCCCCCATCAAAAAACTGCCAAAGAAGGGTGGCTTCTCTCTCGAAGCGATCTCCTGGTGTGTGAGGCGGTTATTGACATTTCGCCATTTGTTCTGCCAATGATGATGTGCGTTGCACTTTTCTTCCCTTAGAATGAGCCTGACCGGTCGCCTGAGGTTTGCTGTCTGGGTAGACTGGGGGGTTGTTGCTGCCAAGAGCTACGCCTGGATCTGTGAACAGACGTGAGCCAGTTTGAAATTCGACTTTTGAATGATCTGACGCCCTGTGTCTCAACGTTCCCCAAGCTCTGCTGATTCCCGTGAGAAAATCGCCATTGTTGGCCTGGGAGGGTACTTTCCCGGCGCGGGTGATTTGCATGGCTTCTGGAGCAATATTCACTCAGGCGTTGATGCCGGGAGAAGCGTTCCGCCTGGTCGCTGGAGGTTGGAGAGCCGCTATGCACTGGGGCCGTTTTCTCAGCCAGATAAAGCCCTCTCGACCTGGGGCTGTTATCTCGATGAAGGTGCCTGGAATCTCTTTCCCCACAGGCCGTCCATTTCCCAACATCTGCCCTCCATCAAAGAAGCCGAATGGAACGGGCTCGATCCCCTCTTTCGTCTTGGGCTGAAGACAGCCTTCCAGACCATCGAGAGCACTCAAAACTCAACGCTGCAAGGAACAGACCAGAATAGGCCAGCCGACCCGCTTAACCTACAGAAACTTGACCCGGCCCGCTGTGGTGTGATTCTCGGCAGTATCGCTCTCCCCGTCGAAGCCATCAACGATCTTTGCTGGGATGTGCTGGGTTCGAGATACCTCTCGAAAGTGCTCGAAGTTTCCACGGGAACAAAATCACACGGGCCCCACGGATCAGCAGATCCCCAGCGCTGGTCTGAGCAGAACCGTTACGCACTGGGTTTGCCCGCCGCTCTGATTGCTCGCGAACTCGGCTGGCGTGGCCCGGCATTCACGCTCGATGCCGCCTGTGCCTCATCGATCTATGCCGTCAAGTTGGCGATGAACGAACTCCGCGCAGGACGAGTGGACGTGATGCTCGCAGGAGGGCTTTCCCGACCCGATTGCCAGTACACGCAGATTGGATTCTCACAGCTCAAGGCGCTCTCTCAAGGGCAGAAGTGTCGTCCACTCGATGCCCGGGCTGATGGGCTGGTCGTGGGTGAAGGAGCCGGGATGTTCCTGCTGATGAGGCTCCCGGATGCGATTGCAGCCGGTCTGGAAATTCATGCAGTGCTGGTGGAGGCGGGGCTTTCGAATGATCGGGGTGGCAGCCTGCTTTCACCGCGGACAGAAGGCCAGTTACGGGCCATGCGCGCAGCTTATCAGCGGGCGGGATGGTTGCCCGAGAGTGTCGATCTCATCGAATGCCATGCCACAGGAACCCCTGTCGGAGACCAGGTCGAAATTGCCAGCCTGCATGAACTCTGGCGACAGGCCGGCTATCGCTCTTCCCGGGCTGTGCTGGGAGCAGTGAAATCGAATGTGGGCCATCTGCTGACGGGTGCTGGTGCTGCGGCCCTTATGAAAGTCGTGCTGTCGCTCAAGCATCAGGTATTGCCCTGTACGGCCAATTTTGAGCAGCCAGCCGGTCTGCTGCAGGAAGCACATTCTCCCTTTGCAGTTTTGCGCGAGAGTCAACGCTGGGAAGCCCCCGGTCATGGTCTCCCCCGGCGTGCCGCTGTCAATGGTTTTGGATTTGGCGGAATCAACGGGCATCTGCTGGTGGAAGAGTTTCTCGAAGAAGCTTCTGAAAAGGAGACGGCGTTTCCTTCGACTCACCACCCGGTCCAGGTGAGTGTCGCTGCGGATCTGACGACGCCTCAGCCAGAACAAGAGCCAGTCGCGATTATTGGTTTCTCGGCAGCACTTGGCGAAGCCTCGATCGAGCAACTGTTCGAGCGTTGGCAAAGCCGACATCCCGAACGGGAAGCTGCGCGAGCGGAAGATCCTCAACTCTCCTGGCCTGTGCAGCGTTTTCGAATTCCCCCCGTCGAGCAGCAGGATATGCTCCCTCAACAGGGTCTGATGCTCGATGTGGCCAGTGAAGCCAAAGCGCACGCGGGACTCGAAGGTTCGCTAGGAGATCGCTGCGGGCTGTTTGTCGGCATTGCCCTCGATATCGAATCGTCGAACTTTCATTTGCGCTGGCGACTCGAACAGGAACTGCGAGACTCGGGAATCACTGCGACCGAACATCACGCAGCAGTCATCGAATCTCTGGTGAATGGGCTGCATCCTCCGCTCACCCCCAATCGAGTGATGGGAAATCTCGGTGGGATTGTGGCCAGTCGCGTGGCCCGCGAACTCGATTGCGGCGGCCCCTCGTTTGTCCTTTCGAGCGAAGAGGCGAGCAGTTTTGAAGCGATCCGTCAGGCCAGCGAGGCGCTACGACTCAAAGAGATCGATCTGGCTCTGGCCTGTGCTGTCGATCTGCCGGATGCTGATCAAACCGGGTTGTGGAAGAGTACGCTTCCTGCCAACTCGACCTATGGTGCCGGTGCTGTCGTCCTCAAACGGCTCTCGGATGCCCAGCGCGATGGCGACCAGATCTATGCCTTGATCGAAGAGGTCACGTCTGGTGCCGGTGAGGCTCCATCTCAGGAACTACCACACGTCTTCCCTTCGATCTCGGCTCTTTTGGGGCCTGCGGGTGTGGCTTCGGGGATGATCGACGCGATTGCCGCCGTGGCTTGCCTCGCGACGCGATCACTCCCACCCGGTGCAGCCGATGCCCTCGGGAAAAGCGCCAAGGGCTGGCAATACTGGTTGAGAAATCGAGCTGAAGGTTCTCGCCGGGCCACTCTTCGAAGTCCATCTCCCATCGGTTTATGGAGTCTCCTCACGCTCAAGGAAACTCCTCAACCGGTGTTTTCATCGCTGGAAGCGACCAGACCACACTTGACCGAATTGCCGCTGGTCATCTGGCCGGAACCACAAACTTCTGGTAGCGAGATTGGCACCGTTGCAGAAGCTTCGCCTGCTCACCTGACAACCCAACATCAACTGGCAGAGCGGGCGCGTTCGTTACTGGCTGCGTGGGAGAACTCGGCTGTCAATGGTTTGAGTGGGCGGCATGTGGGGCCCAGTCGGTGGCAGCACTTTTGCGAGGTGTACGCCGCCCGTCCGCAAGGAGTGACGCGACCACTCGCCATCCTCATGGTTTCATCGAATGCATCGGTGGCCAGCCTGCTGCAGCAAATCACGACGACTCAAGGCCAGGAAGAGTTGAGCCGGGAGGGTGTGCTCTACCTTTCTGCAGCACCTCAAAATCCCCAGCTGGCCTTTGTCTTCCCGGGTTCGGGGAGTCATTTTCTGGGAATGGGACGAGAGCTTGGGCAGGCTTTTCCGGAGATCCTCGAACAGCAGGATCGTGAGAATCTGCGGCTGGCCGATCAGTACCGGCCCGACTTGTTGTGGAATGGCGAATCGTCAGCAGCCATTGCCGACGATCATCGGGCGATGATTTTCGGACAGGTGACGCTGGCCACGTTGATGTGCGATCTCCTGGCCTGTTTTGGAGTGATTCCTCAAGTTTCGGTTGGTAACAGTCTCGGGGAATCCTCAGCACTCTTCGGATTAAGAATCTGGACAGCCCGCGATGAAATGCTGTCGCGCATGCTGGCCTCGCGACTGTTTGCCGGTCTATTAACACCACCGTTCGATACGGCCCGGCAGGCATGGAACATTCCTCCCGATGAACCTGTCCCCTGGACGAGTGGAGTGGTCGAATGCCCGGCTGATCGGCTCTGGCCAGCTATTGCCAGAAAGCCAAAGGTGGCACTGCTGATTGTCCTTGCCCCGCAAAAATGCCTGATTGGCGGCGATGCAGTTCAAGTCGCTGAATTGCTGGAAGAGCTTTCGCTCCCGATCACGCCTTTGCCGGCGCCCAGTACAGTCCATTTGAGTTTCGTACAGCAGGTGGAAGATCAGTGGCGGGCACTGCATCTGTTGCCAGTTCAACTGCGACCAGAGATCACGGTCTACAGCACAGCGACTTCAAAGGCCTACATCCCTTCCACGACTGCCTGTGCTGAAGCAATCACTTCGCAGGCACTGCATACGATTGATTTCCCGGCAGTGATTGAAGCCGCCTACCAGGAGGGAACCAATCTGTTTCTGGAGATCGGCCCGGGCAGCACCTGCACGCGTTTAATTGAAACCATTCTCGTTGACCACGATCAGCAAGTTTCCGTGCGGAGTGCCTGCCCGCTGACAGCTCATCCCGTGCGACATTTTGTCCGTACACTCGGGTGGCTCGCTGTCCGGGGAGTGGCTGTCGATTTGGCTCCACTCTTTGCACTCTGCCAGCTCACGAAGCTCTTTGAAGGAAAACGAAAGCCGTTGGGCCTGCCCACCAGCCCGCAGATCGAGATCCCGATCCGACGTTTGAACTGGAAGCAGATCCCCGTTGTGACAAGCGAAGTTGCGGGTGTTCTGCAAGAATTATTGCGGAATGAAAGTTCTCGCTCAGAAACTCACCCTGGCCCGCTCCCTGTGGGAGAGGGAATAAATAATCGGCCTCTCCCTGAGGGAGAGGGGATGATTGCTGAACAACTGATTGATACCAAGACATCAAGTGCGACGCCCATGACGATGAATTCCCCAGAAACTATCGAGGCTGCTGAAGCCGCTTATCTGGCATTCGAAGAGCGGTTAGCCCGTTTGCAGGCAGCCGGTGAGCTGGAGATCACTCCTCATGAGGAAGTGGTTCTGAGTACGAATTCGGTTTCGTCGAAACGCGACAAATCGATACCGCCGCGGAGTCTCTCGCGCGAGGAGTGCCTGGAATTCGCGATTGGGAAAATTGGCGAGGCACTGGGGCCACTCTTTGCCGCAGCCGACCAGTACGCCACGCGCGTGCGACTGCCGGATGAGCCACTCATGCTGGTCGATCGAATCACGAACATCGAAGGTGAACCACTGTCGATGTCGCACGGCTGCGTGGTGACAGAACACGATGTGCATGCAGCGCGGTGGTATCTGGATGGAGGACGGATCCCGACAGCGATTGCGGTGGAATCGGGTCAGGCCGATCTCTTTCTCGCGGGCTGGCTGGGGATTGATCTGCAAACCCGTGGCCAGGCGGTTTATCGTCTGCTCGATGCGATTGTCACATTCCACCGGGGTCTGCCTGTTCCTGGCGAAACGATTGTCTATAACATTCGCATTCTCAAGTTCTTCCAGCAGGGTGAGACCTGGCTGTTCAAATTTGAGTTCGATGGAACAGTCAATGGCGAGCCACTCATTACGATGCGCGAGGGGTGTGCCGGGTTCTTCACCGAATCGGCGTTGGCAGCAGGGAAAGGGATCATCCACAGCACACTCGATCTCGCACCGCGGCCTGGCAAGCTCCCTGCCGATTGGCGCGAACCCGTTGCCATCACACCGGGGAGCCTGAGTGACGCACAGGTCGAACGGCTGAGAGAGGGAGATCTTGTCGGTGCTTTTGGTCAGGCATTTGCCAATCTGCCATTGCACAAGCCTTACACCATTCCGGGTGGCAAGCTGAGGCTCGTGGATCGAGTCATCGAGATTGAACCTGGCGGGGGGAAGTATGGGCTGGGACGGATTCGCGCCGCGCTCGATATTCATCCCGACGACTGGTTCCTCGAATGTCACTTCTGTGATGACCATGTGATGCCGGGGACTTTGATGTACGAGTGCTGCCTGCACACGCTGCGGATTTATCTGCTGCGCATGGGCTGGGTGGGTGAAACCGGTGAGGTCGTTTCCGAACCTGTCGTGGGGATCGAAAGTCGGCTCAAGTGCCGCGGGCAGGTGCTGGCCTCGACGAAAGAGGTCTGGTACGAAGTCACGATTCGCGAGCTGGGTTATGGAACGGATGGTTCCAATAGCGATGCTTATTGCCTGGCCGACGCCCTGATGTTCGCCGATGGCAAGCCGATTGTGGAAATCAGTAACATGTCGCTGCAGTTCACAGGGCTGACAAAAGCGCGTGTGGAAGCGAACTGGGCGGGAAGGAAGATTGAAGACCCTAACCCTCTCCCAGAGGGAGAGGGAAAAAGACCTCGGGCTCTCCCAGAGGGAGAGGGAATAAGCGAAGTTAAGAAGAGCGGGGCGAGTGGAGGGAACACTCCACTGTACGATGTGCGGCCAGCCATCTATCCTCTCGAAAGGATTACGGCTTATTCGATTGGTAAGCCTTCGGAAGCTTTTGGGCCGGAGTACACAGTCTTCGACCACGATCGCAAGATTGCGAGACTGCCCGGCCCTCCGTTTCAGTTTTTAGATCGGATTGTGGAAGTCGGTGGGCCACCATTTGTGATGAAGGCTGGCTGTCATTGCGTCGCCCAGTACGATGTTCCTGTCGATGCCTGGTACTTCAGCGCCAATCGACAGCCCGAAATGCCATTTTCAGTTTTGTTGGAAACCGCTTTGCAACCTTGTGGCTGGCTGGCGGCTTATGCCGGCTCAGCACTCACCAGCGAGACCGATCTCAAGTTTCGCAATCTGGGAGGCAAGGCGACTCAGCATCGGCCCGTAACTCCCGAGATTGGTACGTTGACCACCACAGCCCGCATGACCCAGGCTTCGATGTCAGGAGGCATGATCATTCAGCACTTCTCGATGGAGATGTTTGCACGGGATGAACTTGTCTATTCGGGAACAACTTACTTCGGGTTCTTTTCGGCAGCATCGCTCGCCAATCAGGTCGGCCTGCGAGATGCCAAACGTGTGGTGCTGGAAAATTTCGCTGCTTCGGAAAGCTTCTCGCAATCGCCTCCCTTTCCTGAAGCGAGTTATTCTTTTGTCGATCGAATCACGCATTGCCTTCTGCAGCAGGGAAGTGTTCCCGGGCGGCCCGAGCTGGCTGGTTTTGTCCGTGGGGAGGCCCAAGTCAATCCCGCAGCGTGGTACTACAAGGCGCACTTCTACGAAGACCCGGTGATGCCTGGATCGCTGGGGCTGGAAGCCTTTTTGCAGGTGATCAAGCACTGGATGGTCAAAGCCGAAATCGTGAGTACACATGGCGGTGTGAATTTCGAAACACCCGTTTGTGGCACACCGCAGGCGTGGGTCTATCGTGGTCAGGTCATTCCCAAAGACAGCCTGGTAACGATTGATGCCGAGATCGTTTCGATTGATCGAACAACCAATACGGTCATTGCCAATGGCTGGCTGGAAGTCGATGGACGGGTGATCTATCAGATGACGGGTTGGGCAGTGCGGGGTGTGGGTTGATCGTCGAGTGACTGCGATGAGTTGTCAGGCGGGGCCACACCTGCGAATCTGTCAGGGGTTCGAGCGTTGAATCCTCCCATGGGGAGATTCGAAACGACCGGCTGCGATTCCTGAAAACGGATCCTTTCATCGATATGCGTTATTCCAAAGTCTATATTGAAACGATTGGTTACGAACTGGCGCCCGAAGTTGTTTCCTCGGTCGAGCTGGAAGAACGCCTGGCACCGGTTTACGAGAAGCTCAAAGTGAGCCCCGGGCAGCTTGAAGCCTGGACAGGGATCAGCGAACGCCGCTGGTGGCCTGAAGGCTATAAACTCACCAGTGGAGCGACAGCAGCGGCGAGGCGGGCACTCGAACAATCGAACGTCTCGACTCGCGACTTGGGCGTGCTGATTTATGCAGGTGTCTGCCGGGAACAGTTCGAGCCGGCAACGGCCTGTGGTGTGGCAGCGAACCTGCGACTGACCGATGACGTGGCGGTCTACGATCTCAGCAATGCCTGCCTGGGTGTGCTCAATGGAATCATCGATATTGCCAACCGGATTGAACTGGGGCAGATTCGTGCGGGGATGGTCGTTTCCTGCGAATCGGCTCGCGAGATTATCGAGTTCACCATCCAGCGGTTGCTCGAAGACCCCACCATGGAGAATCTGACACATTCACTGGCCACGTTGACAGGTGGAAGTGGTGCCGTCGCTGTGATCCTCACCGACGGATCCTTCTCGCGAACACGCGGTCATAAACTGCTGGGTGGCAGCTTATTGGCTGCTCCCGAGCATCATGAACTTTGCCGCTGGGGTTTTGAATCTCTTTTACCTGCTGCCGTCAACAAGGTCGAGCAGGTGCTTCCCAGTGCTGTGACACAAACGAGGCTGGGGTCACTCATGCCGCAACTGGTGCAGCAGAAAGTGAGCGGGATCTTGCCCGCCAAGCTTTCGCACGCCTTCCACCAGTTTATGCAGACCGATTCGATTTCCGTCATGAAGTATGGTGTCGAACTGGGAGTCAAAACGTGGGCTTCGATGCTGGCCCGCTTTGGGCTGAAGCCACAGGAAATCGACAAAGTGATTTGTCATCAGGTGGGGAAGGGACATCGCGAACAGGTTCTGAAATCACTGGGGATACCACTGGAAAAAGACTTTCCGACGTTTCCGTTTCTCGGGAACATGGGGACGGTTTCTTTGCCGATGACTGCTTCACTGGCGGAAGAGCGTGGTTTTCTGAAGAAGGGCGACCGCGTGGCATTTCTCGGGATTGGGAGCGGACTCAACTGTCTCATGCTGGCGGTCGACTGGTAGTGGTGGAAATGTCGGCCAGGCCACTCCCGTGATTGGTCTCAAAAACTCTCACGTTTCGAAGAACTCGTTCCAGATAAGTCCAGTTGATATGTCGCGAAACTTCATCAGCGAAAGCCTCTCACACGATCCGATTCACGGATACATTCCGTTCATTTCACGCGCGGGTCTGCCTTTGGGAGAGACAGCCGAGCAGGATATCATTGATCATCCGTGGGTGCAGAGACTCCGGCATATTCATCAGTTACAGACAGCCTGGTGGGTCTTTCCGGCAGCGGAGCACATGCGGTTTCAGCATGTGATGGGGGCCATGCATCTGGCCTCTGTGGCCATTGACTACTGGTACGATTCGCTGTGCGATGCGTGTCGTAATGTTCCTTCGCGGCCTTATGTCGAATCGCTCTTACGCATGGCGGCCCTGCTGCACGATGTGGGGCATGGGCCCTTTGGCCATTTCTTTGATGATCATTACCTGGCACAGTTCGGTGTCACTCACGAAGATGTGGGGGGCGTGATCATCGAGCAGGAACTGGGAGAACTGCTGCGGGGGATCCGGCGAAATCCCAAAGGAGAACTGAAACCACTGGAAGAACTCGATCCCCGGCAGATTTCGTGGCTGATCCGCCGGCCCAGGCCAGGTTCACCTGATGACGAAGGCCATCCCGACTGGCTCAAGAAACTGCGGGCGATGTTCAGCGGTATCTATACTGTGGACAACATGGATTTCGTTCTGCGCGATGCCTACATGACGGGCTACAACGTGCGGGCGTTTGATATCTCCAGGCTGCTCCACTATTCGTTCTTTACTCCTCAGGGCTTAACGATTCATATTCGTGGCTTGCCCACCTTGATCAATTTCATCGAAACCCGTGCCAACCTCTTCCGCACGGTCTACTTTCATCGCACGGTCCGGGCCATCGATCTGGCACTCGAGGATCTATTTCCCGAGACGATGCCTCACCTGTTCCAGGGGAGCCCGATTGGTCAGTTGGAAAACTACCGCCGCTTGACAGAATCATCATTTCTGGTCGATGTGGATCGCTTCTCGCAATCGATTGATCCTGCGACACGCCAATTGGGCGAGCGCTGGCAGAAGATTCTTTCGCGGGAAGTCCACTGGAAAATGGCGACAGAGCGCACCATGGGGTACTACACCAGCAGTGCCGAGCGGATGTCGATCTTCTCGGAACCTGACCTCATCGAGCAGCGCTTGCGCGGCCGGTTGCCAGAGGATAAGAAGTCTATCGAATTGCGCATCGATGTGGCTCGGCATTATCATCGGCCCAGTGGCAGGCTCCCAGTGGGTGGTCAAAATCATCTGTTTGATCCAGCGGCCAGTGGAATCACCGAGCTTTCGGATGATGAACTTTTCCGGCAGTTGCCGCTGAGTCTGTCGGTGTTCCGGGTTTACAGTCGGGATCACGCGAATGATAAGGCGATTACACAGGCTTTGCAGAGCCTGCTGGGCGATGCCGGTGACGCCAAGACAAATATGTAATGTGTTCACTTCGCGTGGAGAGCTGTCGAATTCTGTAGTCTCCCGCGAAACTCGTCTTGTCAGGTTGGGCAGCTTCTGCTATTCCCACCCGTTGATCAATGTTTTCCTGCCTTTCTTTCGACCTTCGATCTTACCTCCATTCATTCTCATCGATAGAAAATAAGCCTGCATACAGGCTCCACTCCTCGGCTTTTGCTCTCCCCGCAGTTCTAAACCCTTCCTGATCACTTGCCCTACATCTCAATGACTGGCAATCAATCGAACCAATGGCTCTCACCAAGAGCGATCGGTCCGAAGTTGTTTGTTTTTGAGTTAGCACTCCTTTTCTCATCTCCTGCCCAGTTGTCCCTTCCTATGAAACTCTGGCAACATCCTGCATTTGGCATGACGATTCTGACAGTCACTCTTCTCGCGAGTGCACTGGCGGAAGAGGTACGCAATGATGCCAGGAGTGTGGTGTTGAAATCGGGGAAGGTCATCGAGGGACAAGTGCGGCCTGTGACCGGTGGTTATGCTGTCGAGCGAGGTGGCAGCACGATTTCGCTGCCGGATGAGCAGGTGGCCTGCGTGGCCAGTTCCATGGCGGACGCTTACCAGCAGATACGTGACCAGCGAAAGAAGCCAGGCGAGCGAAATCCAACCGTAGAAGATCATCATCAACTGGCCGAATGGTGCCTCTCGCAGAATTTGTATCGAGAAGCCCGCGATGAGGTTCGTCTGGCGTTAAAGCTCGATCCCGAACGAACCGCCTTGCGCCGGTTACTCATGCGCATTGAAGAAATGCTCGATCCTGCTCCTGTGGTTCAACAACCGGCCTTACCCAGAACCGACACTTTGGGTTATCAGGCCCGAAATGTCGAATCGCTGGGTGGATTAACAACCGCGACCGCGACCGAGTTTTCGCTCAAAGTTCACCCGATTCTGATGAACAAGTGCGGCTTGGGAAGTTGCCACGGAAACTCCTCGAAGTCCGAGTTCCGCCTGAGTACCACACGCGTTTCTGGTGGGAGCCATCGCTTGTACGCCGAGCGCAATCTGGCGGCTGTGGCGAGCCTGATCAATCTGAGTGAACCCGAACAAAGCCAGCTTCTACTGATGACTCGCCAGATGCATGGCGGAATGAATCAGCCACCACTCCAGGGTTCGGCGGGCCGGCAGCAGATGGAAACACTCGAACGGTGGGTGCACCGATATGCTGTCGAACGCAATCCAAAACTGAGTGAAATGAATGCATATGCTCAAAGCGGATTGAATCGTCCGCAAACATCAGAAAGCATGGAATCGACCGGGCAGATGCAAGTCAAATCGGGCGTGATCGAGGAGGGAGGCCTGCTTCCCCCTGTTCGCCAGACGCCACCTGATGAAGTTCAGCCGAGTCATCCGGGTCGTGATGCTGATGCCGCAAGAAGTTCAGTTTCCTCCGAGGAAGAGGCACCCCGCCGACTTCGTCCGGATGCTTTTGATCCCGATGCATTCAACCGCAGGTATCACGGCCGCGAGGTCTTGCGCGACCGAGCTTTGCGCGATCGCCAGAGTTCTCAAGCCGCTGGAAAAGCCACGGAATCAGCCCCGCCTTCCGCTACCAACAACGAATCGTCAGCCTCGAAAGGTCAGCCATGATCACCAGGGTCAACACACATCCGCTTGTGATTTGGAGCGTCAAATGGCTGATGCTGGCGGTGGCTTTTGCCTGGCTGGTCGGTTGCTCGACAATGACGAAGAGCATGCAGGATCCATTTCTCAGTTCCGTGAAACCTGATGAGTTTTCTTGTGGAGAGTCGCATAAAGGCTCCGCTCGAAGTTCGCGCAAAGCCAACGCCTCGCAGCAGGCGTCAAAGCAGCCAGGCTATCCACCGATGGGTGCTTATCCACCCGTTGATGGTGCCTATGCGCGTTCGGCTCAGGCCAATCGTGCGGGAAGTATGCAATATGGCATGCAGGTTTCGAGTGGCATGAATCCTTCCATGCCCGGGCAGATGTCGGGTGAGTATGGTGCTGCCCGTCCTCCCGCCAAGACCGCCTCGACCAAAAAGAAAGCGAAGGGAGACTTTGAAGACCCCTTCGCCACAGAAGAATTCGCCGCCAGCGAAGAGACCGGCCGGGCCTCTTTATGAACTGAACACGACTTGGGGTACGCTATGTCGGATTCCTCCTTCGAAGAGTGAATTCGCCAGCATGCCGACACAGGACATGCCGACATGAAGTCTGTTCGTTTGCCTGCATTCCATGATCGACCTTCGATTTTCCGCTGGCCATTGACTCGCATTGTCATGGGCTGTTACGTGGCGATTGCTGGGATGAGCCTCTGCCCGGCAGTACTGTTAAAATCTCTCGTAGCGAGTGAGCCTGTACTCTCAGCAGCCACTCCCCTGCAGGATGATGCGACGTTAAGGGCGGTCTGCACTGTAGGCAAAAAACATATTTTCGCGGTGGGTGATCGTGGCGTGGTCTGGATCTCTAATGATGCCGGAGCGACGTGGCGGTTCTCACTGGCTCAGAGTTCGCATGCCCAGGGAACGGGTTCACCCAGGCTGATTCATTTGAAGTGTGCCCAATTCGTGACAGACCAGATTGGCTGGGTGGGCGGATATGTGGGTGAACCTTCCGATCATCATCTGCAAGGTGTTCTGCTCTCGACCATAGATGGCGGCATGACCTGGCAGGAACTGGGGGCTGGTCAACTGCCGCCTGTCCAGCATGTACAATTTTTCGATATGGATCAGGCCGCAGTGGTCGTCGCTGCCGACGATGATGTCCCCACGGGTGTGATGCGGACTGTCGATGGCGGAACCACCTGGCACCGGTTGGCTGGTCAAAGGCAGGGCCACTGGAAAACAGCCGCCTGGTTCAGCCCGGAAATGGGGCTGGTTGCGGGGAGTGACCTGAAGATTTCACTGGTGGGTGATGAGCAGCTTTTGCCTTCCAAGATGCCGGGAGGCAGTTTGCGAACACTCCGCGGAGCTTTTGTTACGAAAGATGAACGGGGCTGGCTGGTGGGTGATGGTGCCACCGTCTTGACAACCACGAATGGCGGGATTGTCTGGGATCTTCCTCAGGGTGAATTCCCGCCGGCAACTCGCAAACTGATGGACTTCCGAGGGGTGCATGGTCTGGGTGAGCATGTCTGGATTGTGGGCTCTCCCGGCTCTGTGATCTGGCATTCCCCCAATGCGGGCCAAACGTGGGAGAATATCAGCACGGGCGAGACAGTTCCTTTAGAAGCTATTCGTTTTGTGCCGACAACGGCCGATCAGTTGGATCATGCCGCCACGGGCTATGCCGTCGGACATCTCGGGTTGATTCTCAAGACGACCGATTCGGGGAAAACCTGGAAGGCTTTACGAGGCGGAGGTCGCAGAGCCGCACTGACGATCATGCCCGCTCGCACAGAACGTATCTCTTCGTGGGCATTGGCGAAAGCCAGTGGTGAGCAAGGGTATCGATCGAGTGTGATTCTGCTTTCAGCGGGCCTTGATGCGAAACTGGAGCATGAAGAGGGACTGATTCACAGTTCCAGCAATGAAGAACTTCGGCGGGCAGGAGTGCTGCTGGCGGGTGGTAACGCACTGGAAGAAGGCTGGGCCTTCCCACTTTCGACACCGGGGATGCAGCACAATCGCGAGGCCCTCTTTCGTGACTGGATGCTCAAGACGGAAAACAAGCTTCCCGAGATGTTGCTGGGACAGATTGTGCGTCACTTGCGAACCTGGCGACCCGACGTCGTCATGATCGATCAACCGGCGGCTGATGATGCAGTCGCTCAGCTATTGTTTGCAGCGATGTGCCGGGCCATTCCTTTAGCGGCCGACGCGACGAGATTATTCGAGCAGCAGGAAGTTGTCGGGCTGGCACCGTGGTCTGTCTCGCGGGTTCTTCTTCGATTGCCGGATGGCAGTGTGGGTGATGCTCAAATCGAAGGCTTTGATTTTTTGCCGCGAACGGGTGTCTCAGTTAAAACAGCAGCGGCGAGAGCCGATGGGCTGTTAGAGATTCAAAGGCAGGGTCTCCTGCAGCGCGAGGCTTATCGGCGACTTGACCCGGCTCAGCTTGTGGGTGGCATTGGTTCGTTGCCAGCCGTCAGTGCACAGGCTTCGCAGGATCTGTTCGCGGGGCTGTCGATATCCCCTGGGACGGCGGCTCGTCGAGGCCTGCTCCCTGTGGATGATCAGATTCTGGCAGAGCGCATGAAGGCGGCCGCCAAGCTGCGGAATGTCGAGTCGTTTACTGGCCAGCAACTGGGTGACCCCCGTGTGGCGGGACAGATGCTGGCACAGGTAGGGCCCATCCTCGCCGGGCTTGATCCGGCTCAGGGAGCCGCATTTCTGGCACAACTGGCCCGCGATTATCGACAGCATGATCAATACGAGCTGCTCGAACAGACTCAACTCGAACTGATCCGCAGATATCCCACTTCGCCAGAAGGAACCTCGGCATTGCGCTGGCTGGTGGCTTACTGGACGAGTGGAGAAATGATGTACCAGCTCTCTCGAAAAGAAGGTTCTCTGACCAGTGTGGTGACAGCCGACACCCAACCGGTGATTCGCCGGGTGGGTGCCAATGGTGAAGAACTCGCGAATGACGATGGTTCGTATAGTTCGCGGGATCGCTCGCCCATTGTGCGGGCTCGGGCAGAAGGTCGGTTGCAGTCGGGTCGGGGAGATTATCAGAGCGATCAGCTCAAAGGACGACAAAAACGTGCTGCAGAACTTCTGGCTATGCTGGAGCTGCAGGAACCGAGAGTGTTTCAATCCAGTGAGGTTCAATTTCCACTGGCGGCACTGAAAAGACATCGAGGATCCTTTGGAGACGCCGATAGTATTTATCGCTCTTTGCTGATTCGCCAGCAGGCCCAGAGTGCAGAAGCGTCGGCCACAATCTCGACAGATCCGATTCATCAGATCGCTGCCATGGAGATGTGGATCACGGCGGCGACGGGAGCATCGCCGGGAACAATTGCGACCTCACAGTATGTTTCGCATAAGCCCGTGCTGGATGGACTCCTTTCCGATGATTGCTGGCAAGTGGCCAAGGATCTGTCATTACAGAAGCCCGGGTTATCGAACCTGGAACTGGCGGATC
Source organism: Planctomyces sp. (assembly GCA_027483405.1). Lineage (GTDB taxonomy): Bacteria > Planctomycetota > Planctomycetia > Planctomycetales > Planctomycetaceae > Planctopirus. The sequence continues at coordinate 18,562 of JAIXUU010000057.1, read as the reverse complement.
AGCCGCGCGATTTTGTGATGATCGCTCACGATCGGGAATTTCTTTATCTGGCGGGGAAATGTCATCGACATCCCGGGCATCGAGCGAGCCCGGTCGAGACAAGTGGCCGGACGTATGATGCTCCTTTAGAAGAACTCGACCGGGTGAGGATTTCGCTCGATATCGACCGCGATTATGTCTCGGCTTATCACTTTGAGATTTCGGAAACAGGTGCGGTGAGTGAAAGCTGCTGGGAGCGGGTGCGCTGGAATCCGGCCTGGTTTGTGGCCGTCGATGGCGATACGGAAGGCTGGAGATTCGAAGCGGCGATTGCGTGGAGTGAGCTGGCTGCGCAGGCTCCAGTGACCAATCATGTCTATGCCGCCAAAGCGATGCGTATTCTGCCAGCCATTGAAACCCGCCACTGGCCGCCCGCGACGACGGATTCTTCGGCCAATGTGCCGATTGGCCTCATTCGATTTGAGTAACGATTCCTGCAGATGCGAAGGGTGACGTTCCTGAGTAGACTGGTGTCAGAGAGAAGTGAGCACCATGACACTCGTCGATTCCTTTGGACGCACGCACAATAACCTGCGGATCAGTGTAACGGATCGTTGCAACATCCGTTGCTTTTACTGCATGCCCGAAGGGCCGGTGCAGTACATGCCGCGGCAGCATCTGCTGACTTACGAAGAAATCACCGAACTGGTGACGATCTTTGTCTCTTTAGGAATTGATCGAGTCCGGTTGACGGGTGGCGAGCCACTGGTGAGGCAGGATCTTCCAGTATTGATCAAGTCGCTCAAAGCGATTGATGGACTGGTCGATATTGGCCTGACAACGAATGGCATTCTGCTGGCTGATCAGGCAGAGGCTCTCAAAGAAGCTGGACTGTCGCGGATTAACATCAGCCTGGATGCCCTTGATGAAGCCTCGTTTCGTGAGTTTGCCCGCAGGGATGGATTAGAGGCTGTCCTGCGGGGAATTGAAGCGGCTCAGAGCGTGGGGCTGGACCCCATCAAGATCAATGCGGTCGCTGTTCGCGGACTGACAGAAAAGCAGATCATTCCTTTTGGTGAATTTGCACTGAAGACAGGTATTGATGTCCGCTTTATTGAGTACATGCCACTGGATGCTGAGAATCAGTGGGAGCGGGAGAAGGTGCTGTTTGCGAGCGAGATCCGACAGGCACTGATCAAGCATTTTGGACCGCTTACCGCAGAATCAACAGGTTCTCGCGAAGCACCGGCCACCGACTATACGTTTGCCAGCGGAAAAGGTCAGATCGGGTTTATTGCTTCAGTGAGTGAGCCTTTCTGCAATCGATGCAATCGACTCCGGCTGACAGCCGATGGCAAACTGCGGAATTGTCTGTTCAGCCTCGAAGAAACTGATTTGAAATCGCTTCTTCGCTTAGAAGAATCAGTCGATCATCGGCAAAGATCGATTGTTGAAGCTATTCGAGAGTCTGTGGCTCACAAGAAGGAAGGGCACGAAATCAATACCGCACGGTTCATTCAGCCAGCCAGACCCATGCATTCGATTGGCGGTTGAGGCCATTCCGCAGGGAGATCAAATCATGCCGTTTCTGGGCCTGAACTGGGATTGGATACTGGCGTTCAAGCTGGGCATACCCGCTTTGATGGCCTGTGTGGGAGCCATCTCGCTGATTCATCAGTTGTTAAAACGCATGTCGCAAGTCTCAGTCAATGCGACGGTCGTGCGGCAATTGACTCATCGGGACAGCGAAGGCGATCTCATGACGAAAAGTGTCTTCCAGTTCGAGACGGAAGACGGTGTGCATGAGATTGAAGACGTGATGGCTTTCCGGCCACCGGCTCACAAAATCGGGCAATCGATTACAGTGCTGTACCCCATCGGGCATCCCGAGCAGGCGACTGTCCGCAGGGATTGGGTGCTGGTCGTTCTGGTGGGGATGATTGTGATCGGTACGGTGATCGTGGTGTTTGTCGTCCAGCAGGAGATGCAGAACATGCGGGCTGCCGATCCACTCCTGGATCTCGCGGCAAGTGGAATATCTTTACGCGAAGAGGCTTTTGATCCGGGTGGTTCAGATCGAGAAAGTGACAGGCTGATGGCAGCAGTCCTCTCGGCATCCAGATCGAATCCTCTTGCCGATCTGGTTCCGGTGCGTCACAACTGCTGATTCGATCTGTGATGAGTACGTCGTGATGAACAGCAATACAAATGGCTGCTGAGTGAGATTTTCAGCGGTCACCAACTCTCGAAATGAGCCTCCTGATGAAGCTGGGTTATAATACGAACGGGCTGAGTGATCACCGCTGGGAAGACGCACTGGAACTGATTGCCAAAGCGGGTTATCGCTCGGTGGCGATTACGGTCGATCATCACTGTCTGGATCCTTTTGCGGTCGATTTTCCCCGGCAGCTCGAGCGATATCAGCGGGCACTCAAGAAGCTCGGCCTTTCGTGTGTGATTGAAACCGGTGCGCGGTTCCTTCTGGATCCTCTCAAAAAGCATGAGCCGACACTCATCAGCGGTGATGCCCGAGCCCGCCAGCGACGCATTGATTTTTTGAAGCGGGCGATTCATCTTGCGGATGACCTTGAAGCCGACTGCGTCTCGTTCTGGTCGGGAATCCTTCGAGAACCCTGGCCGCGCGAGAAGACGATGGAGATCCTCGCGGAGGGAGTTCGCGAAGTCTGCCAGCATGCAGCCCATTATGGGATCAAGCTCGGATTCGAACCCGAACCTGGCATGTTTATCGAAACGATGGCCGACTTTCGCGAACTGGATGAGCGGGTCGGGCAGCCCAATCTCGATTTAACAATCGATGTCGGGCATCTGTACTGCGTGGAGAAGCCTGTGATGAATGCGAAATCCGTGCTTTCAGAATCAACATCGCGATCAGAAGCAGGACAGAAACAGGAGCGTATTACAACTGCCGAGACCTGCTCACTCCGTCGGCGGCAGACCGAACTGCTGGTCATCCCGCATCTATTGGAATGGGGCCCGCGGATCGTGAATGTCCACCTTGAAGACATGCGGCGTGGTGTGCATGAGCACTTGCGTTTTGGAGAAGGTGAAATCGATTTCGCCGCCGTCATGCAGGCCTTTCGCGAGATCTCGTACCAGGGTGGCCTGCATGTCGAACTGAGCAGGCATTCTTATATGGCCCCACAGGTGCTGCAGGAATCGTTTGAGTTCCTGAGCCAGTTGTAATCGCATCCTGGAAGTCATACGGTTCCCAGGAAGCAATTGCGCGTTGCCGGTTGTGAAGACATGCTTGTCCAAAGCTGCAAGCATGGCACACAGATCGCTGTCCTCTTAGGGTGGCCCGGCCAACTCGTGCCGAATTCGCCATACCCGTGTTGTCGTGACTCTTCACGACAACAAGCAGCTGCGCCATATGCGTGTCCTGCCGATGATGAGCGAGATCGCTTGAAGGGTGCTATCAGTCAGCAATGACATCAGGCTCCGGGGATTTTCCAGGTCGCCAGGGGGATGGCCTTCCACAGAATGTAGGCCACTGGTGCGGAGTAAATAATGCTGTCCAGCAAGTCGAGTAAGCCGCCAAATCCTGGGAGCAGTCCTGCGGAATCTTTCTTGCCGACATCCCGTTTGATCAGCGATTCGCAGAGATCGCCAATCAGTCCGACAATCCCGATAATCACACCATAGAGGACTGTCCAGTACCACTCCGGCGGTTGCCATGTTGCATTGAAAAATGGGGTCGCAAAGGTGAGCCACAAGTAAGCCCCCAGTGCCGAACCCAGGAGGGCACCACCAGCGCCGGCATACGTCTTGCCCGGAGAAAGCAACGGCACGAGCTTTCGGCGTCCGAACAGCCGGCCCAGTGTATACGCACCTGCATCGCCGGCTTTTGTCACAATGACGAGGGATCCCATCACCAGATAACCAGCCTCCGCACCTGCCACCCAACGCAACTGGGCACAGACCCCCAGGAGCACACCCACATAGCTGACAATCATCAACTCGGCACCAAGCGTTTCCATACTCTTGCCCGGCTCGCGATACCGGTACGCCGAGACAAAGAACATGATCAGAATGGATAGCGAATAGGCCAGCATGACTTGCGCCAGCGTGTTGCCATCATCAGGCACATCGATGGGAAAGATCCTCGATCGGCCAAACCAGGCAGCCGATGTCACCAGCATGCTCAATGCACACACCGTGAATCGATGGGGTGTGAAGTTTCGGGTATGCAGAAGATCGCACAGTTCATCGGCCCCGCGATAAGCCAGCACGCAGCCAAAGACCAGCAGAATGGGTGCTGAGCTTCCGAAGGAATGATCGAGTGCGAAGATCCCCGCCAGAAGTGGAATCAGCACGGCAGACATGGCCAGCCGCCATCGAAGCATATTGAGCCCGCAGTTCCCTGATAGGTGGTCCAGCAAAATTGTCTGGCATCATTATCGCTCAGCCAAACGGCCTCGAATGGCTGATTTCGACAATGATCTTGTGCACGAAAGTTTGCTCCATTCTGCGTCGTTTCGCTACTCTCAACCACTTGGCGAGTCGAAATTGGCGGGAATGTTTCGTCGTCATTTTCTGCATACAACGCTGCCAGGCGTCAGTTTTCACATATGCCAAAGAGGCTTGCCGCAGCCTGATTTTCTGATCGCGCCGCTTTGAAGGCTGCCTTCTTTCGCCGCGATCTGGAATTTGGCACACTTCAGATCACGATTCCGGGCAGTACCTATCGCGATTGACTTCCCTGCTGACATGAGGCCCACGATGAAAAACTTAGTTTCCATAAAGCTCGATTTAAAGAACTCTGTTGTTCCCGTGCTGTGGCTGTGTCTCCTGGCGACAGCGGTAGAAAGTGCGGAACCCTTGTCCACAAATTCTCAGGTTGGCACTTCCGAGGCATCCCCAGGTACTCCCACGATCAATTGGGACGCATATCCCGAATCGACAGCACTCCCTGAGCTTTTGAAGCTGAAGAATGGCGCACCAGTCAAAACACCTGAGGACTGGATGAAGCGGCGGCGGCCAGAACTCCAGGAACTTATCCAGCGCGAAATGTTCGGGTATCTCCCGGCTCCACAGCCATTCACAGCCACTGTCACGAAAACGGTTCCCGATGCTCTGGCTGGCAAGGCCACGCTCAAAGAGATCAGCCTCAAATTCACTCAGCTTCCTCCAGAGGCTCCTGAGATCCGCCTGGCACTCTGGATTCCCAACCGCCACCCGGCCGGAAAAATCCCGGTCTTCCTGACGCTTAACTATTGTGGTAACGCCAACGTCACAACAGATCCGCAGACGACCATTCATACCGATCGCTATTGCTCGAAGAAAGAATGGATCGGGCAGCGTGGTGGACAGGCCGATTTCTGGTGTGTCGAGCAGGTGATCGACCGAGGTTATGCCTTTGCGACCTACCACGAAAGTGACACCAAAGCCGACAAGAATGAGTGGACCGATGGCCTGTTTCCTTATCTGAAAAGCGACCAGGTTCCCGCAGGCTCACAACCCGCCACAATTGCCCTGTGGGCCTGGGGGCTGCTGCGTTGCGTCGATCAACTGGCTCAGGAACCACAGCTTGATCCGCGGCGTATTTGTCTACTGGGTCATTCCCGCCGGGGGAAAACCGTCCTGTTTGCTGCTGCTATGGATGAACGAATTGCCCTGGTGGTGCCCCATCAATCGGGAACGGGTGGCATGGCTTTGAGCCGGGAGAATAATCAGGAGACTGTCGAACGAATCAATCGAGTGTTCCCCCATTGGTTCTGTGGCGAGTTCAAGAAATTTGGCGGAAACGAGCCACGGATTCCTTTCGATCAGCATGCGGTGGCTTCGCTCGTGGCGCCGCGATTATTGCTCGATACCGAAGGCGATCAGGACGCGTGGGCCAACTTTCCCAGATCGCTGGAAACGCTTAAGGCAATTGACCCCGTCTGGAAGCTGCTCGGGAAAACCGGCCTGGTCGGATCGGGACTGATCACTTCAGTCGCGGAGATTCAACGTGGCAAAGTGGGCGAGCTGCTGCAATTGCGGCTGCCAGAAAAGCACACACTCACGAACGATTTCTGGACCGGCATCCTGAACTATGCGGATCTCATGCTGCCCAAATCGACCACTCCTTGAATTATTCGAGAGGACATCAAGGCCGGCAGCAACCATGATCGCCAGGCGACCGACACGCAGGCTGCCGTCTCAATCGATCTTGTTGAGTGGTTGATCGCCCTTCACTTCTCATGAAGATCTTCTCAGGGAGACTTTTGATGAAGTGCCTGAAGTTCACTTCGCCCAAGATTCTGAAGACTCTGGAAATCAACTCTCAGCGATTGCGTAAATCCCCTTGTTCGTTGCGTTAAACGAAATCGTGCCAACCGATGGTTCATCCATCAGGCGAGCCATCTCACGTCAAAAGCCCGTCGAATGGCCTCAACCATCACTTCGAGAATGGCTTGCGGCATGTATGTTGCGACATAGACCTCCGCACAATTCGCCTCTCCATGAGATACCGGATGATTGCTCATGTTGGGTGCATCATCGAGGAGTGGCGATTTTGTTTTGCTTTGATCACTGGAGGTTCAGCATGCACGTTTTCAAGACAATTCTTACGACAGGCTTATCGATTGGCCTCGCAACCACAGCCTTGGCACAGGCCAAGAGCGCTTCAACGCCAGCAAATGTCACTCCTCCGACGAAGAACGTCACCAACGTCGAAACACCGATCGGCAATGTCCAGGTGCAGACTAATACTCCACCGCGGGGTACGACGGCCATTGATCCCAATCAGGTCGATCGGATCCCTGGTAATGTCTACACACCCGGTACGCAACTGGTGGCCGGGCAGGAACGCCCAGGCGTCAATGCGAGAGCGGTACAACAGCCTGCGATGAATATCGAATCGCATATTCTCAATTGCCTGATTCTCAAAAATCAGGAAGAAGTCGAGCTGAGCAAGTACATTGAAAACGAACTTCAAAACGAGAAGGTGAAGAAGTTTGCCGAACAGCTTGTGGCCGACCATCAAAAAGCCGTCCAGAAGCTTCAGGCCATGAAAATGACCCAGACCACACAGTCGGAACAACCTCGGCCCGCCACATTTGTGGCGACGGAAGTTGTCACGACTCCCGTTCCCGCGACTCAGGCCCAGCGGCGTGTGGAACGTCAGAACGAAAGAACCGAACGTCAGATTGAGCGGACAACGGGAGTCAATGTTGATTTGACACCCAATGGGCCTGCTACCGGACGACAGGTCGTTGGTTATCGAAACCGAGTTGTGCTTCAGCCGCAGTATGCTGGCAAAACCAGTGAAGGGGACCAGTTTCTGCAGATTCATCAGGAAGCCACTCAGGAATGCCTGAACCTGGCGATTGCCGAACTGATGGAAGCCAAGGAAAACAAGCAGATTGATGAGGCTTTTCTGGGAATCCAGGCCGGGATGCACATGGGGATGCTGGCACAGCTAACAGCGCTCGAAAAGCATACGTCCGGAGAGCTGCAGCAGTTCGTTGTGGAAGCCAAAGCGACCACACAAAAGCATCTGCAGATTGCCAAGAATCTGATGCAGGAAGTGAATCAGAAGTAGCTGCCACAGGGGCTTAAAGGCTCCTGTACTGTTCAGACATCATGATGGGCATCAAGGCTCCCGGTGATTGCAAAATCACCGGGAGTTATTGTTTAGCGAGCATCGAATCGAAGTGCATGCGACGATGATCTTCCACGCCCTGACAACGCAATCGACACGCTTTGCTCAACTACAGACTTTCATCCACTGCCACACTGACACAAGTCTGGTTAAAAGCTGTCAAGGCTGTCGAGGAGGTCGTCGAGATTGTCGCGTGGAGACTGGGCTTTTCCTTCCTGCCGCTTGGGGATGCCCACCTTCATACCGACAGCTTCTCGACCATCGGCGACAAGTTCCTGATCGCGTTCTTTGACAGCCATTTCGAGGGCCGATTCGGCGGAATCGTTCCCTCCGCCAAAGAGCTTCGACAGATCGACCTTGAAGGCTGCCGGGCCGTCACCATCGGCACCAGCGATCGCCGCTGTCTTGTGTTCGGGAAAGATAATTGCATTGGCGGGGCAAACTCTGCTGCAGGCCGGGCAACCTTTTTTGCAGCTATCCTGCTGCTCAACGAGAATCCGGTCGAGTGCATCCACGCCATAAACACCAAAGAGGCAAAAGTCGATGCACTCCATGCAGTTGGTACAGCGGCTGTAATCAATCACGGGATACCAGCGCCGCTTTGTCAGCTCTTCGGTACCTACATGAACGGGTATTGGCAATGCGGCAGCACCATTCGCCTCGGAACTGCCGTTGGCCATGGAATGAACTGGCGGCGTGATGACAGGCAAATCCACAGAAGCCTTTAGAGGCGCTGCTTTTGAGGGAAAGGACAATCCCAAAGAAACGACAGGGACGGCCAGTTCGGCGGCAATCCGCTGAATCTCTTCGAGGTAGGCCGCAGCATCTGACCGGACTCTCAGGTCGATGGACCAGATGGTGCGAGACGACTTTCCATGGTCTTCACCGGCAGCTTCGGCATGGGCTCCGTTCATTTCTGCCAGAATCTCTGCCGAGTCGGCATCGGTTTCCGCTTCGTCCTCGTCTTCATCTACAAGACGGGTCTTCCCCAGTTGTCCCTCAATTTTCTGACGATCCAGAACCCAGTGGGCCGCTCGTGGATAAAGCCACGAAAGAATCACAAAGTGGCCCGGGAGCGATCGCAAAAACATGAGTCCTGTATGATCGGCAGGGAGATCGTACAGGTGAGGAATGACCGAGACATCGACCTGACCACCCAGCATAAGCTGGACAGCGATGTCTTCTTCCAGGGCTCTTTTGACCGGGTTTTTGCCCGGTGCCTGTGAGATCACGACTGTCAGTTTTCCTGAAGCCATATCACTTCTCCGACATGCGACTGTCTGGCCATCAAGATCGTGTGCACAGCCTGATCATTCGGCTGCATCACGGTTGAGATCTGACATATTTTACGGGAATGGTCGGTTGGCTCCGACATCATGGAGGTGTTGAGAAGGCTCTCGTCACCCGGATGTTTTCGACACATTGATCATGTCGAACCATGCCACCAATGGCAATTCGACACCGCATCCTTTTCCGTCACCTGTTCGTTTCCACCCACAACTCAGAAGGCGAATTGGTGACTACTGATTCATCTGCCCCTTGATGATGGCCTGCGTTTTTTCCCAACTCGCAGCGAGCACATCCATGTATTCGGCTGCACTCAACAAACTGGCTGTGGTTCGCAGTTCATAGAGCCAGCCTTCGCCATAAGAATCGGCATTGATGGCACTGGGATCGGCCGCCACGACGGGGTTGATGCGCACAATCTCGCCCGCTTCTGCCGAGTACATGGTACTCAGGGCTTTGGAACTCTCGATCTCGCCGATCTCGGCTTTTTTACTAACCATGGCACCATCACTGATGGACCAGTCGAGAAAATAGACATCCTGCAGGAGTCGGACGGCATAAGCTGTAAACCCGACGCGATAAAGCTCGGGCCCAATCGACTGAAGCCAGAAGTGTGTGGCCACATAGTTGCGGTCGGTCGGTATCCGGGCCGGAAACTGCCCCATCATGAATGTCAATTCGTCCGACATGGCGAGCCTTTGCGAGTCGAGTTCGCTGCTGTGGAATCAAGGCCGGAGAACCGTGTGGGTGGGGAGTTGTGGTTGATGGTTGTCGGTTGGAAATGCCCCCTGGACAGCGATTCCCACGTTTTTCCAAACAACCCGCAACCATCCTCGCGCAGCAAAACGCCTTGAAGGCACTAACCCTCAAGGCGTTGTGATGAATTGCAAAATCCCCGACGAGCCTACTTATTGAAGCTGGCCACAGGAACCTTAATCGCACCGAGATCGTTGGCACCTGCCTTGAGAGTCATTTTTGCAGGCTTTTGCACATAGCCAGAACGCTCCTGCCACATCCGGACTTCAATTTCTTCACCGGCTGGCAGGTTTTCAATGGTGAACTTGCCATCAGGCCCGGTCACAGCGAAGTAAGGGTGATCGCAGACCATCCAGTGGCCGAGCATCCAGGGATGAATGTCGCAAGTTACCTTAAATGGAACTCGTTCCTGTTCAGTTCCCTTGAGTGGCACGCCTGTCTTGTTCCCTGGCTGAACGAGAAAGTTCACAGCAGTATTCTTTGTCGAATAGGTGTGCACGTTGTGGGCGACAGCGTCGGTGTTCAGCACCTTAATCGGCTGGCCCGTCTGCACGGCAATCACGCGGGGAACAAACAGACATGTCTGATTGTCAAACTCGACAGTGGCGGTCTTGCCTGCCTTGAGGTCGGGATGGATCGACTTGGGAGCCTTGGTGAGATAGATCACCACATTCGCAATCCCTTTGCTGGCAGGATCCACCACGAGACTCTGATCAAGCAAATCTTCCTTGGCGCAGACGGCAGCATCGCGAACTGTGGAATCGCCTTTGCGAACCAGCACTTTTGCATCAGGAACAGCACCATCCAGCACAATCTGACCACTCAAAGTTCCCCAGTCGGCTGCAGCAGCCCCCGTGGTCACGGCCAGGCAGGCTGTGGCACTGATTGCAAAACAGGCGAATGATCTGAATAAGGTCTTCATGGCGCAATCCTCGGAAAAAAATCTGGTACGCAGGGCAGGTTGTGGGTGAGAACGATCTTCTCATCGGTGAGAATCTTAGAGTAAACCAGCCACATGGCTTGGGCAAGCGGTTCTGCAGCTTCGAAAGGCTGAACAGATCAAATTTTATCAGAATGATCTTGTCTGAACCACAAATTGAGTTTTTTCACGTCAAAAATGAGAGTGACCCGGCAATCGTGGGGGTTGCCGGGTCACTTTCGATGTTCAAAAGCTGGTTCTAGCAATTAAAAGTGAATGGCTCGTCCATCGACGGCCAGTGCCGCTTCTTTGACGATTTCGGCCAGTGTCGGGTGCGCATGTGATGTCCGGGCAATGTCTTCGCTCGAAGCCCCGAATTCGATCGCCAGAGCCGCTTCAGCAATCAGATCGCCAGCATGTGCCCCAATGATGTGGACACCCAGCACGCGGTCGGTTTCGGCATGTGCCAGAACCTTGGCGCGGCCCTCATTTGCGGCAATCGCTTTGGCCCGGCCATTGGCCATGTAAGGGAAGCTCCCCTTCTTATAGGGCACGCCCGCTTCCTTGAGTTGGTCTTCCGTCTTGCCCACGCTGGCAATCTCAGGATGGGTGTAGACAATGGCGGGAATGGCATCGTAATTGACGTGGCAATGACCCCAGACAATTCCTTCGGCAACGGCCATCCCTTCCTCTTCGGCTTTGTGAGCCAGCATGGCACCACCAATCACGTCGCCAATCGCGTAAATGCCCGGAATTGTTGTCTGGAAGTGCTGATCCACCTGAATGCGGCCACGGTTGTCGTAAGCCACATGCACTCCATCGAGATTCAGGTTCTCGGTATTCGGGATGCGGCCCACAGCGAGGAGCACACGATCGGCGGTGATCGGCTCGGCACCTTCACAAGTCACCACGCACTTTTTGCCCGAAACCTTGGCGCCGGTCACCTTCATCCCCAGGCGGAACTCAATGCCTTGCTTGGTGAAAATCTTCTGGGCTTCGGTGGCAATTTCGCTGTCCATGCCGGGAAGAATCCGGTCGAGGTATTCCAGCACAATCACTTTGGCACCCAGCCGGCTCCAGACGCAACCCAGCTCGAGGCCAATCACACCCGCACCAATGACCACCATGGTTCCAGGAACTTCCGGGAAGGCGAGCGCCTCAGTGCTGGTGCCAATTCGTTCGTTGTCGACTTCCACGCCTTTGAGCGGGGCGGATTTACTTCCTGTCGCAATGACGATGTTTTTGCAGACGATCTCTTCGGGTTGAGCCCCTTCGACCAGGACTTTACCGGGAGCGACAATCTTGCCGTGGCCCAGGTACCGCGTGATTTTGTTCTTGCGGAAGAGGCCGTCGATCCCTTTGGTCAACTGGGAGACAATGCCATCCTTACGCTTGAGCATGGCGGGCAGGTCGAGCTTCACGGAATCTGCATTGATGGAAACACCATGCTCAGCCAGATGATTCTTGGCCATCTGAAAGAGTTCGCTCGATTCGAGCATGGCTTTGCTGGGGATACAGCCCACACGCAGACAGGTGCCCCCTAAAGCCGACTCTTTTTCAATGCAGGCCACGTTGAGGCCCAACTGTGCTGCGCGAATGGCAGCGACATAACCTCCGGGGCCCCCACCAATTACGACCAGATCATGCTCTTTCATTGAAGCAGTCTTTCCCGATATCGACATTTTTATAACTTGGTAATCCAGCTCTCTCTCGATTGTGGGGGGGCAACGGACGAATTGCAAACCGGCAGCGTTGATCAAGTGGCCAGAAGCCCTTTTTTCTCGATTTCAGGGCAAGTTCTGCATTTTGCGGGTTCGTAAAAGAAAACAGGCTCTGGAGGCTGATCGCCACTTCCAGAGCCTGCCAAGAGGAAAAACTTCAGTTTCCACTGGGTTTGCCAGCAAACATCGCGTGGTCGCGCTGCCCCCGGGAGAGGATATACGCAATCAGATCGGCTGCTTCTTCGACATTACAGGTGTTGATCAGACCGGCCGGCATCATCGAGATTTTCGAAGGGACAATCTCTTCAATATCTGCCCGTTTGACACCTGTCTGGTTGTTCGGCTCCAGCATATTGGTCATCACCTGGAATGACTCTCCATTGTGATTCGCAATGCGACCACTGATGGAGCGTCCGTCGTTGAGGACAATCGTGACCGCTTCATACTGATCGCTGATGGCTTTGCTCGGTTCGATGATCGACTCCAGCAGATCTTTAGCACTGAACCGGCCTCCTGCCATTGTCAGATCCGGCCCATAAGCACCACCCTCACCATCGAAACGATGGCAGGCAAAGCAGCTGGTGCCAGCAAACAGCTCGCGACCTTTGTCAAAACTGCGTGCGGTGAGTTTTTCGCTGACAAGTGGTGCCAGCTCTGCCACTGACCACTCCTTCACGAAGGCACGCGGCGGAACTGCAGCCGGTGGAGCTTCTGTGGGGGTCGCATCGAGAATCGGCTTCAATTGAGTTCGCTCGGCATCCGTCAATGTGGCTTCGGCATCTTTGCGAATGTTCTCGACAAACTTCGAGAAACTGGCACCTCCCCGATACCCGGCGGCTTTGCCGAACCACTTGAAGTAGCTCTCTCGCAATGGTGTCGTCCAACCCTCCTTTAACATACGCAGTGCGCGGGCATACTCGATCTGTTCTTCCTGAGTGCGGGCTGTGCCTAAAGCGGCCACAATCTTGTTGGCGGCCTGTGGCGACTGCAGATAGACCAGCAGGTTCGCCAATTCAGCATCGAGTGGCTTAAAGCCCGAAGGAAATGCCGGCTCAAGTCGCTTCAAGACCTGCTCTCGAACGTTCTCGCTGGGGTAACCATACCTGTTAAACAGAATCTCATACACCCGGCAAAGATCAACCTTTTGTTCCTTTGAAAGACGATCCCAGGAGACTCGATCCAGTGCTGCGGCAATCTGCTCACCCAGTGACTTGTTCACGGGGGCATCGCTTTCTTTGCGGTGGAATGGATCAATCCCGCCTGCGCGTGTGAGTGCCAGCAGTGCCGGGATGGCAATTGCGGGTGAACTTTCGGAGAGTGCTTTTTCCTGCCAGTTTTCGAGCGGCTGATGCTCAATCGCCACTCGGGCAGCCCAGCGGATGGCGCGATCTTCACTGGCCAGATGAGGCCAGGCCACTTTCAAAGTGTCAGCATCAATCTTGCCATGGAATGCTTCAAGACTCTTTCTCAGTGCTCGCTGGGCCAGGGCATCGTCTTGGGCGGCGGCAATGACTGGGGCCGTTGAATCTTTGCCGACATATGTGACGCGGTACAGCCCCGATTGTGTCTTGCGACCGCCAATGGTGAAGTACATCGCTCCGTCATGTGGATTGATGAGGACATCTGTCAGCGGGAGTGGTGAGCCAGCCACCAGTTCATCGAGCTTACCTGCATAACTGGCACCCTTCGGTGAGAGATGCACTGCATAGAGCTTTCCATAGCTCCAGTCGCAAATGAAGAGTGCTTTCTGGTAGTCGGCAGGGAATCTGGCACCTATGCCACAGCAAACTCCAGTAGGTGAACCAGGGCCGATATTGACGACTGAACCGAGGCTATCGGGGTAGTAGGCTGGCCATTTTCCCGCACCATTACGCCATCCGAATTCCGCACCACTGACGGCATGGCAAACTCGCGTGGGGCGGTACCAGGGGGTGTTCCAGTCCCATTCCATATCGGCATCATAAGTGAAGAGTTCCCCGTCCTGGTTGTAAGCGGCATCGTACTGGTTGCGATAGCCGGTTGATTGCAATGTCCAAGTCTTTCCATCGGGACTGACTTCATAGATGCTCCCACCGGGGCCGAGAACACCTTTCATGAAGCCGCGACCATCCGGCATGCGCGGCAACAGGTGATCTTCACCCCACAAACGAGGAACTTTTGAACCGGCTAACTCAGGCAAAACCGGTACCTGATTGCCGATCAAAACCGTCAACGATTTGCCATCCGGTGCGAGCAGCACGGCATGCGGGCCATGCTCACCGGCTTTGGGGAAGGTGCGAATTTTCTCAACGGTATCGAGCTTGTCGTCGTGATTGGCGTCGGTCACCCGGTAGAAGCCACTTTCGTATTTGCCCCCTGAGTTCACGACGACATACAGGCTGTCAAACGCCCAGAGCAGCCCCTGTGCTTCGCCCAGCGGAATATCGATCTTTTCGATTTCCACCTTATTGGCAGCGGATGTTTCGTTACTTTTGGAACCTTCCGAGCTTCCAATCGGTGGAACGGTCACACGGTACAAGCCGCCGTACTGATCGCAGACGATCAACCGCCCTTTGGGATCAGTACACATGCTGACCCACGAGCCCAATTGCTCTTTAGGAACCGAATAGAGCAGTTCGACTTTGAAGCCGGGCTTCACCTTGAGCGAGGCTACGGGAGTGGCTCCATCGATGGCGAAAGCGGCGGGATTGGTGGAAGCTGCAAAGAGAGTGAGGCAGGTGGCGGCAAGCCAGAGGGCATTTTGTCTCATCGAGAATGGTAAGCCTGTTCCCCACAATTCTGCGGGAAGATCGATCGCCGGTTGGCTTTTACCTGGCTCGCGGGAAGGTCGCAGAGACTGGCAGAGAATTCCCCAGAATTGAAGAGTTTTTGTCTTCCATGAAGAACCGTCTGCGGGAGTGCCATGAGGGTTGGCTAACGCTTTTTCTGTCATACTGTCGATCTCGAATTTTCTAAAATGAATGCGAAAAGCCACATCAACATATTCACAGTGGTTTACATGTTATAGCCTGATGTGGAACCGGGAGCGAGTACAAAAGTCGGCATGCGCGTGTCGATGGTGGACGTTGGAATTGGCTGACAAATCTCGATTTGACGAACTGGAGAGCTACGGAAATGGGGTAAATCTGGTAGAAAAGATATTTGTTGTTCACTCGTTCGCGGGGAGCAGCGACAAGGAGTGGGCGGTGGGTTTCTGAACAGGAAAGTAATCATGCGATTCGGACGCTCATTTCAGGATGTCACCTGGTTGCAGCGAGGATTTCAGGCGAGACTCTTCCGCTGGGTCGGTGTGCTGGTGGTAATCCTGGTGGTCTCTCAGATCATGTGGTCCGCCACGCGCAAGTCTGCCGATCCTGCAGCGACACTCAAATCCACCGCGGAAGATCGTCGTGTGGTGCTCGAAAGCAATGAGCAATTACCACCCGAGGTCGTGAAGATTCTTCCGGATGCAACCACCGCCGCACCTGCTACTCCCAGAGGTTCGATCACTGAGGAAGGGCTGCCCGATGTCTCGTTAGGTTCTCCAACAGATACTGTAAGGTCTGGTGGTACGGTACGGTCTGGTGATGCTGCGCCAACTGGTGGAGCCACCGCGCCGAACATGCCCGCAGGCGTTGGCAATCAACAAGCTCCACCGGCGTCCGTTGATGTTTTTGCCGAAACGGCGATTGACCCGATCATTCTGCGTGATGTGGTGGATAACACACTGGGTGTGAGGATTTCCGAAGCGGATGCGTTTTATCGTCTGCTTTCCCATGCGAGGTTGCTCCCGGCGGAATATCTGACGAGAGCTGCCAGTCATGATCTGACGTGGGATAATCTCATGGCTGATCCCAAAGTACATCGCGGTGAGCTCGTCGAGATTCGCGGTGATTTACGCCGACTTTCCAAGATCCAGGCCTCACAGAATTCCTATGGGGTGGTGGAATACTACGAAGCCTGGATTTTTACAGCCGACTCCAGCAGTTTTCCCTGGCGAGTTGTGACGGCTCAGATCGATCCCGATTTGAAACTGGGAGATCAACAGATGACTCCCGTTCGAGTGGCGGGCTATTTTTTCAAGCGGGAAGGGTACGATGCCGCCGGTGGTTTGAGAGTGACACCGCTATTGATTGGCAAGCGGCTCGATCTGGTGCGTGCGACATCGGTGCCACCGACGGACATGACATCGTTCTTCTATCTGGCGGCTGTCATTGGTCTGGTGCTGCTGGCGGTTCTGGCAATGCTCGGTTCTATCAGTTACAGCGATATGAAGTACCAGCGCGAAGTGCTGATGACGCGCAATGAATCATCAAGAGAAGCCCTGGAGTCGATCCCGCCAGTGAACCTTCCCTCGGTCTTTGAGCAGCTTGAACAGATTTCGTCTCAAGAGATCAAAGAAGATCTTCCCGATCTCGATGAAATGACCTCTTCCCGAAGAAATGGTGCATCGCCTTAGTCTTGAGCGTGTGCTCATCATCGTATGTCCCTGCTGCAGTGGCCATACGCTGCCGAATTGTCGATCAGCAATGGCAATAATCTTCGCTCCCCACGCTTGCACTCCAGATCAAAGTTATTGATTTTAAGCAACACGCACTCGGCTGCTGTTAAATTCTGATGTCGCTTCATGAATTGATGATTGATGGGCAGCTCGCTTGATCAACTGAAAATCGCTGGTTTGCTTCTAAGGATGTTTCATGACTCACCCGGACACTACGGCAACTCGTGGCGGACATGTACCGCCCTTCTCGACGCCTCCCAGTGCTCCTGCGATTTATATGACCACGGCGTTTGATTTGCCGGGACTGGCTGAGTTTGAAGAGGTGCTGGCAGGCCGGGAACGTGGCTACTTCTATACACGGGTTGAGAATCCCAACCATGAGGCGTTTACGCATGATGTCGCCCGGCTGGAAGGCTTTGAACATGGCGTGGCGTGTGCTTCGGGGATGGGGGCTCTTTCCGCAGCAGTTCTCAGTGTTGTGAAAACTGGCGATCACATTGTTTGTGCGCGGGCGATTTACGGCAGTACCCATCAATTCCTGCTGCAACTGCAGGCCAGCTTTCAGGTGAATGTCACCTTTGTGGATCTCAATGATCTGGAATCGGTGCGCAAGGCGATTCGACCCAGTACCAGAATGATGATCTGCGAATCGGTTTCGAACCCGCTGCTCGAGGTGACGGATCTGCAGGCTCTGAGACAGATCGTAGGCAGCTCGATCACCTTGCTGGTGGATAACACCTTCGCCACACCGTGTGGCATTCGCCCGAAAGATTATGGGGCAGATATCGTCTGGCACAGTGCTTCCAAGTATCTCAACGGGCATGGCGATGTCATGCTGGGAGTGATCGTTGGTGGCGAAGAAGCGATGCGGAAAGCCCGCACCTCGATGCTGCTCTACGGGCTGAATGCGAATCCGATGGAATGCTGGCTGGCGACTCGAGGCCTGCGAACTTTACCGCTGCGCATGGCCCGGGTGACACAGACGGCCCAGCAGTTGGCCCATTGGCTGGCCACTCATCCCCGCGTGAAAAAGGTCTTCTATCCCGGCCTCACCAGCCACTCCACACATCAACTTGCTCAGAAGTATCTGCAGGATCGCTTCGGCGGGATGATTTCTATCGAGATTAAAGGGGGTGCCAGCGAGATCGATACGATTTTCCACAAGCTGGCGCCTGCGATTCCCTTCTCACCCACGCTGGCTGATGCCCGCACCACTGTCTCTTATCCGGCGGGAACATCTCATAAGTTCATGGCCGCCAAAGATCGCGAAGCCTGCGGCGTGACCGCAGGAATCTTCCGCCTCTCGGTGGGTCTCGAAGATTTTGAAGATCTCCGGCAAGAACTTGACCGGGCATTGACGCCTACCGGATGATTCTGACTCAGAAAAACCTTAATCGCTGGATTGAATGCGCTCACCGGCGGATGGGCATGGTTTCGTCTGTCCAGTTGACAGAGGTGGGACCGAGTTCTGCAGCGCGTTCGAGGGCTGAGTTGTTCCCTTGGGGGAGTTCGGGCAAAGCTAACTCACCAGCCGAATAATCGGGGCGCTGTGTCTGCTGGGAGTTGGTGAAAGATGCTGGTGTTTCCCGACGGGAACGAGTCGAGGCCAGACCAGCCGCTTCAGAAAATGCATGAGTGGCCGAGATCGTGGTGCCTGCATGATCGGTGTATGAGGCATCAATCAGGATCGATTGCGGATCGATTGCCTGCTGAGAACGGAGAGTGATCTGGTAGCCACTTCCCAGAAATCCGCTGTACCAGTATCGAGCCAGGTGAGGGCCTTCGGCGTACCAGCGGGCGACGACAGCGTTCGT
>JAIXUU010000460.1 GCA_027483405.1 Planctomyces sp. | reverse complement strand
GCGATTACATACTGATGAGGCATTCAGTCTAAACGATCCAGTAGCCGAGAGGTTTTCTTCAGCCTCTTATTTCCCAGCCCCGATCTCAAAAGGGCAGGGTATGGGCCAAAGAGAGCTCAATAATCCTTCCAGTTCCAAACCATCTTCGGAATCATCATTGATACAAATCAACTTGTATTCACGTTCTTTTAGTACCTCGCAGCATGCCAACACAGCCGCCTGGGTGCTTGGCGAAAAGAATCCTTCTCTGATTCGACTAAGGACTCCCCGACCAGTTTTCAAAGCCAACGGATGTAACAATCCAAAATTGAGGGAGACATCCCCTTCTCCGCGAAATCGATTGCGAGAGCATTCCCTGAACACCTGAGGCCAACGTGCCTCCGCATACTGAAACAACTCTCGCGTGTACGGTTTGATCTGGTGAACCGGATAGAGGTGCTCACAATCCGGAAAGGCTTCGGCCAACAATTGAACAGCTCTGGAAATTGCCGGCACCACCCCCCCGGAAACGAACGACGCGGGAAATTGAAGATGCTTAGGCAATCGACTCATCCCCGCTCCCACCACAATCCTTCCGTCCGGTGTAAAAAAATCCTCCGGAATTGACTGGCAGCCAAAAAACGTATCATCGTTTGCGTAGAGAAAATGCTCCGATAGTCCCGGGATCCGATGCAGATGACACTCAATCGCGTGGCTGTTAAACGTGGGCAGATCCTCAAGCCAACAAAATATCTCGCGATGGTCGACAATACACACTTGGGGATGATTCCGATCAAGCCAGGTTGGCACCTGTTTATCCGTAACGATGAAGATTCGACGAACCCACGGCGCGTGCCAAAACGCCGATCTCAGTGAGTAACGAAGCTCCTGCTGATTTTTCCAACGGATCAATCGGTTATGGGGTTGTGATTCATACTGGCTCCGTTTCGCCATCCATTCCCCATCCGACCCGTCCACCCATGTATAGACAAGATCCACGGGAAACGAGGGATTTTGAATTCGATCCGATAATTCATTATTCATTGGCAAGGCAACCTGAGTGTCTCATGAATTTGTTAATGATGGCCAACTTTTCGCCCATCACGAGACGTCGATACAAACCAGAAAAAAAAAATCCGAATCATGGATCATTACTTATTGATGAGTCGAAATGCCCCGCTAAACTCCGATGACTTACCACGGCCTGCTCCATTAAAGTGAGCAATCGACACAGGTGAAAAATTGCATTCTCCGACGAGCGTTCCGTCCTGCTTAGAGAATTCAATCTTCTCATAATTCATCTGAACGTTAAATCGAGAGCTTAGCTCTTGTCCACAATTGAGATAGGCCAGATGCAGGTTAAAAATTGCCTGATTTCTCCAAGGGACTCCTGCTTTCGCATCGATCCATTCTGATGGCTTGTAAAAGCTACGTATCGAAGTATCTAATGCATTGATCGCCGCGCGTTTACCGGCAAATAGCCCATCGTTTGCAATCAATGGATAAGTTGAAATAGATCGATTTCGGCAAAGCAAAAGTTTTTCCATTTCTTCGATATTCGATTTATACAGAGCTGGAATCGCTCTTTCGAAATCATGAATATCCGAATTAGCTTCTCGACAAAAGAGAATTGCTCCATGAGGAGACGCTTCAATTGTTGCTACCATCTCCTGAAGACTACCAAGTACCAACATGTCGGCGTCCAGGCAGATAATGTTGTCTGCATTTACAACTCGTCCTGAGCTGTAAAGCACCGACTTAGTAGCCACGGAGAGCGGCTTGTCACTCTGACAAGGAATTACGTCCGCTCCGTGAGCTGTTGCAACCTCTCGTATTTCTTCACTATTACCGATGGATAAAACTGCTAGTCCTGCTCCATCGCATTGGGCGTTGTGCCGTATAGAACCTAAAAGATCATCAACCCATGCTGCAAATCCTGCTGATGCTGTTGTTACAAAACATGTTCGGTGGTAGGTCATGGGGTGTGTGCAATCGATCCGTACCCGCCCAAGACAATCTTTCAGAAAGCCTTGTTCGTCTTCCAAACCGGCATTCGCGACCGTCGGGTTCAACCAAACCGTATGACAGTGCTCCCATCGCCGGGGAACGGTAACCAGTTCAATCTGCCGGCAATTCTCCAACGGAGCCACGATCAGTCGCGGCGTTTCCTGCGGTCGTACGTCCTTCGCCAGACCCAGAACTGCCCCTTCCGACATGACAAGGAAGTCAGCGGACGTCATGCCGGTTCGCACATCATCGTTGATCGCAACCAGACTGCGAAATTCCTTTTCTTCTGGTTGAACCTGATAAACCAGACGCGAGGAAGCATGGGCACTGATGGCATGTGGGAAACTTCGTCCGAGAACAATCACCTTTTTTTTCTCGTACCCCAGATCACCAGACACACCAAGTGCTCCATAACCGACATGGGATTTCAATGGCTGTACTTCGCATAGAGATCGTAGGCCGTGCTCTGGATGCTGCCCCAGCACTTCCAGCAAGGACGTTTCCAATATCTCGATGCGGTTGACATGTTCAGCCCGATCGGAAACATGCTTCTTCGCAACGTTGGCCAGTACACAGTCCGAGATCGGGGATGGGGCCAGATGACGTGTACCCGGGAGCACGTCGGGTTGCTGCCTGCCGCCGTCGATGCTCGTATGGTGGTATTTGGACTTTCCACGCATAATCATGACACGGTCACTGACGGCGATGGGATCGGGAACCCATTCCATCATCCGTCCGGAAAGAATCCTTCGAATGAAGGCCGTGTCCTCATGCAAAGTCGTGGGTGGATAGCCTCCAACCGCCTCCCATTCCGATTTCTTGATGATAACCTGCGGGTGGCAAATCCAATTCAGCACTGCCTGATTGTGATGCAAATTCTCATCACCCCAATACGCCCAATACTCTGCAGGGCAGTAAACAGGGGGATCGAGCGATTGGATACGATCCATGCAGTACGACAGTCGCCACGGCATATAGATATCATCATCATCCCATACGGCGATGTACTCTCCCTTGGCCATCGCGATAGCCGCGTTCCTCTTCTCACCCAGAGTACTCCAGCGGGCCGGTGAGTTGACAATCGTGACTCCTGGAAAGTCGCCCAAGAGCTCCTGCCCTGGACAATCGTTTAATATGATCAACTCCTTGTTGGGATAATCCTGAGCCAGAAACATGCTCAATGACTCAGAGACGTAATCCGACCGACCAAAGGTTGGCATGACACAACTGACGAGGGGCATGTTCAACTTAGACTCTTTCAATGGATCCATGAGTTGGGCATCGACTTTTAACAAGAAGTCTGATCCGAACTGAGCATGATTCGACTTAAGCGATAAAGAGTTGCATTTGTCGCTTACCAATCGTCTGTAATCTCCTCGCCAGGCAGGAAACAAATCAATCCGACCTGTAGGGATCTGTCGATAATCGACAGCTTTGCGAACATAATTCGCAACATGTTCATTACCTTTGACAGATTTTCCTTCGTCGCGCCCAAACGCACTGAGGTGGTATGAACCAGTTCCACCCCATCTGTAGATGTAGAAGAGTTCGAAGTCCTGAAGTGAGTCATCGTCCTTTGTACCAGAAATCATACGCGAAAATTTTGATTCCAGCCCCCAATCCTGACCTGATCCTATATGTGGGTAGCCACCCGCTTTATCAAAAAGATCTCTTGTGAAACAGGCCCCGCTATGAAAGAGATTGCGGCCAACGCCACAAACTATACCTTCCGACATAATCCATGCCCTGGTAGGCTTATAGAATTTCTTTCGCTCGTCCATGCGTTCGATAGATGAAGATAGTCTCCACGGAAGATAGAGGTCGTCATCATCCCAGACAAACAGGAGATCGTGTGAGCAGAGTGCAGCACATGCATTTCGCTTTTCCCCGACAGTACGACATCGCTTGGAAACGTTGATCACTTTGACATGCGGATGTTCAAAAACGAGTGTCTGCTCTGCAAGATCATTTAGTATCACAAGCTCCTTGATTCCTTGATAGTCCTGAATTAAGAATGAATGGAGAGCCTCTTCAAGGAGTCGTGGCCGACCATATGTAAGGCACATTGCGCTGACTGGCGGCTGCCCTTTCACAGATCTCTCCCTGAAAAGATCGAGGTTTTGATGGCGGTCGTAGCGAATGCGGAGTCAGTCAAGACTTCCCAGCCAACTGATGGTGCGTTCCACCACCTCTGTCTTGTTTTTTCACAGGAACCTTCCCCAGTTCGCTTCCATGGGCAGTGTTTCGTCGCTGAATGTGGGGGATGATGCCGCGATCCAGGAGTGTTTGGCGAGTCACTACACTATCGTAGCCTGCGTCAGTATATAGCATTTGTGGACGCTATCGAGGTCTGGCCGAAGCCCCCTTCAGGAAGCGATGGTGCTCCACCACCGGCAACAGGCAACGTTGATTGCTGATGTGCGCTGAAATTGCTTCGGAATGCTGGCATGATATCGCTGCCAGATTCCCAGTTCTTGCTATAAAGGCGGTTGTGTCCGCGCGGTCTCGCCCGAACAGCCCATGCCTGCTGGCAGTTTGCGCCAACTGAACCCGGTGGTAAGATTCAACCAGCTGACTTGGAGAACAATTTCATGGAAAAATGGACATCGGCTATGCTTTCACACTGCTGGTAACAGGACCATCACATGTCCGTTCCTGGATCTGCATGCAAGCTTGCAGCTCTGACAAGAACAGCACGAGACCGACTTTCGAATAGGTTCAATCCTTGGTTTGCTCGTTTAATAACCCATCATGTGGGAAAACTGGTCAACCCCGTCTATCGATCGACTTGATTAAGGGCTGTTGAAGGCAGGCCACCGCGCCATCCCGACTTTGGACTACCGGGAGGTGTCCGCTGCGGTTCAGACTCCCAGCCTGTCTGGCGAATCTGTCGCCCGGTAACCTCTTGTAAATCATGATCGGAACTTGGAACGGGGCCATCGGCCATTTGATGGACAAGCGCTTCAAGGCGAAGCAGCTTAGCTTTCATTTCTTGCAACTGAGACTCCTTGATCGCCATCTCCTGCATTAGACGCTGCTCGTTCCACGAACACGGCGGAGTCGGTGGCGGATATGTTGCAGGATGGTTTTCCGGTGTCACTTCCTTTGCTGGTGCGGTTTCCGGTCCTGCGTCCCGATCAACCTGTCGGAATTCCGCAGGTCGCCCCGAAACCCAAGGCGCTCGCGAGCTATCGACATACATCTCAGCATTGCGACGATATCGCACAACACTCGGCAATCGAACCTCCGGCAGTTCGATACTAATGGCAGGAAGCCGAATACCAAATCCACGAATGCCCAGTGAGGTTGATTCGCCAGCAAACTCCCCGCTTTCTGGAGCCCTGACATATGCACCTTCGGGTTGCGTCGCGATTTCCGGCCGAGCAGGAGTGGATTCCATGCGACAGTAACCTGGCAAAGGGGCACAATTTGGATTTTGCCCCCGTTGCACATAGCGATCTTGCGCTGACAGTTCCATCCCTGCCCAGCCAGCAGCCATCAGGCCTAAAGAGGCTAGAATACCAGATTTCATGCGGAATCCTTTCCGTTGACGTCGAGGCTAAGAGGCAAATAAATACAATGTCTTGGAGTGGAAGACGGTGCCAGTCGCTAATCCAAACAGTGGAAAGCTACTTTGCTGCTGCTGAAGCCTTCTGCTCCGCGAGACGCTCGACGGCAATCGCCATCCGATCCATTAGATCTTGCATCTTCTTGACGTCGTTTTCCAACTTTGTGAGCCGACCATCAATCGTGGAGTCCATCACTGCAGACTCCGGAGCCTTCGCGGATTCAGCCGCAGCCTGTCGTATAGCACGGCTAAAGGACTCCTCCGATACTCGAAACGCCTGCCCGTCGCGTACGACGCCTGGTAAGGCAAATGCAACCTCTCCACGGGGAGCCTCAGGAGCAAATAGGCAGCAGTGACGCTTTGGTCGGGAACACTCTTTACAGGCGACTTCCGCTTGATCGCACTGCTCGCAATCTCCCCGTGACCAGAGCCCACCTGCCTGGGCGAACTCCGCACAGGTTATGCAACACGCCACGATCATGAATGTGAGAAAACTGCTTCGGCTGCTCATGATCAATTCCTCCTTGAAATTGGCTGTATCGACTCATTTTCAATCGGTTCTCAATCTGAAACCACTATTACAGTCGGCATTGAACGTTTGGGAATGTCCACTAATCTTGTGTCCTGCAAGATAAGAGAGAAAAGTTCAGGTTGTGGATCTGTGACAATCCAGATATTCAGTAAATTTTACCTGTTTCCAAGGACCCATTCTCTTAGGGGTTCTTTATTCACACGTAGAATCCGGTTCAACCACCAATTCATTCTGAACCAATTTCAAGAGTACTCAAACCTCACAAAATTCCCAGTTTTCTGAATTTTATTGACAGGGCATTTGCCCAGTAGTACGTTAGTCACATTTGTCCACAATCTATTGTCGGCACAGTCGCTTGGACTCCTTGTGAGAGATTTTTGTTGATCTTAGACGTTTAGACAGTGTTGTGTACGGACATGAAAAACTGTTAGTGATCTGAACTCTTAGAAGAGAATTTCAATGCCACCCAGGTCACCTTCAGTTGGACTGCGGAAGCCAATCCTTTCTTCGGCGGATTCTGGCACTGCAAAGATGGCTCAACTTCACGACCTGCTCACCAAATCGAGTGCGAGCTCGTTAAGGCTGGTCTATGTTCACGGAATGGGTGGCCATCCCGCTCCCAATATCGTCAAGAGCTGGTATGACCAAGCTCTCTTCGGGCGCGATATGGGTGACAAAACAGTGCTGGCATATTACGCCGATATTCTGCATCCCCTTTCAACGTCCATGGAGCTGGCTGGATCGCTTGGACCGCAAGAGGTTCCTTCAGTTGCAGCCCGGTTGGAAGTGACGTCGCGCGGCATGTCGCCAGCGAAAAGTGTTGAGCAGCGAGTGTGGAGCGAAGCGCTATTTGAAAAGCTTAAGAGAGAGGCGCGTCTGGAGCAGCACGACGACTCAGCTGTGGATGAACTGGTGGCCTCGACCGAAGACCGTGGAGTGGAAGCTCTGGGCATGCAGGCCAAGGTACTTCCGGCCTTTCCGTTTCGCAGCGCACTGACCGAGGCGATCTTGAAGCGGTTTATTCCGGATGTTGCCGCGTATTTTTTTCAGGAGGAGTTTCGAACCCGAATGCAGCAGCGCGTACGGGATGTCCTGATTCCAGGGGGGCAATACATCGTTGTTGCTCATAGTTTAGGAACGATCATTACGTTCGAATTGCTCCGCGAACTAGCCCGCAGTATCAGCGTGCCGCTGTGGGTCACATTGGGTTCGCCGCTCGGTATTGACGAAGTGAAAGAACTGCTCGAGGAAAAGGGCAACTCCATGCAAAGTCCCGCCTCTGTCCAGAGCTGGAAGAATTTCGCTGACCCGCTCGACCCCGTGGCTGCCGACAAGATACTGGCCGATGAGTACACAGCCGTTCCACCCGCAACAATCCGGGATCGGCAGATCTGGAATCTTGACTCGCGGAAGATTTATAGATTTAACCCCCACTCATCAACTGGCTACCTCGGGCACCCGGAAGTCGGTGCAACGGTTCGCGATGTCCTCCCGGTGACGTTTGATTCGCCGATCGGCCTTTCGGTCATGACCCGCGATCTGGCGAATCGCGTGGGGGATGGTAATGTCCCGGTGCCTGTGCTGATTGAAGTTAACCGGGACAAAGCGCCGTCACTTCACGAGGGAGCTGTTTCCATCAGGCAGAATCTCGAAGCCCTTGCACGGCGAACGGGCTATTCTCCCGATGATCTGAAGATCGAAGTCCTTCATCGCTACGTAGCGGCGGAACTGACACAACATCAATTACGCTGGCTGGAGTTCAATCATTCCAGTTTGCATGTATTTCGCATCTGGAGAAATTCCGAAAAGAAGGCGCTTCTTTCCGTTTCCGCTCAACAGCTCCACATTCCGACGGCGCGGATTGGATACGGAGCGACCGGTGAAGGCATCAGTTGGGCCGTACTCGACACCGGGATCAATGCTGATCATCCCCATTTTGCATCTGGCCCCGGAGGAGCATCTCTCGTCAAGGCTCACTGGGACTGTACGCAGCTCGGAAAAGTTGTCCGCGCTCCTTCAAATTCCGACGTTCACGGCCACGGCACCCATGTGGCCGGCATTATCGCCGGACAACCGCCGGCTGGCCTTGATCCTGGCAGTCCCGGATATGGATGTCTCGGAGTCGCCACACAGACCAGTCTCCACATTTACAAGGTCCTCGGCAACGGCGGTGGCGGCTCCGACGCCTCGATCATCAAAGCCATCGATCACATCGCCAGCACCAACGAACAGGCTGGTCGCATCGTGATCCATGGCGTCAATCTGAGTCTCGGCGGTCCCTTTAACGCCGAGGAATTCGGCTGCGGTTTCTCGCCGATCTGTGCAGAACTCCGTCGTCTCTGGCGGCAGGGAGTATTGGTCTGCGTCGCTGCAGGCAACGAGGGAAGCCGGTGGATCGATGTTGCCGGTACAGGTCTGACGCCGATCAATTTCGATCTGAGTATCGGCGACCCTGCCAATCTCGAAGATGCCATTGCTGTCGGCTCCGTCCATCGAGATTCTCCGCATCTTTATGGTCCCTCCTATTTCTCGTCGCGAGGGCCCACGGCCGATGGTCGCAACAAGCCCGATGTTGTTGCCCCGGGAGAAAAAATCATCTCTTGCAATGCCAAGTTCTCACCAGGTGACCCAGCGAGTTTTTATGTTCCAATGAGCGGCACAAGCATGGCCTGCCCGCATGTTTCTGGTCTACTGGCAGGTTTTCTGTCGGTCCGGAAGGAATTTCAAGGACGACCTGATGAAGTCAAACGGATCCTGATCGCTCATGCCATGGATCTGGGACGCAGCCATTATCACCAGGGGGCAGGGTTGCCCAATCTTCTTCAGATGCTCGCGAACACCTGATTCATCGCAGTATTTGGGTAACTACAGTTTTCGAATCTCACCTTAAAAGCTAAAGAAAGTCAGCCAACATGGCCACACGTAAACCTGTGAACGAATCTCCCCGTTCGGATTTTTCAAGCACAAGTTCCGGTAGATCTCGCAAGAAGCAGGTCATCGATACCGATGCTAGCTTCGATTCAGAAGACGCTGCAGAATCCGAAGCGTTCGTTACCGTTGAATACTCAGAAGGGTCCACCGCCGAAGGAGGTTTTCTCGGTCCGCTGTCGCTAGGAGATTCTAATGGCCGGCTTTTGCCGGGAATCCAGGCCGACCACCTGAATGTGAAGCAATTGCCAGCCGAATTCGCGGACCAGTCCTTTCGAATCGCGGCCGTACCGTTCCGGGCTCCAACGCCAGAAGCGATGACAATGTCCGAGTTCCGCCCAGAAAACATCATCGGGCGAGATAACCGCGAAAGAATCGCCGATGTGACCATCACTCCGTTTCCGTGGATCTGTTTTTTGAATATGACCACGCCGGGTGGAAGTCGTATGATCGGAACCGGTTGGTTGGCCGGTCCGAAAACCGTCGTAACTGCTGCGCACTGCGTCTATAACCGCGATCGAAAGTACGGGGTCGGTTGGATGAATCGAGCCTCCTACAAAGTGTATGCGGGGATCAGCGGTTCACACCTCGCGGGAACTTCCGAAGTCGAGACCATGTTTACGACCCAGCAATGGCTTAATTCGGGTACTGAAGTTTATGACTTTGCAGTTCTCAGGCTGAAGACGCCTCTAGGAAACAAGGGGTACTTTCAGTTTGGGCACTTCGATGACGCAAGTCTCCAGAACATGCTCGTCAACGTCGCTGGTTACCCTTACGACAAAAACAGTTCCAGCATTCCTCAGATGTGGGGGAATGCCGACGTCGTTGTTGGGGTTGAACGTCAGCGTCTTATTTACCTCAATGATACTCTGCCAGGAAACAGTGGGGGACCGGTGATCAACTGGCAGGATGGCGGCGATATGCATGTCGTCGGGATCCATAATTATGGTGGAGACACAGGCAATTGCGCGACACGAATCAACGCGGCCGTTTTTCAGCAGTTGATGGACTGGCGCCTTTAAGACGATTTTTCGCTTGTAGCAACTCACACTAACCTCTCACTTCCCTTGCGAATCACCGTTAAAGAAAGTCTCTCATGAATGCATGGAGTCTTGTCCTTGTTGCTGCCATCTGTCTCGTATCAACGGCCGAACCCACGGAAGCAGGTTGCCGCCGATGCTGCCGTATCCTCTGCCACTGCGGCCAGCAAAAGGCCACCGATGGGGGATCAAGTGAGGCGTCCCAACCCAAGGCGTCGGCCAGCAACGTTCCGGGGGCTGGACAGTCTCCTCAGCCGATTATGACCTCTGGAACAGGTTCGGATGTCTCAACGTCATCGACGGACCTTGTCGCCATTGATAATCGACTCAAACGCATCGAAAAGATGCTAAACATCAAGCCCCAAACGGAAGCCGATACCAACGATCAAGAGGCGGCCGTTGTTGGTATAATTCTGGAACGTCTCGCGGGTAGAATCTTTGATCGAGTTGACAGTAAGCTAGACCGATTGATCAATGATTCACTTGATGAAGTCCTGCCTCCAGTGGAACCACCTCCAGTCAAGTTGCCGAACGGCGACCATCTGACAACCACTGTCAGGCAAGCTGTGACTGATGCGATAAACTCCCCAGACTTTCGCAAAACTATCGATTCATCCTTCAAGAGTGCTATCAAGGAGTCATACCAGTCGGATGACTTCAAAAATGCAGTCAAAGCTGTGATCGCAAAGTAGGATCCATCACTCTGTTAAGTGTATAGCCAATCATTATTATATGTATGGACTTGGCTGCTAAAACAATTGAGCGACGGGCACATTAAACAAGTAATATGCCGTCGAGCAAAACTGTAGATACATATCTGCTGGAAAAACCGGAACGCCGTATGGTGAAGACATATTGAACCAGACAAGCTCGTCGTCATGTGCAAGAAGTATGTATTTGGTCAGACCTGACAAATCGGCTATCTGAACGGCGATCTTTTCCAAGCTTTCAACGGACGGTTGCATGGTGTGTGGTCACTGGCAGGGATACCTGTCCCACCGACCTCACGGGCGAACTATGCAGGCTGATTGCTCCGTATATACTGGCGACGCAGCCGGGCAGACTTCCGGCAGGGCATTCTCCTATTCAGGCCGTGGGTTCCGATGACGCAGAGCCCGATCTTCATGATGTACCGTCCGACGTGGAATTCGTTTAATGAAAAAAACAGTCGAAAAGTGTGATTGACTTTGGGAGGACATTCCACGTCCTGAATATTGTGGTTGGTCTTCATGACCATGGGGGTTTAACCGAACGCCTCGCCAGTCGAATCACTCGACATGTACCGGGGAACTCTCCCAACTTCGATCCAGAATTTCATCGAAAGAAGCTTCGTCCTTAAGGCGAATTTGTAGGATCGGTCGACGGGTTCCCGCCTCCGAACGGGCAGCCATTCGTGCCATCTGGGCTTCCAGACTGTTGGCGATGAGTTTCTGGACAGCTCGACCGCCTTCCCGACCGCCACTTCGCTGATTGACCAGAGCCGCCTGGCTGCCAATCCAATCCACCACTCGAGTCTCGATTTCGATCTGCTGATCTCGGCGGTGCTGCCAACGTTGTTGCAGTTCGCCCAGCATCTTCGCCGCGATCTCCCGAAGTGCAGTTTTGTCCAACGGCTGAAAGACCACAACCTGTTTGATACGCGCCAGAAATTGAGGAGGAAAAACCGGTTGAGCCCCTCGCTCCTGACGCACGCGCGAGAGAATGGATATCACTCGCTGTTCAATCTCGTCAATCGACTTGCCATCGCGTGACATCTGCTGGACTTCGTTGCTTCCGGCGTTTGTCGTAAGTACGAAAATGGCTCGATCCGCCGAGGCTTTCAGACCCCTCTGATCGACAATCCACCCCTCGTCAAAGAGGTTCAAAAACGGCTTCCAGACGTTGGGATGCGCCTTTTCCGCTTCATCCAGAAGAAAGACAGAGTAGGGGTCGGCATTCAGATCATTGATCAAACGGCCACCCTGGTCATGTCCCACATAACCAGCGGGAACTCCCACAATCCCGGAAACGCTGTGGGCTTCCGTGAAGTTGGCCATCGAGTAGTTCTGAAGCCGCTTGGAAGTCGAATACAGTTCCGCCAACCGCTTGGCCAACTCCGTCTTTCCGACCCCAGTCATTCCGGCAAACAACAGGACTGATGCTGGTTTTCCGGGTGGTGTCAAACCCGCTTTGATCACACGCAGTTCATTGGCGACACAGCTGATCGCCCTGGGTTGTCCGACGACCGCACGGGAAAGTTCCGCCTCCCAATTGGCTTCGCTCGTCTGCCCGGAAAGAGTCTCGCTGGGGATGCCCGTCCTTTGCGCCGTAACCTCAATGATATCATCAATATCGATGGAGGCCCGGTCTCGCCCCGCCTCCGTTCTCTCGAACGAAGCTTCATCGCATGCCTGACGTAAGATTTTGATGGCTTTACTGGGAAGTCGCTCGCTCAGAAGAAAATGGCTCGACAGAAACACCGCCCGGCGAACCGCTTCGGGAGCGATCGCCAGACCATACTCCTGCGACAACCGCGTTGCTGCCGATTCCGCGATCGCCAACGCACCTGCCTCCTCGGGCTCCTCGATCTCCAACAAATCGAACAGTTCCAGCAGATCTGCATCGGCTGCAAACAGTTCACTGTACTCCCAACGGGGAAGGACACCCACCACCGAGATGCGGGGATCCTGCAAAGCCGACCGCAACAGGGGTTTGTTAGAGCCGCCGTTGGCCCGGCGGAGTAGGGCATGAATCCCGTCCAGGCACAGCACTACACGGGGAAAGGCTTTCGCCGCGATCAGGATGGTTTCCAGACAACCCCGGCTGTCCTCCGGGCCGACATGGGCCGTGTCGAACCATAGAAAGAGCGTCTCCCTCAGGAACTGAAACTCGCCTGCCGCCGCCCTCCGGCCCAGCTCGACGACGAAGGAGGTCTTTCCCACCCCCTTTAAGCCCGTCACCAGCAGATGGCGGCGATTCTTCCGATAGAGAATCCGGGCGGCCGCCTGGAACGGCTGCGAGGCTTCACGCCCCTCGACGGCAGGCAGGACGTACTCTGGCAGTTCCCCAGCATGAGCTTGACTGGTCAGAATGCAAAACGGCATCCGCTCCGAAAGAAAGTCTAGCGCCTCTTCAGAACTGCCCATTGCTACCTCGGAAAAACGCTGAAATAAGGACAACTCACCCGCTCAAAGTGACTGCTTACAAAATGATATCACAGAAATCGCCCAAGAAACACAGTGGATATATTTCCACTGTGTTTCTTGAAGTCGGGTGTGTTCGGCTGAAACGTGAATCTCCATCGGAATCCTTTACCGACATTATGCCGGGCAGGGATCCAGTCTTCGCGGTCGACACTCCAGAACGGGTGGGATTTCGTTGTGCCTAGCGGTTGATGTTCTCCTTCGATCTGGAGGTCGAGAATGCTG
>JAIXUU010000202.1 GCA_027483405.1 Planctomyces sp. | reverse complement strand
TCATGAAGTGCTCCCCGCAAAAGGCCTGAATGAGCCATCTTCATCCTTGAAGATTGGCCATCATGCCAGCGGGAAGTTAGTTCACCCGCCAGACTCTGTCAAAATCAGTTTCCCGGTGGTGCATCAAGTAAACACATTGGTGATCGTCGATGAGTTCGCTTGGTACAGTCACGCAGAAGTCTGTTTTCTTCGAGATTGATATCGACGAACGAACCGCAAGCTGTCCGAAAGCATGGACAAAATGTCACTTTCTTGCGGTTGCTTGTCAGTTTTGCAGCCACTTTATATCTTATCTGCGAGTAGTACCAACCCCGGCTCCTGGGCACGTTGTTGCCTGGATCGTCGCTGAGGCGACGCCGCACAGCAGATACTGTGCGCTCCGGATTTGATGAACCCGAGTGAAGTTCCATGTTTGAATCGATTACCCAAGGCCTGCAAGGGGCTCTGACGGGCATTTTCCGTTCTGGAAAACTGACCGAAGCCAATATCCGCGAAGGACTTAAGCAAGTCCGGCAGGCACTCCTCGAAGCTGACGTTGAATACAACGTCGCCGCGCAGTTCATTGAAAAGGTGACTGCCGAGGCTGTGGGTGAAAAGGTTCTCAAATCACTTCGACCCGACGAACAGCTCATCGGGATTGTTCATCAGCAGCTTATAGCCCTCATGGGGCCGACTGATCACTCGCTGCATCTCCGGCGGGATGGTATCAACAAAATCATGATGTGCGGCCTCCAGGGGGCCGGTAAAACCACCACTTGCGGCAAACTGGCTCGCAAGTTGAAGGCCGAAGGCTGGAAACCGCTCCTCGTGGCTGCCGACATGCAGCGACCGGCGGCAATTGAACAGCTCAAAACTCTTGGCCAGCAGCTCGACGTTCCCGTTTATGCCGAAGCACCCGGCGGCAACCCGGTGGCCGTCTGCAAGAATGGTCTGGCTCATGCCAAAACGGCTGGCGCGAACGTCGTCATCTTCGATACGGCGGGGCGACTTCACGTTGATGACCGCCTGATGTTCGAACTCGAGCAGATCGATTCGCGCGTCCAGCCCGATCAGGTCTATCTCGTCTGCGATGCCATGACTGGCCAGGATGCGGTTCGCTCGGCCAAGGCTTTCAACGATGCCCTTGAACTCGACGGTGTGATTCTCACCAAGCTCGATGGCGATACCCGCGGCGGGGCTGCCATCAGCGTCAAGCAGGTTACGGGTGTCCCGATCAAGTTCGTCGGGATGGGTGAGCAACTCGATCGGCTCGAGCCCTTCCATCCGGATCGTATGGCCGGTCGAATTCTGGGAATGGGTGATATTGTCACCTTGTTCGAAAGAGCCCAGGAAGAGTTCGATGCGGAGGAAATGGAGCGGCAGCAGCAGCGAATGCTCAAGGGCCGCTTCACGCTGGAAGACTTCCGCAATCAGATGAAGCAGGTGCGTCGGTTGGGCTCACTGGGCGATATCATGAAAATGATCCCCGGTATGGGTGGGCTGCTCGATCAGTTTCAAAACATTGATGCCGAAAAAGATATGGGTCGGATTGACGCCATCATCAGCTCGATGACGCTCGATGAACGGCAAAATCCAGATCGGATTGATCGCTCCCGCCGCACGCGTATTGCCCGCGGAAGTGGTACCGATCCTGCGGATGTCAATCGTTTGCTCAAAGACTTCGACAACATGTCGAGCATGATGCAGAAGATGTCCGGGCTGGGTGTTAAGGATCGTTTCCGTGCCGTGCAGGATCTGGCCAAAGTGGGCGGGATGAATCCTGCCGCTGGTCTTCAGGCACAGAAACAACGCAGCAAACGTGGCCCGGCTGATGCGGACCTGGCTGCGGAAAAGAAGAAAAAAGCTCGAAAAGAAGCGAAGAAACAGCGGAAAAAGAACCGCTGATCTGTGGCCAGGCTTTGCCGGGCAGAACTCCGGAGCTTTTCCGGTGGCTCGAAACTTTGTGGTTCCAATCGCAAGTCTTCGAGTGATGTCTTGAGTTGTATTGAGAAGGTTGCATCTCTGCAGATTCATAACGCGTGTGTGTTGCAGGCAAATGAATCTGCAGACAATTGTCGGTCGGTGTTTCGCCCGGTCGAGTGAGGAGGATTGAGTGGCAGTTCGGATTCGCATGAAGAAGATTGGGCGTAAGCACCGTCCATTTTACCGCATCTGTGTGATGGACTCACGAGTTCACCGTGAAGGGAAAGCCATCGAAGAAATTGGCTGGTACGACACCGCCATCGATGACAAATCGAAGCGTGTCAAAATCAACCTGGAACGAGTTGATTACTGGGTCAGTGTCGGCGCCAGCCTCTCTGATCGAGTGGCTACACTCGTCAAGAAGATCAAGACCAACAAGTTCGGCGTGAAGGCTGCTCCTCCCGCGCTGATTGCTCCCAAGGTCAAGGAAGCTGCTCCCGCCGAAGGTGGTGAAGCTCCTGCTGAAGGTGGCGAAAGCACAGAAGGTTAAATGGCCAGCCGGTTGAATCATCGGCCCTAAACTGCCGGTTGATTCGAGAGTGTTTGATCACCAATCATTGTTCAATATGTCGGAAGTCGATTGAAAGCTGAGGCCATGAGATTCGATGTCCTGACGCTGTTTCCAGGGATCTTCGCTGGCTACTTGCAGCAAAGCCTTCTCAATAAGGCCATTGAAGCAGGTAAGGTTGGCGTGCATCTGTGGAACTTCCGCGACTGGACGACCGATAATCATCACTCGGTCGACGATAAGCCTTATGGCGGTGGGCCAGGCATGCTCATCATGTGCCCGCCGGTTTTTGATTGTGTCGAGCATGTGCAGGCTCAGGGAGATGCTCCCGGCCAACTGATCATGCTCACGCCGGCCGGGCGAAAGCTCGACCAGCGTCTGGTGGAAGAACTCTCGACTCACAAACGGCTGGTTTTGTTATGTGGTCGTTACGAAGGTTTTGATGAACGGATCGCTGAAGGATTGAAGCCGCTGGAAGTTTCGGTGGGTGACTTTATTGCCAATGGTGGTGAAGTGCCGGCCATGCTTCTGATCGACACCGTCATTCGGTTGATTCCCGGAGTGCTGGGTGACGAAACCAGCCATAAGTATGAATCATTCGCCCAGAGTGGACAGCTGGAATATCCGCAGTACACCCGTCCCAGGGAGTATCGCGGGATGAAAGTTCCCGAGGTCCTGCTGGAAGGAAACCATCAGGCCATTGCGGTCTGGAGAGAACAGCAAAGTCAGGAACGGACAGCCACCCGTCGCCCGGCTGTGGAGCTTCAAAGAGCTACCACACAGGCGATGAGATCTGCCTCCGAGATTTTGCCTTTGCCGAACTGATCGTCATTGTTTCGCACATTTAACATCGTTTTTTACCGGAGATGCCTGGCATCTCTGGCAGACAAGCAGTCAGAGGATTTTGAATCATGCAACACAAACTTTTGCAGGCGGCGGAAGCATCCAGCCTGCGTACCGATGCTCTCGAATTCGAGATTGGTGACACCGTTGACGTGCACCAGCGTATTCTCGAAGGGGACAAAGAGCGTATCCAGATTTTCAATGGCGTGGTCATTGCCCGCCGTCATGGGGGAACCCGCGAGAACTTCACCGTCCGCCGCATTGTGGCAGGTGAAGGTGTCGAGCGTACCTTCCCGATCCACTCACCGAAGGTCGCGAAGATTGTCGTCAAGCGTCATGGTAAGGTTCGCCGCGCCAAGTTGTTCTTCCTCCGCGATCGCGTTGGTAAGGCCACTCGCCTCACCGAACGACTCACGAAGAAGGGCGACGAGTGATCCTTTCCTCCAGCAGGCCCCCTGGTTGAACTTCACCTGTTCCACCCGGGATAGGCATGCTGGAACCCCTGGAGAGGAGACTTCTTCATTCTGGGGATGCCAATCGCATACTGATTCCAGAACTTAACGGCGATATTCGTGCCATGCTTGCGGCTTTGAGCAAGCATGCTTTATACGTCTCTCAAGTCGCCGTTGATTTCTGGAAAGTCTCCATGAAAACAGAAAGCCCGATGCAGTTAAGCATCGGGCTTTTCTTTGCAGCAGTGATTTGCAAAGCTCGATTTGAATCTTCTGTTTTGAAATTTACTGATCAGCCAGAGCCATCATACGACGTGCTCGATTCTGATCCTTCTGCCGCTGGCTGACTTCGTTATCAGAGGTCGCCTTTCTGGACAGAGCCGCATCGAGAACCTTGCTGGCCTCGTCACGGGTCAGGCTCGACACAGGCCGGCATGAAGATGTCAGAATCGTGACGACGTTTTGAGCGATCTGCACAAAACCACCATCCACGAAATATCGTGACTCACCACTGTCGTCGATGAAAATCAGTTCGTCATACCCCAGACGGCCAATCAATGGGGCGCGACCGGGAAGTACACCCGTCATACCATCAGCCAGAGGGAACTGAACGCTCCGCACCACCTGGTCAATCACCGGTTTTTCGGGTGTTACAACGGTCAGTCGCAAACTGTCACCAAGAGCCATAATCGGCCATCCCACTCAGATGTTTTCGGAGGGTGTGGATAAGTCAAAGTTCGGCAATTGATTCCCGCAGGGGGGAGTCGATCACTTTGCCCAGATGGTCATTGCATTACCAACTGGGCAAAGTTCAAACCATCGTACGCTGGGCGATTAACCCTTAGCCATCTTCTCAGCCTGAGCCACAGCTTCTTCAATAGCGCCCACATACATGAAGGCACTTTCGGGCAGGTCATCCCACTTGCCATCGCAGATTTCTTCAAAGCTGCGAATTGTATCGGCCAGTGTGGTGAAGCTTCCCTTTTTCCCGGTAAACGCTTCGGCCACAAAGAAGGGCTGCGACAGGAATCGCTCGATACGGCGGGCTCGCTTCACGACCAGCTTGTCGTCTTCGCTCAATTCGTCCACACCGAGAATCGCGATGATGTCCTGAAGCTCGCGATATCGCTGCAGAATCTTCTGCACGCGGCGGGCACAGGCATAATGCCGCTCGCCAACAATCTGCGGGTCGAGAATACGGCTTGACGAAGCGAGTGGATCAATCGCGGGGTAGAGACCTTTTTCCGCAATCTTACGTTCAAGGTAAATGAACGCATCGAGGTGCGAGAAGGCAGTGGCTGGTGCAGGGTCGGTGGGATCATCCGCAGGAACATACACAGCCTGCACAGACGTAATGGCCCCACGTTTCGTCGAAGTGATACGTTCCTGCAGAGCACCCAGTTCGGTTGAGAGAGTTGGCTGATAACCCACAGCCGAAGGCATACGTCCCAGCAGTGCCGACACTTCCGAACCGGCCTGTGAGAACCGGAAGATGTTATCTACGAACAGCAGCGTATCGGCACCGGTCGTATCACGGAACCATTCGGCCATGGTCAGTGCTGAAAGTGCCACGCGGAGACGGGCACCTGGCGGCTCGTTCATCTGACCAAAGACCATACAGGTCTGTTCGATGACCGCACGACCGGTTGAACCAATCTGTGTTTCCTGCATTTCGAGCCAGAGATCGTTCCCTTCGCGGGTTCGTTCACCCACACCGGCGAAGACCGAGTAACCCCCGTGGGTACTGGCAATACGGGCGATGAGTTCCTGCAGAATCACCGTCTTACCCAGACCGGCACCACCGAAGAGACCGGCTTTACCACCGCGGACGAAGGGGATCAGCAGATCCACCACCTTGATCCCGGTTTCGAAGATTTCAGTCTTGGAGCTGAGGTCTTCGAGCTTGGGGGGATCGCGGTGGATGGGCCAGTGGTCTTCGGCTGCGACCTCGCCACGGCCATCAATCGGTTCACCCAGCACGTTGAAGACGCGGCCCAGAGTTCCTTTACCGACTGGGACCGAAAGTGGTGCGCCAGTGTCGATCACTTCGACACCACGGGCCAGACCATCGGTTGATCCCAATGCCACACAGCGAACACGGCCACCACCGAGATGTTGCTGGATCT
Source organism: Planctomyces sp. (assembly GCA_027483405.1). GTDB lineage: Bacteria > Planctomycetota > Planctomycetia > Planctomycetales > Planctomycetaceae > Planctopirus. The sequence continues at coordinate 19,628 of JAIXUU010000202.1, read as the reverse complement.
CACCAACGACCTTAACTCGCGTCCCCTTGATTTCCACATCAACCTTAACGGCGTTGTAGATCGGAGGGATCGAACCCTCGGCAAACTCCGCATCGAACGTCGAACCGATGACCTGCGTGATGCGGCCAACGTGATTTGCAACAGCGGTGGACATAATGGCTCCAGATTCTGCAACGGCTATGCTTGATTGTCTGTCTATCTGTCTGTCGTAACGATCAGGTTTTGGGAAACTGATCGGGTCATTATCGATAAAAACTATGGTATGGATGCGGTCGGATTCAAATACCGACTGCCACTACTCCAGAGCGGCGGCTCCTCCAATGATTTCGCTCAGTTCGGAGGTAATCTGTGACTGACGAGCACGGTTGTAGCGCTGTTTGAGTGACTTGATCATGTCGTTGGCACTCTCAGTCGCACCCTTCATCGCCACCATACGGAAAACCTGCTCACTGACGGCAGCATCGAGGAAGCACTTGAACAATCGTGCCTTGAACGAAGCCGGCACAATCTCACCCAGAATCTCTTCCGGAGAGGGCAGGAATTCGTAATCGGTCGTCGCTTCTGTCCCACTCACAGCAGATTCAGATTCGAGGTTTCCAATAGGAAGCAGGGTTTCCACAACCGGCTTCTGCCTGGCAATCCCCTGGAACTGCATGAAGGCCACATCAAACTGGTCAATTTCACCAGCGATGTACTGATCCATGATGCGATTGGCGATCTCTTCAATCTGGGCGAATGTCGGCTTGTCTTCGAACTGAGTGTAAGTCCTCACAAGGGGCTGACGCTGGAACTTGTAAAAGTTAATCCCCCGCTTACCCGAAACTTCCATGTCAAGAGTCACAGCCAGGTCACGGCTTCTCAAAAGCTGGCCAGCCACACGCAGCACACCAGCGTTGTAGCCACCACACAAACCTCGATTCGACGTGATGACCAGCAGAAGCCGTTTCTTGACCTGCGGCCTGACAGCCAAGAGCGGATGCGACACCGCACCCTCTTCGCCACTTTCACCCAATGAGGCAGAAACGTCAGCGACGATTTCCGCCAGCTTACGGGTGTAAGCGGTCGCTTCGAGAGCACGCTCCATCGCCTTCTTGAACTTGGCGGTAGCCACCAGTTCCATAGTCCGCGTGATCTTTTTGATATTGCGGACGGCTTTGAGCCGCTTAACGATTGCTCGTGCTTTGGCCATGTAACGACCTGACCTCTCCATCCAGAAAAAACACAAGAGACAACGTTTGCCAGATACCTCAGCTCATACTCAAGCTCTTCCATGATCCACTGAGATCATGACCTGCATGCCTCAGTCGATGGCCGGAATCGATTGCTGCTTTACTTTGGCTGCCAGCGTTTCTTGAATCCTTCCAGAATGGTCTTTAATTGAGCTTCCTGGGCATCATCGAGCGTCTTACTGCTGATGAGATTCTCACGGAATGCCGCATGTTCGAGGCGAACGTATTCCAACAGTTGCTTCTCAGCCTCCGCCACCTGATGGACTGGTACGGCATCGAAATAACCACGCGTACCAGCGTAAATGCTCACAATCTGATCAGCGGCAGCGAGTGGCACATACTGAGGCTGCTTGAGCAACTCCACCATGCGGTAACCACGATCCACCTGCTTTTGAGTGGCGGCGTCAAGTTCAGTACCCAACTGAGCAAACGCTTCAAGTTCCCGGAAGGCTGCCAGGTCGAGTCGCAAACTCCCGGCGACCTTTTTCATCCCCTTCGTCTGGGCGTTACCACCCACGCGAGAGACCGAAATACCGACGTTGATGGCAGGGCGAACCCACGCGAAGAACAGGTCGGGTTCCAGATAAATCTGACCGTCGGTGATCGAAATCACGTTCGTCGGAATGTAGGCCGAAACTTCCCCTTCGAGAGTTTCGATGATCGGGAGTGCTGTCATCGAACCGCCACCAAGTTCATCACTCAGCTTGGCAGCTCGTTCCAGCAGACGACTGTGACAGTAGAACACGTCACCCGGATAAGCTTCACGACCAGGAGGGCGACGCATCAACAGCGAAAGCTGGCGGTAAGCGACTGCCTGCTTCGAAAGATCGTCATACACCACCAGTGTATGCTTACCCTGATACATGAAGTATTCGGCAATCGCAGCACCGGCATAAGGGGCAATGTACTGCAGAGGAGCTGGATCGGAAGCACCGGCGGCGACCACGATCGTGTAGTCCATGGCACCGGCGGCTTTCAGGGCTTCAACCACGCCTCCGATGGAACTGGCTCGCTGACCACAGGCGACGTAAATGCAGATGACGTCGCCACCCTTTTGGTTGATGATCGCATCGAGAGCAACAGCTGTCTTACCCGTCTTGCGGTCGCCAATGATGAGCTGACGCTGACCACGCCCCACAGGAGTCATCGCATCGACAGCCTTGATCCCTGTCTGCATGGGCTGCTTCACAGGTTGACGGGCAGCCACGCCGGGCGCTGTGGTTTCGAGAGGGCGTGATGATTCAGCAATGATCGGCCCACGACCATCGAGGGCATTCCCCAGAGGATCGACCACGCGACCAATCAGGGCATCACCCACGGGAATCGAGAGCAACTGGCCAGTCGCCCGGACTTCATCCCCTTCGGAGATCTTCAGGTAATTACCAAGAATGATCACACCGACAGAGTTTTCTTCCAGGTTGAAGACCTGGCCGCGCACGCCACTGGAGAACTCGACCATTTCGCCAGACATGGCGTTGGTGAGCCCATAGACGCGCGCAATACCGTCGCCCACTTCCACAACCGTACCAACTTCGTTGGTCTGGATTTGTCCGCGGAAATCCTGGATTTCACGCTGAATAACAGAAGCGATCTCGTCCGCGTTGAATTTCATTCAGACACCTTTCGCGCAACTGAGCGCGGAGTTGTTCAAGCCGTGTTCGCAGCGAACCGTCGTAGACCATGTCACCGACACGGACCACGAGACCGCCTACCAATTCCGGATCAACCTTGACTTCCACCTGAGGTTCAAGGCCTAAAGTCTCTTTCAGGCGGTTGACCACCGCCTCATACTCTTGAGGGCTCAGTGGTGCAGCACTGGTCACCTGCACCTGCTTACGCCCTAACTTCTTCTGTAGTTCCAATGTGGCCACATGGCTTACGGCTCGCACCAGGTCGAGTCGGTCATGCTGGGCCAGAACCTGTAAAAATCTCACCAGAATATCACTGGCTCGTCCTGTGAAGGTCTTCTCGACAAAAGCCAGTTTCTCTTCTCGACCCAGAGCCTGATTCGTAAAGACCTTCTCAAGTCCTGTCGAACCATTCAGCAGGGTCTGCGTGAGCAGATTGAGTTCTTCGACAACTTCACTGGCCTGATCACCGGCGGCCCCTAGCAATGCTTCTGCGTAAACACGAGCCACGCCCAGAGACGAAGGATCGTCCAGAACTGAGGGGATTCTTGTTACGGGTGGCTCTTGCACGAGAACGCTCCAACATCAAGGCCGAACGATAAAACTGCAGTCTGTTCAACAAACTTTCGAGGACATCCATGAGATAACCATTAATTCCTGCGTACGTTCAATTCAGCCAGAGCTTCCTGAACCAGACGCTGATGATCATCACTATTCAAACTGCGTCCCACAATGCGACTGGTCGCATCCATGACATGGGTCGAAAGTGTGTCGAAAAGCTGTTGCAAGGCGACATCGCGAGCCTGTTCGATTTCAGAAACTGCCCGTTTCTTCATCGTTTGAACATCCGCCTCAGCAGCGGCTGTCAAATCGGCTCGAACCTTTTCGGCATCTCGCTTGGCTTCCGCAATCAACTCACGCACAGTCTCTTCCGTCTTTGCCAGGCGGGCTTCATGTTCCGCCAGAAGTTGCTGGGCTTTCAGCCGAGCAGATTCTGCTTCATGAATATCGTTGCGAATGCGTGCTTCACGTTGATCCAGGCCAGCAGCCAGGGGTTTCCAGGCAAACTTGCTCAGAAGAAAGACAAATGCCGCAAACGTGATCAATGACCAGACCATCAAGTCAGGTTTTGGAATCATGCCAGAGGGGATGGTCGATCCCTGAGAACCGTGAGACTCTTCTGAGTGACCATGTCCGGTCGTTGAAGCCGTTTCAGAGCCGTGGTCTGCTTTGGCTTTTTCATCAGCAACCGAAATCGATCCCTGAAGCAAAAGCCCGGCCATGGCACAAAAACAAAGACTCCAGAACCAGCCAGAACGACGGGTTTTTGAGGACTGGAATGTCACTTGGCAAGCTTGAGCATACATAGTGGAAAACAATCCTTCACAGACTGCTCATCACGAGAAATCTGCCTGTTGTCGAACTGAGATCTCAGCAAACAGGAACGCCAGCGATCATGATCTTCAGGAAGGAGAATCTGTGACCAGATCACCCTTTCCACATACACAGTGAGGTTCCAAACCAGCAGGTTCACCATCCCAGATGAGCGGCCACTATTTGGCGCCCATCGTCTCAAAAGTCAGGTTCAGATCATTGATCTGTCGATGCTTAGTCACACTTGCTGAAGACAGTTAAAGGCCTTCGCAAATGTGGTAGCAAGGACACCCGAATTAGAGCATACAGATAATGAGACCGAAGAGAGTGGCACCTTCGATCAGAGCACCAGCAATAATCATGGCTGTCTGGATAGCACCGGCAGCTTCGGGCTGGCGAGCAATGCTCTCCACAGCCGAAGAACCGATCTTACCAATTCCCAGGCCAGCGCCCAGAATCACAATCCCGACGCCAATCGCCTTGACAACGATGGGACCGGATGCAGCACCACCGTCTTGAGCCATTGCTGGAACGGCAAGAACACAGAAGGCACCCAGGATGCGAGTCATCAGAGAAAGAACCTGCACGTTAACACTCTCCTGCCAAAAATGCGCACCCATCACAGGGATGCTTTAGTTTCTGCAACCGGGATACACACCCAGCTTAATTAGTCAAAATGAACTCATTATTGAGTTCAGCAAAATCCCATTTCGAACATTCAGCACATAGCGACAACAAACATTAGTGAGGATTGACGGCCGCCCCAATGAATAATGACGCCAACAAAGAGAACACGTAAGCCTGCAAAAAGGCTACAAACAATTCCAGAGCACCAATCGCCAACTGCCCAAAAATACTGGCGGGAGTGACTGCATACCATAAAATCCCGGAGTTCGCCGTCGCTGCGATAAAGCTCAGAAAGACTGCGATCACCACATGGCCCGCGAGCATGTTGGCAAACAATCGAATCGCCAACACGGTGTGCTTGATAAACAGCCCGGCAAGCTCAATGACGAAGATCAGTGCTTTCAGCGGTGGCCCAATAATGCCGGGAATATCCATTGAGGGAACCAGCGATTTCCAGAAACCAACAGCCCCCGATTGTTTAATCCCAGCGCCAATCGTGACCACCAGCACGCTTAACGCCAGCACGCCAGTGACACTAGTACTGGCTGTGGCCGTGCCGAAGAGAGGGAAGGCTCCCAGGAGGTTACAGAACAGAATGTAGAAAAACAGCGACCAGATGAACGGCAGAAAGCGATCTGCGTAATGAGTTCCGGTCGAAGCCAGATCCTTGGATTCATCAATGCTCGTCGCCATCACGTGACCGCCAACAGCAGCTAACTGCGGTTCCACATGGCCGTGAACATGGGTCTGTCCTGCATCGACATAAGCCTGGGCATGATAGTTCGCCTGGGCGTGAGTCTGACCGTGACCATGATCGTCGTGATGTGCATGCGGCTCGCTGATCGAAGATCGGACGACTTCATCCCGCACGAAAACAGCGAGAGTTTCCCAGAAATTCCACCATCTCCCGCGAGCGGGTTCACCATTGGCAACCTGCTTCGCAAGCCCGCGGAAAATCAGATAGACCAGCACTGCGGCCAGCACCTGCATCACCATGAATTTGGTGATCTGAAAATTGAAGATCTTGGGCAGGTGAAAGAACTCTCGGGAGATGAACGAGTACACAAACTCGGGCATCTCGAATTCGAGCGCATCACTAATATGGTGAAAGTAATCGTTGTGGTCTGCTGACATAGGATTCCGTCATTAGCTGCTAAACACAGATCTCAACGAACGAATCAATCTTCAAAATGACCGGCAATACAAAATTGACTATCGAGAACGAGATACCCTCAAAGGTTCTCTGAACTCGCTCTGGGCAGAGATGCGAAATGCTTGAGTCCATAAAGCAGAAAGGATGTTTCAATCACCAACAGAAGAACGTAAACGACCAGTACGCTATAGAAGAACGGTTTCGTTTGCCAGTCAGAAAAGATCTTTGGCAACAAGACAATTCCAATCGCAACCGCCCCCATCCGCAAACCCATACCACCCAGTGCCGACATCGCCTGCACAGGACTTGCTGCCCCTGATGGAGCAGCTTTTACTTTCTGCGAATGACGCCCCACCACCAGCCACTCATTCCAAACAACCGAAACCAGTGAAGGCACCAGACAAATAAGGCCGGCAATCAGAACTTCACGCCAGTTTTGCGAACCTTGCGACTGCAGCAGCCCCCCAACCAGTCCTCCTCCGACAAGGGCGGCGAACAAAAGCAAGCCGACCTGAAGTCCAACCAACACACCTCGACTCAAATTCACCACCATCTATTCTCTCAATCCCCAGAACCGACTCCTCGGGAGATCACCGCAAGAACACTTCGTTTCACTTGGACGTCTTACAGAACTTCCTCCAACAACATCAGTATCAGCTATCAACAGACCCTATTGAGATGAGTTCCGAAGGACTGAACCTAACTTGAGGCTGAGCTCCCGGACTTGGCACAACAAAGTTCTACTTAAATCGAATTTCGAGGCCCTGCCTTTTGTTGAGAATCTGACTTAGAAGATGAGGATGTGCCTAACCCCGCTTGAGAACTCGACTTGGACAGCTCCTTAGCAAGAGCCAGAAGCTTCAGCATGAACAGTGCAAATCCGAGAACAGCTCCTGAAATTGTGAATACCGGTCGAGTGAGCCATTGCAAGTCAATCCAGTAACCAGCAAGGGCAGGGAGAGCCATCTGCAATCCCATATTCCCCACGCGACTTGCCCACAAATAACCGACCGCCAGTGGACTCAACCCTCGTTGACTGGATGCATTTGTCGAGCCAGTTTTCGGCATAAAACACCTTGACAGGCTCGTTACGGATTCAGCAGCGATCGGGCAGAATGTCATCTGTCGAAAATGTAATGCGTTTTCTCAGACAAAGCAATTTGGCGAGAATGATGGACTTTTTTTTCTCAGTTTTGGCCAGAATGAACTCCTTTGGCGGCGATGAATTTTCCAGACTGAGAATTCCCCTCCATTTCTTCTTCATCAAGAGTTACCCAACTGGTGTAATCGCTCCCGGGTGCAAATCTCCGTCGGCTTATCATTCAATTGATCGAAAAATGTTCACAATATCGCAAGGATCAATTGCGACTCTCCCTGCCACTCGGGTATGACATATAGGTGCTTGTTGAAGTTAATTTTTTCGAAATCAACTCGTTCTTAATCTTCCTGGATCATGGAGGGTCACATCGGCTGCAAGAAAGTAGCGACCACGCTGCTTTCTGATCGCTCGGTGTTTCGGAAGTCTCAGATTGTCAACATGTTCGGAAGTTTCGTGGCTTTTTCAGCCACTTGACCTCGATCTTCCTGGAATCTGACTCCATGCCAGCCTCCGCCAAGCCCAACCGCACTCTATCTGCCACTTCCACGTCGAAATCTGGCAAACCGAAATCTGGCCAAACGACAGCCGGGAATGCCATGAATGGCAAGTCCTCAGGTATCAAGGCTGGCTCGAGTACAGGGAAAAAAGGCGCGCCGGCGGCTGCCAAGTCTTCTCAAGAAGTGCAGAACGGCGCAAAACCGGGTAGCCGTCAATCAACAGCAAAGCAAGTCAGCCGCTCGAAGACAGTTAAGTCGTCGGCTGCATCGAAGTCCCAAGCTGCGACAAGCACTGGCACAATACTTCAGGCAACCGGGACGACTCAGAAGGTAAAAACCACCCCTGCCAGAAGCTCAGCAAAGCTCATCCCGGCATCGAAATCCAAACGCTCCCCAGCAGCGATGTCCTCCGAGGCAGATTCCCGCGAGAGTTCGAAGCAGGTGAATTCAAAACGAGTGGCTGCAGCCTCCCGTCGAACAGCAAACCCGGCCTCTTCGAAGACAGCACCATCCAGTGCCAGCAAATCCACCACACAGAATTCCACCCTGGCAGTTGGTTCCTCGAAATCCAACCTTCAATCAACGGCCACCAGTTCGATGGCGAAGAACAAGCCGACTCCTGTCGTCGCACGTGAGCCCAAGAAGCTTTCTGGAACCACAAATTCGAAGCTGAAATCTGCCAGCCCAATGCACTCAGAGGTTGGAAATGGGGAGCACGAATGTCTCAATTCTCCTCATGATATGATCGAGGCCCGCCCATTGAATCCTCAATGGCTGCAGATTCGCTGGAGTCTTTCGAAGGCGACGCTGCATCGAGCCATGTCCGCCATGGCGGAAAGCTGGCATACAGCCAAGCCGACACTCAGACTCCTCGATGTGACCGACAACGATTCTGTGGTCTGCTCGAACAGTATCGTGCGAGATATTGTGGTCGGCTCGCGTGATCATCTCTGGTTCACGCATGTCGATGGCCCCGGGCGTTCGTATCGGATTGTTATTGGCTTTAGCAGTGGCGCGAAATTTCATCCGCTGGCCAAATCCAGCACGGTGCACATGGATGAAGCCATCGCCCAGCATGGGAAAGCCAACGAAAGTAATGGAAATTCTCTGCTCGACTGGCCTGTCACAACTGCCGAAGGTCGTCTGAATCAAAACGAACTGACAGATTCTCAACTTGCCAGTCTGGCAGCACATCACTCGCGTGAGAACAGTGCCGGAGCGTTGCTTTCCAGCTTTCAGTTGAACCTGGAATCTGAGTTGATCGTTCACGGCACAACACATCCGCTGGCGATTTTAACGCTGATGGGTAAACCAACGCCGGTCTCCCCGGAAGGCCGCTTTCAGTTGCGGATGAAACTGCTTCCCGGCCGTCAGGTGATACCGGCTGTGGCCATCGATCCCAATGGGGGAGAGGAACGCACGGTCGTGCTGGCCATTGATATCAGTTCGCGCGAACTCGAACCCCGCAACTATGACGACCCGAATAACGCCAGTTGATCGCCTCAATTTCAACCAACGGTATGCTCAATGACCTGGCGAACGTCCCCTCAGTTTGCCAGGTTTTTTGTTTCTTCTGATCGACAGTTCGGTTCACAATTTCACTCGATCCGACAACTGCGCATTTACGCCGTGGCGAGAAGGCTTACAATAATTGAGCAACTTCCATTAACTCGTGGGCCCGGGTTTTCTGCGGATGGAGCCTGTGTTGGAGTTTGCTGTTTGTGTTGAACTCCCAATGATCATGGATGGCAGATTGCTGAAGGAGTGACGATGGCACGCAGAATCAAGTCAGCAATCCGTAAACCTATCCTTTGGATCAATACGTTCAAAGCTGTTGAGCACCGATGGTGCTCTCGATTATTGATAGTGGGCGTTTTCTGTTGGCAGGTCGATTCAGCCTGGGGGCAATTGCCAGCACTTCCAGTGATCCCGGGACTGACACAAGCTAAAGTAGTGGTCACACAAAATGGTGCTCCTTTCAGCGCCACTCCTGACGAAGAAGACGATCTGCCAGAATTTCAACCCGAGCCACCAGTCTCGGCTTTAGCACCCGTTTATGCCCGACCACTGACCGCCCCAGAACGCGAAGCTCTTCAGCAGCAGGTGACGCAGTTATTCTCGCAACTGGATCATCCCGATTTTGTGACCAGAGAACGGGCCGAAGAGAGTTTGGCTGCACTCACTCCCCGGGCTGTGAGCACTCTCCCGGAGACATGGAACACAGCCTCGCTCGAAGCCAAGGTGCGACTGGCTAACGTCCTGAAGACCTGGATGGCCACTGCCGATGATCATTCCCTCGAGCAGATTTGCGATCTGTTGGAAAATCTTGAGCAGGTCTCCAGTAGTACTCTCGCGATTTCCAAAGCCGCCATGCGGCAGCATGAACAGCGCACATCGGAACTGGCCATCAGACAGTTCGAGAAACTCGGCGGAGTCATTGAAAAGCAAGTGGGAGTCTTTGGTCTGAGAGGCCGTATTCAAGCAAACGAAGCTGATGAGGAAGACTTCAAAAGGTACGCCGTCATTGGTCGTGGCTATAAAGGTGGAGATGCCGGACTGCATTATCTCACCCGAATCCCCCGACTGGATCTGGTTTACTACGTCAAGAGTGCGGCTATAACCCCGAGAGCTTTGGCCGAATTGCAGGGAGATCTCCCTGGCTTACAGATTCAGGAACGAGGGCTGGCTTACCTGGGAGTCACATCGAACCAGGGTGAGACACCCATGCGTCTAAGTATCGTGAAAGCAGGTAGCCCGGCTGATAAAGCCGGACTCAAGGAGGAAGATCTTGTGCTCCGCTTCGGAGGCCAGGAAGTTTCGACGTTCGACCATCTGGTCAAGCTGATTGGGGAGAAAAGCCCAGGTGATAAAGTCGAAGTGGATATTCTCCGCGATGGTCAGAGAAAACAACTGATCGTCGAACTGGGTGAGTGGAGCAAGTAGAGAGATCAGCCTGAAATTTCAGGACATCCCCAGTCCTGGCTAAGTAAAAGCGTCCTGTCGATCTCCCCCGTCAATACTCACTGGGTGATGGACACCGGCCGCCTGAAGCTCCTTGGAGCAAAGAGTGCCGGGCAAAAAAAAATCTCAGCGGCCAAGATGCACTCGTGGCCGCTGAGAACACTCATCATCGAAGCATTGATCCGCAAAACCTTACGGGAATGCGACTGACTCATTCCCCAGAAATTAGTTACCTTCGGAGTATCCGACGCTGTTGGCACCGCAAACCAATTCGCAGCTGCCGTTCACATCGCAGTCATCAATACTGTCTTTGTACGACGAGCCGGAGACATGGCTCTTCAGCTTGCCATAACTGTAAGCCTTAAAACCCGTAAAGCAGTACGACTGATCGAGACGGCCAATCGCGTTCGAGAGATCATTCAATTCGGTATTCACAGCCACAGCCACTTCGCTGAGGCCGACAATCACGCCCAGCACAAGAACTGTCAGCACGAGTACCAGTTCTGCCGAAATGATCGCCCCGTTTTCATCGCCATAAAGTGTCTTCAACATTCACAGAACTCCCAGTGCATGGGACGAGCAATTGACAGTGAATCGCAACACCTTGTCGCAATTGTTGGCTACTCGTCAGGTGCCACTACCTAAGGCAGCCTTTGTGCCAAATCACGAGGTGGTGATTTGGCAACATCCTCCTGAGAGGATCCCCACGAGAAATCGAGGTGAATTCTTTCAAATGGTGAGAATTAGCAACGCACGGAAGAATGTTGTGGGCGCGCTGCAACCCACAAGTTGAAACGGTTTGCACTTAGAAAACTGTCAATTCCGTCGATGGGTTTGAACAGGACGTTGCCCGATGTCTTCATCCGGAAAAATCGTTTCAGCCCATAAACAAAGAAGACCGCAAGAGCGGTCTTCAGAGCAGGTAGCGATAAAGAACCAGTGATCATTCCCATTCAATCGTGCTGGGTGGCTTCGAGCTGATATCGTAAACCACTCGATTCACGCCGCGAACCTCATTGATGATCCGTGTCGAGATGATTCGCATCAGGTCGTAAGGGAGTGGATACCAGTCGGCTGTCATAAAATCGTCAGTGGTCACAGCACGAACAGCAATCGTTTCTTCGTAGGTTCGTCCATCGCCCATCACGCCGACCGATTGAACCGGGAGAATCACGGCAAATGCCTGCTGAATCGTTCGATAGAGACCGGCTTTACGAAGTTCTTCTAGCACAATGGCATCGGCTTCACGCAAGGCGTGCAATCGCTCGGAAGTGATTCCACCGAGACAGCGCACACCCAGCCCTGGCCCAGGGAAGGGATGTCGCCAGATCAGTTCTTCGGATAATCCCAGCGCCAGGCCCATTCGGCGAACTTCATCTTTGAACAGATCGCGGAGAGGTTCAATCAGTTCAAAGCCCAGTTGTTCGGGTAAACCACCCACATTGTGATGGTACTTAATCGTGGCGGCAGGCCCGTCGGGTGAACCACCGGATTCAATCACATCCGGGTAAAGTGTTCCCTGGGCCAGAAAACGGGCATCAGTGATCGATTCCGCTTCTTTACGGAAAACTTCGATAAAAACCCGACCAATGATCTTTCTCTTCTGCTGCGGATCGACCACTCCCGCCAGTTCCGATAAGAAGCGATGGCTGGCATCGACCACATGCAGATCGGTCTTGAAATGATTCTGAAATCGTTCGCGAACCTTTTCGCACTCGCCTTTTCGTAGCAGGCCGTTATCGACAAAAATGCACGAAAGCTGCGAACCAATCGCCTTGTAGAGCAGTGCTGCCACCACAGAAGAATCAACGCCGCCCGATAAACCACAGATGACCCGGCTGTTGCCGACCCTGGCACGAATGGCAGTTACCTGTTGCTCAATCAGCGATTCAATCTGCCAGGTTCCGGCACAGCCGCAGCACTTTCGCAGAAAGTTTTCGAGAAGCTGTTTCCCGTATTCTGAATGCGTGACTTCGGGGTGAAACTGCAGTCCAAAGATCTGCCGGGATCGGTGCCGCACAGCCGCCATGGGGCAGGAATGTGTGCTGGCAATCGGGATAAATTCATCACCGGCCTGTTGTACCTGATCGCCATGGCTCATCCAGACCGTACTGGTGGCTGGCAACCCGGCTACGAGCGGATGATCTTCCAGTGTTGTGAGTTCCGTCCGGCCAAACTCGCGTGTCGTTCCGGCCCGAACCACGCCTCCCAAAGCCTGGCATGTCAGTTGCATGCCGTAGCAGATTCCGAGAACGGGGATTCCGAGATTGAAAATCTCCGGGTCGCATTTGGGTGCTTTTTCTCCGTAAACACTGGCCGGGCCACCTGAGAGAATGATTCCGCGAGGTGCCAGCTCTTTGACACGCTCAGCAGAGATATCGTGCCGGACAAGCTGGCAGAAGACATTCAAATCGCGGATACGCCGTGCAATGAGCTGGGCTGTCTGTGAGCCAAAGTCAAGCACCAGAACAAGTTCGGATTGCAACGAAGTGGCGGCATCAGGCTGGACGGTCGCTGTCATGACGAAAGAATTTCCGCAGTCAGTAAGTTCATCCCGCAACCCATCGAGTCGGGTTGTCGGCAGTGGCGCGGGAGCAAACCGCCATTGTGGCAAGGAATGTCTCGAACGGCAAACGATTCCTGCCTGTCAATAAAAACACCAACCTCTGGCCTTGAGGAACCAGAGGTTGGGGAATGAGTTTAAGTACAGAAGTGGTTATGTTGAATTTTCGTTGATCAATCAAAAGCTACCCGTTGTTTCGCCGCCGGCGCGTGTTCCCAAGGCACCCCAGACGCCATAAGGACTGGGGCCGCCAATTGTCGATCCGGTTGCCAGATTCCCTGTGTCGATGTTGTCGCTGATAAAGCGAACAGCACCGTCTGCCATCAGGGCGTGAACGCCACCGGTATGGCGGCTGGTGGGAGTAATGACACTTACGGGAGAATCAGCGTTGCCATTGTTCCCTTCGGCACAAGAGGGAGAGTTCGGTGGCAAGACGGTATGAAAGCCACAGCGTTCGATCTGGCCGTCAGTCCAGCGAGTTCCAGAGTAACCTTTGACTTCTTCAGCAGCGTTATAGCGGCCATTGGTCGCGATGCTGCGGCACTGCAAAGGATTGGCCTGCAAGCCGGTTTTGTTCATTGCCTGACCCTCGACGACCAGACGGTTACTGTTGGTGGCCAACCCGAAGTTCGCCCGGCAACGCTCGCTCATGGCAATGGTGTTGCTGGTACCATCGGTGATATCACGCACACCCAGGCAGCGACGGTTAGCGAACAGGCCATTGACGTTCTGCAGATCATGATTCGATGTACCCGTATTGTTGGGATCCTGAATCGTGTCGCCCACAGAAAACATATAGTTGTGTGTGCTCACGGGCGTCGCATAGGCATCGGAGGGGCATTGGAAACCGGCAATCGAAACATTCCACGTTGACCAGCTAGCCCAACCATGGGGGCCGCCGGGAGCAACAGCCGTTCCACCGTAACTTGTTCCAGTGAGGTCACCAGCCTCAATACGGTTGTAAAGCGGTGACTGATCAATGTAGGGCAACAGGCTGACCAATCCACTCCGTCGACCAGAATTCTGCTGTGGGGTTGCTCCATAGGTACCGGTCCCACCTTTGCGATAGACAAACGTGCCAAAGACATCATGGTAATTGTGAAGCGCTAACCCTAATTGCTTCAGATTGTTGCGGCATTGAGTTCTGCGAGCCGCCTCGCGTGCCTGCTGAACTGCGGGGAGCAGCAGGGCAATCAAAATGGCAATAATGGCAATAACGACCAGTAATTCAATGAGCGTAAAGCCCCGACGTCGACGTGACATAGTCACCTCCTGAGAGAAAGTTCAGAACGAACCAAGATGGGAAATGGAAGATAGGACGAGCGAATGGCTCATAAAGAGTGCTGACGACACGCATCTCTATTGGTGCATTCACCTACAAATCAGAGTACACTGATCTGTCAATTCCACAAGTCGAGATGAGAATTTTTTTGGTTTTTCCGAAGTTTTCGCGAAACACGATGCGTCTGTTCAGTTTTTTGGTAAAAAAATAAGAGCTGGCCTTTCGGCACAGCTCTCATCGAGTGTGAAGAATCAAGTTTCTGTTAGCAACGCACTGCTAGAACTCGCTGGTCACTTCGCCACCAGCACGTGTTCCCAGAGCACCCCAGACACCATAAGGGCTGGGACCGCTGGGATTCCCTGTCGCAGGGCCGGTCGCCAGATTACCGGTATCGATGTTTTCGCTGATGAAGCGAACAGCACCATCAGCCATCAGGGCATGCACTCCACCCGTGTGGAAACTGGTGGGAGTAATGATGGCTGTAGCGGAATCGGCATTGGTATCTCCACCTTCGGCACAGGATGTTCCGTTGGGTGGCAACACTGTCTGAAAACCAGAACGTTCGAGACGACCATCGGTCCAACATGTCGCAGCGCGTTCTTTGACATTCTCTGCAGCGGCATACACACCATTGACTGCCAGATTACGACACTGCAGAGGATTGGCAGCGATTCCTGTCTTATTCATCGCAGTACCAGTAATTGCGCGGCGATTACTATTCGTTGCAGGAGCCTGATTTCCCTTGCATCGCTCGGCCATCGCAATCGTATTGCTGGTGCCATCGGTGCAATCGCGGACTCCAAAGGTGCTGGCATAACCGAACAGACCGCGAACATCTCGCAGATTCTCCGCATTGTTGACTGAATCACCCAGTGAGAACATGTAGTTGTTGCAACCAACACTCCCTGAGAAGGAATCCGACGGGCACTGCAGGCCATTCACAGCCACGTTCCATACTGACCATCCGCCACCGGGGCCAGAAGTCCATGCCTGGTTACCGCCAGGCCCCACGGCTGTGCCACCATTGGTGGTTCCCGTCAGGTCTCCAGCTTCAATGCGATTGTAGAGTGGTGCCTGATCCATGTAAGGCAGCAGGCTGATCACGCCACTGCGGCGTTCGTTGTTGTTGCGGGGCACTGCATCCCACTGGCCACCTGTGCCACCGCGGCGGAAGACAAACGTGCCAAAAACATCATGATAATTGTGCAGCGAAAGCCCCAACTGCTTGAGGTTGTTGCGGCACTGTGTTCGACGGGCAGCCTCCCGCGCCTGCTGCACAGCCGGCAAAAGCAGTGCAATCAAAATGGCGATGATCGCAATCACCACCAGGAGTTCAATCAACGTAAATCCGCGGTTTTTCTTCATGCTGCAGCCTCCATAAAAACAATGATTGAAGTACGAACAACTACTGATACGTTTTGCCGAGCCTCTTTGATTGGTTACTTCAAAAAAAGCATCAACAATCAAAAGGTCATTGATATGAAGTTTACTTCTCAATCTGCCATTCGGCAAGTGGCGGAAAAAAGAGAATCAGCTGTAAACGTTGAAATTAAAGAATGTTAAGGATATCTGATCGCGGAAACTGAATATGGGATTTCGAATCTCGGCACCAACAGCTGGGCTTGATTAAAATGAACATACGAACACATTCTTCGTGATACTGATTGCATTTCGAGTATCAGTACGTGGCCAGTATTCCATCTTATTAAACTCAGTATTTCCACCATGCTGAAATTGAATCGCATGGGTCGCTCTTCGATCCGTTCAATTCTGCTTTGTTTACCTGCCTGATCACGAGTCGATTGCCAAAATTCCGCACTTGATAGTCGTCGTCACAATGGTCAATCTGTTCGTTTGAACAATCAGGGCGTAGTGCCGAAGATCATGGTGGCTTGATGAAGATTCTGGTTGAGGAAAGGCTCTGCACATGTTGGCACGGCTGATGACTTACTCCCTCTTGGGGATTGATGCCGTTGCTATTGATGTCGAAGTCGATATTTCTCCGGGGGCCCTTCCCAAAACGACTCTGGTTGGTCTGGCGGAGGCGGCTGTACGCGAGAGCACCCATCGGATTGAGCGGGCACTGGTCAACAGTGGATATCAGCGGCCTGTCGACCATACTGTGATCAATCTTTCGCCGGCGGATCTCCCGAAAGATGCGGCTTCGTTTGATCTTCCTATTGCTTTAGGAATGCTCGTCGCCAGTGGGCAACTCGAGTCCGACCTGCTGCAAGAGTTTGATGCTGTGGGCGAACTGGCGCTGGATGGATCGCTACGTCCCGTCAAAGGTGTGCTGTCGATGGCACTTAGCTGTCGCCAGAAAGGGCGCCGAGGTTTGATTGTCCCAGCCGCCAATGTTCAGGAAGCGGCTGTGGTCGAAGGGATCCAGGTGATTCCTGCGGGATCACTGACAGAAGCTGCGGGATTTCTCACGGGACATCTGACGATCGAACCAGCTCCATTTTCGTGGACGAAGGCCCAGCAGGAATATGGCCAATACACGGTTGATTACTCCGATGTCAAAGGGCAGGAGAGTGCCAAGCGGGCGGTCGTAGTCGCTGCTGCCGGCGGGCACCATCTGCTCATGATTGGCAGCCCAGGGACTGGAAAGACATTATTGGCGTCAAGGCTGGCGACGATATTGCCACCACTATCGCCCGATGAAAGTCTTGAAACAACAAGGGTTTACAGTTCGGTCGGCCGCCTGCAACCCGGACAGCCTCTCTTGATGAATCGCCCCTTTCGCACGCCGCATCATACCATCAGTGAAGCGGGATTGGTGGGTGGCGGGAGCGTGCCGACTCCGGGTGAACTCTCGTTATCACATCACGGAGTGCTCTTCCTCGATGAACTTCCAGAGTTCAATCGAAAGACACTCGAGGTCCTCCGTCAGCCACTGGAAGAAGGGCGGGTGACGATCTCGCGTGCCTTAGCCAGCCTGACGTTCCCAGCCAGCATCATGCTGGTGGCGGCCATGAATCCCTGCCCGTGTGGCTATCGGGGCGACCCTCGGAAGCAATGCAATTGCACTCCCATTCAGGTCGAACGTTATCTCGGAAAGATCAGCGGCCCACTTCTCGATCGGCTCGATATCCATATTGAGGTGCCGCCCGTGCCCTTTCGAGATCTCTCAGACGCACAAGCGGGAACATCCAGTGAGCAGATGCGCTCGCAGGTCATTTCTGCCAGAGAAATTCAGCAGGAAAGGGCAAAACAAGGGGGACAGCCCCTGAATGCCCGGCTCGCACCTCAACAGCTCAGGAAGTTCTGCAAGCTCAAAAAAGATGCCGAGCAACTACTGCAACATGCCATGGAATCGATGGGCCTCTCGGCCAGAGCCCACGATAAGCTGCTGCGCATCAGCCGGACAATTGCCGATCTGGAAGGGACTGCACAAATCGAAGCTCATCACCTTTCCGAAGCCATTAATTACCGCGCGTTGGATCGCACCTACTGGCGATAAGTTCAAAAAACTGTTTGTCTCGCTGAATGGATCTCAGTTCATCGACAGATTTATGGCTTTGCCATGTGGTACACTCCACCTGGAGCTGTGCCGCATGTTGACGACCGGCATTGAAGCATCAATTTGTGCTGCGGACTCTTGAAAAGTTTGAAGAGATTACTGGCCGGAGGCCTGAGGAATGATTGAGGGAGCATGAATCTGTCGTGGATCCATGGTGTGCAATCGGGAGCAGATCGCTCTTTGCGAGCGAGGTTGCTGCGTAGCTGCTTGTGGGTTCTGAGCCTCGGTTATGGGTTCGTGGTGCTGTGCCGCAATGTGGCTTATGAGACGGGCTGGCTGCGGAGCCGGCGGTTACCGGCCTTTGTGGTGAGTGTGGGGAACATTACGACGGGAGGAACGGGAAAAACGCCTCTCGTGGGCTGGGTGGTGCAGGCCTTGCATCAACTTGCACTTGGTGAAAAGCCTGAAAATCAGGCGCAAATCGCGATTTTGAGCCGAGGTTACGGAGCCACCCAAGCGGGGTCGAATGACGAAAAAGCTGTGCTCGACCGGATCTGCCCCGGTGTGCCTCACCTGCAGAATCGGCAGCGGGCGAGAATTGCCGCCGAATGGTTGGCCTCGCTTCTTCCGGCTCAAACTCTGAAGAGGCCCGCCATTGTACTCGATGATGGCATGCAGCATCGTCAACTGGCCCGTGATGTCGAACTGGTCATAATCGATGCCACACACCCGTTTGGATACGGCTATCTGTTGCCACGAGGGATGTTGCGTGAACCACTTTCTCAATTGATGCGTGCCGACTGGTTTCTGGTCACTCGCAGCGAGATGGTGAGTCAACAACAATTGAGCAGCCTGCGGGAAAAGCTCCTGAAGTTTGTGCCCGAGGATCGCATTCTGGAGGTCGAATTTCGCCCCTCGCGATTGATCAATATCCAAGGCGAGACGAGATCGCTTTCGGATTTGGAATCGGTGGCTTATCTGCCATTCTGCGGCATCGGTAATCCCACAGGTTTTGTGCAGCTATTAAAGCATTGGTTACCTGCGGCCAGTGGGCAGATGAGGGGTACGCTTCAGATTTTTGATGACCACCATCACTATACTTCACAGGATCTCGATGAACTGGGACTGCTCGCCAATGCCCATGGGGCCCGGTGGCTGCTGACGACCATGAAGGACCTTGTAAAAATTCCCCAAGTTTCGAGCCATGGTGCGGAGTTCTGGGCCGTCGAGATTGCGCCACACTTCCGGGAAGGTGACGAACGATTACGGCAATATCTCAAAGATCGTTATGAGTCTCTCAATCGATCGCTGGTGGATTGATCGAACATGCTGAAATGGATTTTTTTCGACATTGGAAATGTCCTTTTCAATGACGATCAGCAGGCGTTCTTTGGCTATTTATCGCTGTTTGAGGCTTTGCAGGAAACCAATCCTCAGCAGACATTCAGCGAGTTAATGTCGGTCCGTGAAGCCGAAGCAAAGCGTGGCCAGCAATGGATCATCTCACGTCTCGCAAAGTCCCGCCTCACTCCTGAGCGCTACTCGACCTGGAGTCAGTATGTTTCGAACGAGCTGAGAAATCGCTACGACGAATTTCATCTGCTCAACCCGCATGCCATCGAGATGTTGCAGGGACTGCGTGCTCATTACCGGCTGGGAATCATTGCGAACCAGACGACAGCCTGCCGGCCCTCTCTCGAACGGCGCGGATTGACGGAGTACTTCGATCTGATTGGTATCAGTGATGAACTG
>JAIXUU010000147.1 GCA_027483405.1 Planctomyces sp. | reverse complement strand
GGATTGAGCATAAGCCACAGCCAGGTTCGTCGAGACGGTGGTCTTACCATCGCCTGGTTCGGTACTCGTGATGACCAGACGGCGGATATCGTCTCCGGCAAACTGAATCGCCGTACGTAAGGTGCGGAAGGCTTCTGTCGAAGACTCATGCGGTGCGACAAAGGCATGAACGGAGTCGAGGCCGTTCCCATCGTATGTAGGAAGTGATGGGATAAACGAAAGAACGGGAGCCCCCAGTTGCAAGCTGGTCTCTTCTGGCGAGCGAAAACGATCGTCCAGAAGATCGGCGAGATACACCAATGCCAGGCCCAGAGAGATTCCGGCCATCAGCGAGACAGCGACTGTCAGTGACAATTTGGGATGCACGGGCCTGGGATTGACCTTGGGTTCTCCGACGACAGCCGTACGAATGCCTTTGTCTTTACCAAGATCAATGCCACGAATTCGCTCAAGGACGAGATCGTAAAAAGCGCGCAAACGCTTGGTATCCATCTGCAGAATTTCGAGCTTGGCCAGTTCACCGTTGAGTGAAAGTGCATTCTGCCTTTCAATATCGAATTGAGTACTGACAGAGGCCTCGTGCTGCTGGGAATGCTGCACGCGTTGTCTGGCCATTTGCAGCAGACGCGGCGTGAGTTCTTCCATGCGGAGTTGTTTGAGTCGGTCGATGGTGACTTGCCTGCGGCTGGCCATCCACTGCTCTTTGGCCTGGATGGCATCGCGAAGCTCCATGACTTTGGGGTGATTGGGGCCATAGCTTTCGAGAGCCGTCCGCATTTTGGCCTGCTCTTGCAGCAGTTGTTCCGTCATACGACTGATGGCCATGCCTTCCTGGGAATCGAGGCCCAGTTCTCCCATCATGAACTGCTTGCCCACGACATCGAGACTGGCCATGGCAAACTGGAGGACATCTTCGCCGCGGGAAATGGCCTGTTCGAGAGCCGCGAGTTGAGCCGTCGCCCGCAACGTTTCTTCTTTGGCTTTCATGAACTCTTCGTTGAGTCTGACCACGCGCGCAACGGCCACGTTCGTGGCGTTATCCGTACCGTTGCTGACGAAGGTCAATGAGCGCCCGCGCAGCTCGATGAGTT
The DNA here is from genome assembly GCA_027483405.1 of Planctomyces sp. Taxonomy (GTDB): domain Bacteria; phylum Planctomycetota; class Planctomycetia; order Planctomycetales; family Planctomycetaceae; genus Planctopirus. The sequence goes on along the minus strand of JAIXUU010000147.1, from coordinate 16,279 downwards.
CTGCCTCTCTTGTGGCCAGTTTCTGTTCGAGTTCGACTTTTTCTTTGGAGAGGATCTGCAGGATTTCCTGCGAAGTTCCCTGGTGGTTCTTATTGAGAAAATCGATAGAGGCGCTGAGAACGGCATACAGAATGGCAGCGGCGGCTTTGGGATCCCGCGAGCGGCAAGTCAGTTCGAGCACGTTGGTCTGTCGGGCAGAGCGGACAGTTACCATTTTCTTGAGGACGCCCGGCCAATCGGCAGGGGCGACTCCTCGAAAGTCAGTGCGGTATTTCACAGGCAGTTTTTGAGCCGCATCTGCCAGAACGATATCGCCCTGCATGATGCGTTCATAAGTGGGCATGAGGTCTTTCATGGCAGCTCCTTCGGGAGCACCATCCAGGACTTTACTGCCTGTCTGCAGGATGAGAAGTTCGGCTTTCGACTCGTAATATCGGGTCGAAACCATGTAGTAAGCAGCTCCTAAAGCACTGGCTGCCAGGACTGCGAGAATAATCAGCCCTTTGCGATACTGTACGCTCCGCCAGAAACGCATGAGCGTTTGCATGGTGTTCGCCTCCGGCATCATCAGGGTACTTGACCCTGGCAAACCGGATTCATATTCGGGCGATACAGACATTGGCAGAAGACTTTCTCACTACTTCATTGGGAGTTGAATCACGACTTCAAGTTGGCTGAATTCCTGGTGAATATGGCTTTAAATAAACTCATAAAGCCTTAGAAGATTGCGGCACTTCCACCGACGGTGAAGCGAATCACCTGGGTGATCGTATCGAGCACAACGGTCGCAGCGGTCTGCTCGACCGAAACGACATCTCCTGGTTGCAGTAAGAGATTTTCCTGTCCGTTGGACTTGGCCTTTTGCATACTCACGGTGACGACGGCGGGATCGCTGCTGTCTGTTCGCTGGCGGATGACGTAGATCTTATTGGCCGCTTTGGAAGAGACACCACCGGCAATCGCAATGGCGTCAAGAACGTGGATGTCTTTTCCTACGGGGAAGTCGAACTTTCCGGGCTTGGTCACCAGACCAATGACCTGCAAAGGCTGGTAATCGTGCCTTTCCACGTTGATCACGGCACCATCTTCCAGTCGATATTCCGTACCTCGCCCTTCTTTCACAGCAGAGACGAGATCGATCTGTAAGGTCTTCTTCGCTCCTACACCGGCCTTGATGTCATTGGGGTTACCCGTCTCGGTCTGACCACTAACCCGGGCAATGGGATCACTGTTCCGCGTGGGTGAGGGAGCACCTTTGTCCGGATTGCGAATTTCAACATGGGTGCCGGCAGTGGGTGAAAGATTTCCAGCAGCCACAATGGCAGCGAGGAGATCGCTGGCATCGCGAGGCAATTCGACAACACCCGGTTTATTGACGGCGCCCAGAACCGTAATTCTGTTCAAGCGGCGGCGTTTCATCGTCACGGTGACATGGGGCTGGCGGTACAAACCACGGCTGACGGCAACGGAAGCAATGGCCCCTTCAGCATCCGAAAGCTCCATCCCGGCGAGTTCCACCGGGCCAACGACGGGAATATTGGCAGTGCCATCTTCACCAACACGTGTGGGAAAAATTACGGCTTCAGTGGCTCCCAGGCCAGCCGCAATGGTGACTTCGACGACGTCGCCAGTGCCGATCAATTCATTACTGGGGTACTGTGTGGCTAACTTGGAGAGGTCAAGAGTCTGGGCATTATCCGCTTTTTTGGCGATCAGTTGGGGGGGCAATGTTCGCGTTGAGAAATGGTTGGGAGAGCTGCAACCGGAATATCCGAGGGCGCCAAACAGCAATACACAGAACATCACCACCGTTGGTTGTGGAGGTTTCATCCGTGGTGTTTGTGGGGGCCTCATGTCGCAGTTCCATTGCGGCAAATGATAGCGCGGCGATTCAATTCGAGATGGCATCCTGCCCTCTCAGCGTCGGATATAGGTCATGCTGAAAAATTGGTCAACCCGGAAAGATTTTCCCTCAAGTTCACATCGCACTCTGCCGACACGAATTTCTTTATCGGCGATAATTGCCGATGATTTGCGACCGTAAGGTACCTTAAGGGTCCTAAAGTTCCGGGATGCATCAATTTACCAAAAGCATCGCAAATTACTTGCTTCACCCAATTCACGGTGATGGAGACTCCGATTCTGAGTGGTGTGAGAATGGTGACTTGGGATGGAACTCAGTCGTTCCTCAACAGCATGTGTCAATGAATCAGAAATTGAGAACGTTGTTTCTCTCCTCTTAGCTACTCTTCTCCAAACGTGGACTTTCGTCTGAGAAGATGATGGTACTGCTGGGCGAAGCGGTGCGATTCATCGCGGACGGATTGCAATAGCCGCAGGGCATACGAGTGGCGGCTGAGAACCTTCGGCTCGCTCTCGCCGGGCAGGAAGATCTCTTCTTCGCGTTTGGCCAACGAGATCACCAGTGGAAGTTCGACTTCGATGGATTTGAGCGCTTCCATGGCGGCGCCGAGCTGGCCTTTGCCTCCATCGATCAGCAGAATATCCGGGAAATTTTCCCCTTCCTGATCGAGCCTGCGAAAGCGGCGGCTCACGACTTCTCTCATCGAAGCAAAGTCATCGACACCATCGACAGTGCGAATCTTGAATCGTTTGTATCCCTGCTTGAAGGGGACTCCATCAATAAACTGCACCAGGCTGGCGACGGTCTCCCCACCTTGCAGATGAGCAATATCGACACCTTCAATCCGGCGTGGCAAAGTTGAGAGACCAAAGACTTTCTTGAGCCCCAGGAGCCCTTTTTTGGGATCGACGTAGAATGCTTCGGGTTGTGCGTGGGATGCCAGATCGCCGCGTTCCTGCAAGGTCATCAAAGCTTTGATCTGATCACGCAGGCGGGCAGCTTTCTCGAACTTGAGTTCCTTCGAAGCCTCCAGCATCTCGCGGTTCATCACCTTGAGCAAACGCTCTTTCTTTCCTTCGAGGAACATGATCAACCGGCGCACATCCCGCCGGTAATCTTCTTTGGAGATCCTGAGATTGCAGGGAGCGGTGCATTGTCCGAGACTGGCCAGCAGACAAGGGCGAAACCATCGCCATTTTTCTTCATTCGGGTCGATATCGAGCGAGCAATTGCGAAAGCGGAAAATCTTTTGCAGAACCGCGATGGCTCCGCGTAGTTTTCGAGCACTGGTAAATGGCCCGAAAAGTTTCACCCCGCGAGATTTCGGCCTGCGGGTGAACTCAATTCGTGGAAAGGGCTCGCGCGTGGTGATCTGCAGATAAGGGAATGTCTTGTCGTCTTTTAAATCGGAATTGAATCGCGGCTGAATATCTTTAATCAATCGCGATTCAAGCAGCAGGGCATCGACTTCCGAATCGGCATGGAGGAAGTCGATATCGTGAATTTCAGGGATGAGGTCTGCCGTCCGCCGGTCGATGGCGGCCTGCCTGGTAAAATAATTTCCCGCGCGACTTCTTAAGTTGACCGCTTTTCCGACATAGATTACGCGACCACGAGCATCCTTCATGAGATAGACGCCGGGTGTCGTGGGGAAAGTTTTCACTTTCTCACGCGGTAAAAGTCGTTCACCGGACAAAAGACGATCCTCGGGCATTGCTGCCAAGGGTGTACCCTCGTCAAACTCGGGATTATCAGAACTTTCTGAGTTTTCGGACATTACTGGAGATTCCGTAGAACAGTGAATCTCTTCATTGTAGACACAGACGCGGAAAAGTGGATGGTGAAGCCAGTCGAGTAAGCGCCTGAGTCGTTCAAAAAACGATGCGGGGGAAACCTCGATTGGTGATGAACGGCCATCGATGAACATTTTCAGTTTGAATCGACGTGGACAAGGAGCTTCGGATTGTTCCTGCTGATGACCATCAAGGATCTGAAACTTCTTCTCAAAGATCGCCGGCCACTGGTGACGCTATTGGTTCTGCCAATGGTCTTCATTGCGATTGTGGGGATGTCCACAGGCCAGCTTCTCACGGGCGGAGATACTCGCAAGGCGCCGCGACTGGCGATTTCCAATGCCGATACCAGCGAGTATGGCAATATGCTGGTCGAGAGATATCAGAGCCGTCCTAATCTCGATGTTCAGATTGCGACGAATGCGGGGCAAGCTCAAAGCCTCGTCGATCTGGGCCGGGTGGATGGAGCGTTGATGATTGGCCCGGAGTTCACTGCGAAAGTTGATGAACTGGGATTACGGGATGTGCTCGATCCCGATCATGGTCAGCTTTCGGGGGGATTAAGTGCCATTGATCTGACACTTGATTTGCGGCCCGGTCTGGTCGATGCCGAGATGTTCCGGGCGGCGTTACTCTCTGATCTTCTCAAAGTGATTGCACCGATTGTGGGCCGCCGCAATGCCTTGACGCGTCGATTCTTCAATGACAGCGCGACGTCTCCCGAGGATGTTGATAACGAGGCACCATCTTCCACGGAAGTTCCCTCTAACGAGACATCGCCTGACGCTGCCGCAAGCACAAAAGTGGAATCGACTGCCAGTGGCGCTGTTGATTCAGCGGTACCGACTGCGGATCAACCAGTGGTTGCTAAGCCAAAGGAAAATGCCGCTGCCAATGTTTATCTGATTCTGGTGCCGGGCTTCACGGTGATGTTCGTGTTCTTTGTGGTCAATATCATGGCCCGTTCTTTTCTGGCGGAGCGCGACCGGGGGACATTGGACCGACTGCGGATTGCTCCGATTCCGGCTTCGGGGATTCTGATTGGCAAGACGCTGCCATTCTTTCTGGTGTCGCTCACGCAGGTTTGTCTGTTGTTTGTGGCGGGTAAGTTGTTCTTTCAGATGTCGTGGGGCCCGGATCCTGTCTGGCTGATCCCGATGATGATCTGTACTTCACTGGCAGCGACATCACTGGGGTTGCTGCTGGCGACGATTGTGCAGACGGATCAGCAGGTGGCGGCCTATGGAACCTCACTGGTGATTCTGCTGGCCTCGATCAGTGGTTGTTTTATGCCGCGCGACTGGCTGCCACCTGTCATGCAGACGATTAGCCTCGCGACTCCGCATGCGTGGTCACTGATTGGCTTCGATGTGATCCTGACTCGTCGAGTCGTGGATACTCCTGTGGTCTTGCAGAGTTGTGCCGTTCTCCTGTGTTTTTCGCTCGCGTTTTTCACGGCGGGATATGTTCGATTTCGCGCGATGACCCGAGTTTAATTTGTTTCCCTATACGGATCAGTCTTCCACGTAGTGTCATGTCGAAGGCTAATGAGAAACACCCGGCAGTAAGTCGTCATGACTCATCGATTTCTGAAAGACCGATCGATTCGTTGTGTGGCCTTGGATGCTTTTGGCACGATCATCACGCCCTTTGAATCGATTGTCGCCATTTATCATCGAGCTGGCCTTCAAAGAGGAAGCACACTTTCGGAAGTCGAGGTCGGTTCGCGATTTCGAATGGCCTATCGATCCCGGCAGACAGGAACACAAACATCTCACGCTGAAGAGATCAGATTCTGGCGTGAAGTCGTGGCGACGGTTTTCCAAGAATTGCCACCACAAAAGATTGACGACTGCTTTGACGAGCTTTGGCATAAGTTTGCTAACCCGGGCTCCTGGCGACTCTTCCCGGATGTGGTTCCCACACTCGACGCGTTGAAAGCCTCTGGCATCAAGGTCCTGCTGGCCAGTAACTTTGACAAACGATTGATCGAGATTCTCTCGGGATTTTCGCTGCTTGATCGATTTGACGAACTCTTGATTTCGAGCCAGGTGGGTTGGCGAAAACCTGCAGCAGAATTTTATCGTGCCGTCTTTGAAGCAGCTGGAACGATGAGCCAATCGATCAGTCCGGCACAAATTTTCATGGTGGGCGATGACTATGAGCATGATGTTGAAGCTGCCAGAAGAGCAGGATTCAGCGCCATCCAGATCTGCCGTGATCCTGCTCAGGACGTTCTCCTCCCCTCACAGTTTTCTTCACTGACAGAGCTTTTTGAAAATTCCTGAGGTATGAACCGCTGAGAACATTTGCAGAGATCGATCGTATTGATCAGCGAATCACTGAGATTGTTTGGCTGGAAACTGAGATCGTTGACGAGCTTACGGTTTGTGCGCTTGTCGATACGGGCTTGTGGCCGCTAGAACAACATGAAAGTCTGTCATGTTTCCAATCGTTCGCCTCCGCGAAAAGCCGGTCTTTGTGTCGGCTCTCTGAGAATACAATTCACTCCTTATGAATATGCACTGAGAAGGTCGTCATCATGTCCGTTCAAGCATCGTCGGCCTCGATTACGGGCAAGCCCTGTCGCTGGGGGATCATGGGTGCTGCTGCTATTGCGCGAAAGAACTGGCAGGGGTTGCGCTGGGCCGAGAATTCGCGTTTAATCGCCGTCGCCAGCCGGAGCCTGGAACGCAGCCAGAGTTTCATTCGAGAGTGCCAGGGGAGTGTGCCTCAGTCTCATGAGGTGCAGGCCCTGGGAAGCTATGAAGAATTGCTGGCACATCCCGAGGTGGATGCGGTTTATATTCCTTTGCCGACGGGAGTGCGGAAAGAGTGGATTCTTCGAGCGATTGCTGCGGGCAAACATGTCCTGTCTGAGAAGCCGGTGACGGTCTCAGTTCGTGATCTCCGGGAGATTGTGGCTGCTGCCCGAAAGGCGAACCTTCAGTTCATGGATGGTGTGATGTTCATGCACAGTGCCCGGCTGGAACCGATGGTGGCGCAGATCATGGATAGCGAGCGAGTGGGGCGTGTGCGGCGAATCTGCTCTCACTTTTCTTTCCATGCCCCGGAGAGTTTCTTCAAGGAGAATATTCGTGCCAGTGATGAGCTCGAACCACTGGGCTGCCTGGGTGATCTTGGCTGGTATAACATTCGTATGACACTTTGTGGTTTGCGCGGTCAGATGCCTCATACGGCTCGCGCACGTTGTCTGCAAACAACCGGGAATGGCGTGCCGACCGAATTCTCTGCGGAACTTGATTTTGAGGGAGGCACAACCGCCAGTTTTTATTGTTCATTCCATACGGAAACCCAGCAGTGGGCCCACTTCAGTGGTGAGAAGGGATATGTCTGTCTCGATGATTTTGTGTTGCCCTGGTTTGGAACTGCCAGTCGCTGGTCGTCTCATCAGGCACAGGTCGTGGCTGAAGGCTGCTTCATGCGGATGGAAAACCATGAGCGTTATCATGCCGTCGATGAAATCGCGACAGGTGGGTCAACGGCTCAAGAGACGAATATGTTCCGCACTTTCTCGAACAACGTATTGACGAATAGGCCCGATAGTTACTGGCCAGAGATGGCCCTGAAGACGCAACTGGTTCTCGAAGCCTGCCTGCTCTCGGCCCGGAAAGATCAACCTGTTGCTGTCGAAGCCTACTAGTTTGGGGGAGTTGCGTATCCGGCTCAGGCCCGCCAGCAAGCGATGCCGTCAATAGTGATGAAATGCCAGTTGAACAGGAGTTGATCGAAACAGAGTTCGAAACCTCGCCCCGGAATGAGTAAGCTCAAGTGGTCGTTTTTTAGCGCTCATCGCGTTGTCTTCTTGCGGTTTCAAACTTCTGTGCAGGATGTCCGGCATGAATCTGTCGATCTGCGATTCTCGAACATCAGAGCCTGGCAGCAGAGTCGTGATGCGTTGGTCAAGTACTAAGCGACCTGGTGCGAAGCGAACGGTGCTCGATTGGACTGGCGGCATGTGGAATGTGTGGATTGGCAGCATGTTGTGGTGCAGCCTGTTGTGCCTGGCGGGTTGCCAGAGCGAAGCGGAAGAGTATCTCGAAGAGCAGAAAGAACTTCCCGCACACAGTTTCAAGAAGTTTGTCAGGCCACCGAGACCTCAGCCCGATCCGACGATCAGTGCCGACCTGACAGAACCACCGGCGGAACCGCCTCGAACCAACGCCAAAGAGACGGTTGATTTTCTCCTCGAAGGCATCAGAAAGCGGCAACCCGAGCGATTTGTACTGTTTCTTCCGAAGTCGTGGCGAAACGATCTGAATGAAGCCATGCATGAAGCTGCCTGGTCGATGGATACCATGATCTGGAGTCGATCATTTTATGTGTTGGGGCGGTTTGGCCTTACGATGAAGGCAAAGTTCCCGCTCATGAAGGATTCGCTCAACACATTTGCTACTGAATTGGAACGCCAGCAAACAGAAAAAACTGATGGAAGCGTTTCTGGGAATCTTCCATCCCCTTCCGCCAGCGAAGGGAAATCCACGCCCTTGAGGATTGAACAAAACTTTCAGGAGTTGATTGAAGTGATCAACCTTCTGGCGTTTTCGAGAGTGACAGAACTCGATCAATTGCGTCGAGGAACTGTCGAAGAGATTCTCCGCGAATCCGGTCGGCGGGTGATGGGCCGCATGGCTTATGAAGCCGAACTGCGTGGTGAGACGCCTTTTGAGCTTCTGTGCCGGTTGGAAACCAGCACGGAAGCTTCGCAAGAAGAAGGCGTTTCGATTGTGGTGCTCAAGGATCCTCTGACGGGGCAATCACAGCGCATTGAGTTTGTTCAGGTGGAAGATGCTTTTGTGCCGCGATCGATGGCGCAAGCCTGGCCCGATTTTCTGGAGGAGACTCGAGAATGGGGGCGACAGTTTGGCCGGATTGACTGGGAAGAATTGAGGCCTGATGTCATGGCGAACCTGGCGGCAATCGAAGCACAAATTCTGCGGATTGATGCAGCGACCGATGCCAGTGGCATGCTCCCGGCTTTTAGTTCGATTGGGGAAGAGTTGGCCAAGATCTCTGAGAGACTAAGCCCGGAATCGGCCCGGTCGCTACCACAAGTGGGCCCACCTCAAAAAGTGACGATTTTGATCAATCGGCCATTGGGAGGAGAGCAGTTAACTCAGGTACTGGATCAGATGGTTTCGATCTGCCCGAAACCCAATGAATCTGAATATGTGACCAGTACTCTGGGAGGTCAGACGATTGTGGAGATTGGCCCGGTGAATGATCTGGCTGACTTTGCCGAGAAGCTTGGCAAATTGAGAACATCGGCCACAGGAATTCCTGCGGATGCTCAACCCAGAACAGAGGTCAACGCGGCGGCTCGCAAGATCGTGTGGTCGCTTCCTTAGCCGCTGTTTTGTCTGAAGACCGACTTACCGAAATGGCGGCGATTGACACTGCGTCAAAAATCGACCTAAACTCTGGGCCAGTGGTTTATATGTGAATATTCTGATCAGCCATCTCGACCAAATCCCCGGTCTCACTTTTCATCCGAAATAAGCTCGAACCGGTCATTTGGCTGAGACAGAAAAAACTCCAATCGCAAGCACTCACTTCTCGACAGACATCACGGAGCGACCGCATGACGAACTCTGGCAGTATTCAAAGCACGCTCCAGGAAACTCGAAAGTTTCTGCCTGCGAGTGAATTCTCGGCACAGGCACACATTTCGAGTGAAGAGCAATATCAGTCGATGTGGCAGAAGGCGAAAGACGACCCAGCCGGTTTCTGGGGAGAGCTTTCACAGGAATTGCAGTGGATCACACCGTGGAAGGAAGTCATTTCGGGAGAAATGCCCGAAACGCGCTGGTTCACGGGGGGGCAGATTAACGCCTGCGAAAACTGTGTTGATCGACATCTCACCAGTTGGCGGCGCAATAAGGCAGCGATTCTGTGGGAAGGCGAACCAGGCGACACGCGCGTGCTGACGTACAACGATCTGCACCGGGAAGTGAGCAAGTTCGCGAATGTGCTCAAGAAGCTGGGTGTCAATACGGGTGATCGAGTCACGCTCTATATGCCCATGATTCCTGAGCTGGCAATTGCCATGCTGGCCTGCGCCAGAATTGGCGCGACTCATTCGATCATCTTTGGTGGCTTCAGTGCCGATGCGGTCGCTGATCGAAACAACGATGCTCAGGCCAAAATCATCGTGACGGCAGATGGTGGCTGGCGGCGTGGCAAGGAAGTTCCACTGAAGTCGGCCGTTGACGAAAGTCTGACCAAGAGCCACACCGTGCAGAAGGTAGTGGTCGTCCGGCGGACGGGTCAGCAGGTTCACATGCAGACTGACCGCGACTACTGGTGGCATGATCTGATGAGTGACGTGGATCCACATTGCGATGTGGTACCAGTCGACAGTGAGCACCCGCTCTTCATTCTGTATACATCAGGAAGTACTGGCAAACCCAAAGGTGTGCTGCATACGACAGCGGGATACTTGCTGGGAACAACGATGACCAGCCGCTGGGTCTTTGACCTGAAGGAAGAAGACACTTACTGGTGTACTGCCGATATTGGCTGGATTACGGGGCATAGCTATGTGGTCTACGGGCCGCTCTCGAATGGCTCGACAGTCGTGATGTACGAAGGGGCCCCGAACTGGCCGGATGAGGGCCGCTTCTGGGAGATTATCGAGAAGTACCGCGTCAGTATTTTCTACACCGCACCGACGGCCATTCGAGCCTTTATCAAGTGGGGCGATCATTGGCCGCAGAGCCGGGATCTTTCGAGCTTGAGACTGCTGGGTTCGGTGGGTGAGCCCATCAATCCGGAAGCGTGGATGTGGTATCACCGCATGATAGGTCAGGAACGCTGCCCGATTGTGGATACCTGGTGGCAGACCGAAACCGGGGCGATCATGATCAGCCCGCTGCCAGGTGTTTCGGCAACTAAACCTGGAAGTTGTACGCGACCATTACCTGGTGTGGTGCCAGAGATTGTCAGCAAAGAGGGAACGCCACTTGAAGCCAACGAAGGTGGGCTGCTGGTGATGAAGCAACCGTGGCCCAGTATGCTGCGCACGCTTTATGGGGATCATGAGCGATTCAAGCAGACTTACTTCAGCACGATTGAAGGAGCTTACTTTGCCGGTGATGGGGCCCGACGTGATGCTGATGGCGACATCTGGGTGATGGGCCGAGTGGACGATGTGCTCAATGTTTCCGGGCATCGCTTGAGTACCATGGAAGTGGAAAGTTCACTGGTGGCTCATCCGGCAGTGGCTGAGGCGGCTGTCGTGGGCTTCCCGCATGAAATTAAAGGGGAAGGTATCTGCTGTTTCGTGACGTTGAAGACGGCGGATTCCGAGGGTTCAGACTCTCTGACTGCAGATCTGATTCAGCATGTCCGCAAGCAGATTGGTGCTCTCGCGACACCTGACAAGATCCGCTATACAGCGGCACTTCCGAAAACTCGCAGTGGCAAGATCATGCGCCGACTCTTGCGAGATATTGCGGCTGGTCGGGAGTCGGTTCAGGACACGACAACTCTGGAAGACCTTTCGATTCTCGCCAAGTTGCGCGATAGCGATGACGCGTGACCGACTCGTCTCAGTACCGATCACATGACCTGGACTGCCTTGCAATGGGCACTCACTTTGATTGGTATGAGACCAAACAACAGCACCCGGAGCATGCTCTTTGCCGAGATGCATGCTCCGGGTGTTTGTGTTCATGTTTCCGATATGTGTTGTTGCTTGAAATCTCGTCTTAAAGAATGCAAAAACATGCTTGCTCAGAGCCGCAAGCATGGCACGGTGCTTTGATTCTTGTAATCTCAAAAAGCCAGAAGTTCGCGGCTGAGTGTGCAAGAGCGGGTTAAGTTGTCGAGCCCTACAAATGACGAGGTTCCCCAACTGTTGCTGGCGACGGGGACTTCGATTTCGACCGTGACCCGGGATGTGGATGGCACGATGACGGTGGGGGAGACGCGCACGATGGCATCCCGCACATCGACGGCATTCAGAGCTGCCAGAGCAGCATTTCGTGCGGAGTCTGCCGTAGCGCCGGGAATGATTCCCTGCCGGGCCCCTTCGTAGGCGGCATTTTCAATGGTATGCCTGAGCATATTCAGACGAGTCACTTCGACAGCGCCAAAAAAGATTGCGAACAACACCGGGATCGTCAGTGAAAGTTCGACCGATAGCGCACCCCGGCGGGAAGTGGATCGATGATGCCATCGTGAAGGATTGTGCTGGATGGATCTGGCCTGCATGGTCTCGAAAGTTCTCTCTGTAGACAGACGGTTCGAAGTGCCTGGATTAGTTTGGACGAATACAGCGGCCCAAGGGAAGGACGAATATTATTCCGTGAGAACGATGGGCAACGTTCGAGCAATATCAGCGAAGGCGGCTTCGAGAGCGGCACTGTTGGTGGCAGGGTAATTGACACCACCGGTCGTGCTGGAAACCTGTGGTGTGATATCTCCACTACGCGGCAACAGACTTACGGAATGTATCACGATTCCTTCGTTGGCGGCATCCTGTGCAGCCAGTAGCGGATTACGCCCCTGATTCCAGAGACCATCGGTCATGAGAATGATGATTCGATGGGCATAAGGGCGCGTACTTTTTGTGGCATTGAGGATTTTACGAGCTTCATCGATTCCGGCAGCCATATTGGTGGCACCAAGCATGACCTTTTCGGAACGCCCTCTGATGGCCTGATTGAGGTCGGCCAGATTGGTTGTAAGAGGAACATCGACAAAAACTTCCGGACTGTTGGTTTTGGTGAGTTTGCCTTCGTAGTTCGACTGGGTGATTTTGGAGGCCCAGGTCACCATCGCCACACGCGGTTTTGGTTCCTGAGAAGCGGTAATACTCACAAATGTCTGCATGGCTCGAGAGAGTGAGGCCCAGCGACTGAGTGTGGGATGCGGAGGAAATGCGACGGGATCTGGATTGCGTGGAGTCCCGGGAGGATAAGACCAATCGACACCCGTCAGGTCGAAACACATTGAGTGTGACCGGTCGATCGCAAAGCAGATTTCAACTTCAGTACTTGCTGAGACGGCTGATCGAGTCGGCTCAAACTGGCCCGTCCCGAAGATACTGCCAAAAAACAGGGGGACAGGCCCTGCGGCAGAGGACTCAGTCATCGCTGAGTTCACGCGGACGGCAGTATATGGCAACTGCCCCGCATTGAATGAAACGGAGTTATCCACATTTCGAAAAGCCAGTCCAAACTCGATTTGATCGGCAGTGAGGGTCAAAGATCGGCCACCGACTTTGTTAGCAGCAGCAGTGGCAATCGCGGCGTCAATGGCTGCTTCCGTATCCTGAGTACGACGCAGCGCTTCCATCCCGGCTTTGGCAGAGGCATCGGTCGCAGCGCGGAGTTCGGTGCGCACCAACTGCATGTAGGCCACATCGACGGTGAACATCGTCATGGCCAGAAGTGCCACAATCACAACAGCGACCAGGACCAGCATGGCCCCCTGGCGATGTGGTTGATGACCGAGCTGCAAGGCAGGCAAAAGAGCCTCCTTGAGTAATGAACGATTGGGAGATGGCTGAACGTGCTGCATAGTAAATAACTTATGAGGAGCATTGCTCAAGTGCGTACCATCGAGGTACTGGCTTTGATGTTTGACAGACGGGTAAACCAGTCGAAGATTCCTGAAAGGCTCGTGGCGGGCGAACTGACTTCCACAGTGACGAGTGTTCCCGTGGGTGTGTTGGCTGTCACGTTGGGAGTAAAGGTGATTGTGGCTCCGGAGACATTGCGGCTCGCCAGAACTTCTTCTCCGCGAGCGCGGGCCGCAGCCATGGTGCCGCCTGTTGAAGTGACGGTGCGGGCCGCTTCATAACTGGCTTGTGTGAGTGTGGTTTTGAGAAAGATCGCGTTGGCGGATTCAATCGAGCCGAAGACCACCAGAATGATGATGGGGAGGCAGATGGCCAATTCGACCGTGGCAGCGCCGAGTCGGCTGGAGCGGCGCCCCGATGAATGGCGCAATCTCGTCTTCACGTGCTGTTCCCCAATAATTACAGACGGTCGGCTCGATCACGTCGATGTGCTGACCTGATCGAAGAACTCAAGGGAGGTTTTCACTCGACAACCGAGAAAGTGATGAATGACAGGCAATCATGGGGAATTGATGGCCAGACACATTTTGAAAACACTCAGTCTGAAAACGCTACGTCAGAAAATGTGAGTGGGTGTGGATGAAGAGCAGAGATTATTTCATCGCGGATGACGCAACGAGCAACGTGGCCGGTTGAAGTGATTGCAGGGATTTTGCAGGCAAGGGGAGGTGGTGCCATCCGAAGAACTTCTTGCCCCCGTCGTCAAGACGTCTGGAGAAATGCGAAAAGAAGAACCTCACCCTTCCCTCTCCCACGCAGACGCGGGCGAGGGTTCCAGAGGTGTCGCTCTCCTATGAAGGCGAGGGAGAGGTTCCAGATGGGCGATCAGTCGATGCCGACGCCTAGCCAGCCATCCGCTGCGCGGGCGTAATTGAAGACGGGGGGTTGGCCTTCGCGGTTCCAGAGCTCTTGTGGGAGCTGGCGCGGAAGCGACAGCCGGGGGAAGTTGGCTTGAATCGATTGCCGGACAATCCCTTCGGCCATGCCAAGAGTAGCTGTGCGGTCATCGGTCAAGGATTTGACACGAATGTTATCGAAGGTGAGATGGACGGTCTGCTGATCGATCACCAGTTTTGCGGGGATCGTGACTTCCATTTGCGGGAGGACGGCTTGACCTCCGGGCTGGAACTGAGCCTTGAGAATGATCAGCAGTTCGTCTCCATCAATGCGGAACCTCAATGGTTCAACATCGTCAAAGACAATTTTCGTTTCGATATTCGGGACTTTGAATGCGGCTCCGGCTGGTGCGGGGACTTCGCCAGCCCCCGGGACAAGCCCTTTGAGCCAATTCGAGAGTTCTTTGAGTTCTCGGTCGCTGGTGACTTTGCCGCGCAGATTGGCACGATCTGCGGCTCGATTCAAAACGGTCTCATGCAGAAATAATGTGACGGCATGATCTTGTCGGGCTTCGGAAGGCATGGGCTGCAGAATCGGGGCGTCGGCTCCAAACTGACCGGCAAACTGCAGATGGGCATGGGTGGATGACCATCTTTGAACGGATGGCATCAGTGTCAGATCTTCCAACTGTTCCTGGAGACGCTTGAGATCGACGTTGGCATTGCCCAGTTCTCGATCGACTTCCCGATTGAAGCTCGCAAAGACAGTTTCGGCCACACGGTCACGGGCAATGATCTCGGCCTGAGGTTGTTGCCTCTGGGCGACACTCATGGCAATGCGTTCGGCAATCGGCCCGATGAAGGGACGTCCGGAGTAGACCGTTTGGGCACTGACGGGTGTATTCTGAGCGCGGGCCTGAATGACAGCCGCCCTGGTGGCGAGCTTGAAGCCATCAAACAGGACGTCTTTGGTACCACGGAATTCTTGAATCCCTTGAGTGTTGATCGCGGCCTGAGAGGTGTAGCCCGTTGTGCGAGTCTGGCCGCGTCCTTCGAGCACAAACTGTCCTCGGGCAGTATCGGTCGAAGGAAGCAGATTCAGCCACGCATGAGAGGTGGTATCGCGTTCGCCAACCACATTGGCGCCGAGAACAAAATCCCGCACTTCGCCTGGTTCGCGGCGAGTCGTGGCCACGAAACGATTGATGAATTTTTCCTGTGAGGTGACGTAGATCTGAAACGGAGCTGGCACCGATGGGCCCAGGGGGACGTTGACATCCTGAACACCATCTGGCAAGGGTGCGAACATGGGCCCCTGGCCCGGATTCGAGCCAGGCGATGGAATCGAGCCTGTGGCGGGAATGGGTGTGAGCGGAGGTAAAGCATCGCCTGTTGATGAAGGGGCAAAATCCGCCTTCATTCCAGGGAGTTCTGGCCCATCAAACGCGCTGTTGCCACCCGAGAGTTTCGGGTTGAGCCCTGGATCGTTTCCCAGTGACGGAGGTTGATCGCTACGTGAGCGGGACGCGATGTCAGCAGTACTGCCGTTACCAGACCGCTCCAACCGGCGTCTTTGGGCAGGGGTGAGAGAGCGATTATTAGGTGTGTTGGCGGCCCCGGTATTGGGTGGATTCCCTGGAGAGGGATTCGCCGTTGAGGCTGAGCCGGGGCCTGAATAGACAGTGACAGGAGAGCCACTGCCCGGTGGGATGGCGGGGATGGTACCGCCGAGGCCATTGGGTTTGTTATTGGCAGGAGTGTTATTCGAGCCACTGGTCGCTGGTGTCCGGGGGGCTGGTACCTGATTCTGGACCGGAATGACCTGATTGGAAATGGGGAGCCCGGTATATGGATCAATCACCACGGGTGCTTGATAACTCGGTATGCCGTACTGCGGAGGAAATGGATACCCCGGTACTGCCAGAGGTTGATTTAGTGGCAGCGGTTGATTCGCTGGCTGGGGTTGATAGGAAGAGATCCCTTGCGATGGGCCAGACCCCGCCGGCTGGCTGCCAATTGATGGTGTGCCGGGATATCCACCAGGATTTGAAACACCGGGGTTGAAGACGGGCGTACCGCTCGCAGGGTAAGGCAACGGCTGTGTGATAAACGGAATCGGTAAGCCGGTGTAAGGATCAATGAATTGAGGAACTGGTGTGCCCCAGGGAGCGGGTGCATT
>JAIXUU010000022.1 GCA_027483405.1 Planctomyces sp. | reverse complement strand
CGAGAGAGATCACCTTGCCTTCTGAATTAATCAGAATGCAGGTGGGGATGCCGCTGATCCCATAGTAAGCGGCCTGTGGGCTCGACCAGCCACCGGGTGCCTCTTCAGTCCCCTCATGGAAAAGAGTTGTCCAAGGGACGTTCTTTTCTTTGAGGAAGCCCATGAGATCTTCCTTGCTGTCATCGAGGCTCACCCCCACGACTTCAAAGCCTTTGTCGTGATAAGCCTCGTAAGCCTTCTTCAGGTTGGGCATTTCAGCAATACAGGGGCCGCACCATGTGGCCCAGAAATCGACCAGCACGACTTTCCCCTTCAGGCTGGCCAGATCAAAGGGCTTGCCATCGACAGTCGTCCCCTTCAGAACCATCGTATTGCCTGGCAGGTTGATGCGGCGGGCCATCCCACGCACCTGTTCTGCCGCCTGCTTGATTTCTTTCTTATCTGCTTTGTCCAGCAGGTTGGCGAGATCACCGAGGAAATCTACAGCGGGGCCAGTTTCGGGCATCGATTCGAGCACCATCGCCAATTGCATCCCCATGCCAATACTCTCTTCGGAGTACTTGGTCGTCTCGATGGCTTTGAGAATATCGGCCGAGAGCGTGGCTCGTTCCTGAGCAGTCAACGTCGGTGCTGAAAGCACGCGTAACATGAGGAGCTGCTGATTCGCCAATTCCGAAATTTCTTTGCGAGTATCCGCCTTCAGTTTGGTCGCTGCAGCCAGGGCCGCTTCCTGAGCGCCATCAATCTGCGCGCTTGCTAACAAAGTGTGTGCCTGGAGATGCATTTCTGCCGCTTCGACGGCTGTATCCAACTCCACCTTAGGCATGGCCAGAACTTGCCCAGTCCCTTCAATAATCGTTTTTTGAACTCGAATGGCGTGTTCAATCGCCTGCTGACGACTCTTGAGTCGCGGACGCTTCTGCTGCAGATCTTCGAGGAATTCGAGAATATCATCCGCCGATCCTTTGGGGATGGCATACAGAGCATCGCTCACTTCTTCCTGCTTCAGTGGGTCTTGCGGTGCAGGCTTGGCAGTGGCAGCAGGGGCTGCTCCGGCTTCCTGTGCCATAGCCGAGAACTGGCTGCCAGTCATCAGCGCGACGGCAAATACAAACTTTCCAGCCACCACTGGCCAGGTAAGGACATTCGTGGACATCGACGGCTGGTGCATTGATTTGTGTGTCATTGACCAGCGGATTCGGGATCGAAGCATGTGATGACTTTCAGGCTGTTCCATTAAGTATTAGCGGGCGTTCGTGCATCCTCGCAGAACTTTGCCAGATGAATTGTCATCTTCATGAACCAGAATTGCACCTCAATTCTGCGGGGAATCACTCGATTTTCTTCACATTCCCCCCTGAAATCTACCCATGGCAAGAGAGCTGATATTCACAGTCATCTCGTGACATGAGGGAATCTCGACGGGGCGGAATTCCAGGAAAAATTCGGGTAACCGCATCAGTCACTCGCAAACCGTGGAAAACAAATCAACACTCGCTTGTGTCATGCTGGGGTGAGCAGGCAAGATATGTCGAATTGTCCTTTTGTAGGTATTTCTTCACCGTTTTTGCCAATCCCAGACCAATTCTCTCGTTGAGTGTGTGGCCCATGATCAAGCATCCGTGGTTTCGGTCGTTGTCGATGCGCGTTTTGGCGGCTGGTGTTCCCTTTTTTGTCAGCCAGATGTCGTCTCCGGCAGCAAATCAAGTTCTCGCTGAGGATGTTCAGCCAGCCTCGGCGATGAATCCGATGAACTCGGGCGCAGCCGGTCAGGAGTCGAGTGCGAATCCACTCGTCGAAAAGCCCATGCCTCCCCCACCGAATTCCCCGGTGATGATGGTCGATGAAGTGGTTCCTCCAGCAGCTCAAAAAGAGCCGGCCTCTTCGCCCATGCCAGATAAGGCTGGAGAGAAAGCATCGGAAGCGACTCAACCGTCAAAGCAGCCCGAGCCAAAACCACAGAGCGAAGATCAACCGGCTGAACCGAAAAAATCTGAGCCAGCGAAAAAGCCAGCGCCTCCAAAGCCTGCTCCGACCAAACCAGCCACACCACCAAAGCCAGTCGATAAACCCTTTCTGTCACCGACAGGAGTGGATCTGAAAAAAGGGGCCATCCGTGTCGAGGATGCCGGGCCGGATTTTGCTCTCCAGGGCGAATATATGGCCTGGGATTGGTCTGCAGAAAATGGTTGGCACTGGTTGGGAATTCAAGTCGTCGCCACAGGAGATGGGACGTTTGAAGCCATCGCTTATCCCGGCGGATTACCCGGCAATGGAGTCGCTTCACGCGTCACCATGCCCATTGGAACTCCGCAAATCAAAGCCGACTCCGAGTTATTGCCAACGCTGTGGCAAGGGAGTGGCAAAGCCACACCGGAAGGTTTGATGATCACCTTTAATGAACCTTCCGAAGGACGAAAATTCGTCACGAAAGATGGGCAGACCGGCCAGCTCTTCAAAGGTGATGGTGCCTTGATTTCCCAGGCCGTCAAGTGGTCGAGAAAGAGCCAGCGTGAAGGAGCACAACCGCCAGCCAATGCCGTGGTGCTGTTTGATGGGACAGACAACGGCCAGTTGAAAAACTTGAAAATTTCGCCCGAAGGTCTGATGCAGATTGGTTCCGAAACCAAAGGGGCCTGGCAGAACTTCCATCTGCATGCTGAGTTCAAAACCCCCTTTATGCCGTTCGCTAAAGGTCAGGCACGGGCCAACAGCGGCTTTTATCTACAAAAGCGGTATGAGGTGCAGGTACTGGATTCGTTTGGGCTGATTCCGCAGTTCACCGATGCCGCTGCCATCTATCGCAACAAAATGCCCGACCTGAACATGTCGTTCCCGCCACTTTCCTGGCAGACCTATGACATCCAGTTCCAGGCACCTCTATTTGACGAACAGGGAACCAAAATTCAGAATGGGCGACTGACTGTCTGGCACAATGGCATCGTGGTGCAGAATCACGTTTCATTGGAAAACAAAACCGGGGGCGGCAGCAAAGAAGGGCCTGAAGCACTGCCGATTCTGTTCCAGAATCACGGAAACCCCGTTGAATTCCGCAATCTCTGGTTGGTGGAATTGTCACCCCAGGTGCCGCAGGCCAGCACAACTCCGCCAGTGCCCACATGTTCACAAGTCGTTGCTACGCCTAACGCCTGTGTTTCGACCACGCCCTGTTGTCCTCCCACAAAACATCGTCGTCCGGCACGCTGCCGAAGATAACCTGTTGTTGGTAAACATGTTGTGGCAGAGAGCGGGTGGCTGGGGTTGAGTCTTCGAACCCCCAGCGACCTTCGGCACGACCTGGAGTTCGCTTAAACGCTCAACCGCAGTCTTCCCATAACAAGGAGGGTAGTTGATG
>JAIXUU010000372.1 GCA_027483405.1 Planctomyces sp. | reverse complement strand
GTTGAGCGTCTTCGCGAACCCCCAGGTCGTGCCGAAAATTGCTGGGGGTTCGAAGACTCAACCCCAGCCACCCGCCGCAATCAGCGATGAGTGTCAAAATCAGGGCGTTGAGACATGCTTGCCCAGAGCTGCAAGCATGGCACATGAAACGAGATTGTTTCACTGAAAGCGTATGAGTTGTCGGTCAGTGGTGAGCTCAACCAAAAACAAAAAGCCCGTCTCTCATGAGACAGGCTTTAGAAATTCGCGTTGTGTGGTCGGTTGAATACCGAGAGTTCAAACCCGAATTCATTGCAGAACTAGGAACTCATCACTCGCTGCAGCTTGGCACGGCGATCTGCACGACGACGTGTACGACGTTTGGTTTCGCTGGGCTTTTCGTAGAATTCGCGGCGGCGCATTTCCTTCTTGATACCAGCATGCTCAACCAGTTTACGGAATCGCTTGACAGCATCATTGATCGACTCATTTTCGCGCAACCGCAGCTTTACCACGAAAAAACTCCTTCATTCTGTGTCTGCATCGGAATGGCCCTGTATGGGTAAAACCACCGGAAAAGCCCGCTGGGCTGCCACTTTGGAATCAATAAATGTAATCGATGGAAAACGATTCGCCAACTGTCCGAAGCCGGAAATCGTGGCCTTGACCGTAATTTATGGCAGAAAACAACTTACGGACTCCCACAGAACTCGAATTGGCAAGTTTCGTCAATAAAAAGCAGGGCCAGCGTATAGCTCTCTCCTGTCGAAACCCATCCTCCGCTGATTGATCAGTTTTTGCCGGATTTACCGGTTCAGCAGAACTTACCTGGAACATGCTTTTCGAACCCAGGAACTGACAATCAATGCCCTGGGGCTGTGCTGTTGACTTGCGGCGACCTGTTCTGGCGATATACTCGCCAGACCTGTCAGCCAGCTTACTTTGTGATTTGTGCCTCAAACGGGAAGAGCAGAATTCTTCCTGGCAACACAGTTACAAGAAGCTGACAGAAACAACACAGGTTTCATCGATTGCCGTAATGCCCAGGTGGCGGAACTGGCAGACGCGCTAGGTTGAGGGCCTAGTGGGGTAACTCCCGTGCAGGTTCGATTCCTGTCCTGGGCACTTGATGAAACCTGAGGTTCGATTTGCAGAAGTCTGGCTGACTCGATGAGTGAGCCGGACTTCTGCTTTTTAAGCTATGGCGTCGCGAGGATTTCTCAGGCAGCTCAAGCCAGTATTGATGGTGAGGTTTTCTCCAAAAGGTGGCAGTTTGGCGAATCTCGAACACCCTGGCACCATTCGCCATCCTGGCCAGTGAGAACGCGGAATCTACGGTTCCTCAATGTTCATGAAGATTGTCCACCATCGCTTTTCCCGACCAAACCGTGGCCCGCTGAGTGGTCTTCTGCTTCAATCCAAGGGACAATCTCAACATTGAACCTGATAAGACGTTTGTCGTTTTCTCCTGGCGATGTCTGACCAACCCGAACATTACAGCGATTAAGGATCACGGCTCATGACGGAAACTCGCATCGAAACTGATTCCATGGGTGAAGTTCATGTCCCTGCCAAGGCCTACTACAGTGCGCAGACTCAGCGGGCGATTGAGAACTTCCCTGTTTCTGGCTGGACGTTACACCCGGAACTGATTCGAGCCATGGGCTGGGTCAAGTATGCCTGTGGCGTGGCCAATCGAGATCTGGGCAAGCTCACTCACTCGGGAAAAAACAAACTGACTGACCAGCAAGTGCAGTTCATGCTCGATGCGGCACTGGAAGTGGCCCACGGGAAATGGGATGGCGAGTTCCCGATTGATGTCTTCCAGACTGGTTCTGGAACTTCGAGTAACATGAACGTCAATGAGGTCATTTCCAACCGCGCCATTGAGCTGGCCGGTGGTGATCGATTTGAGGCGAAAAAGCCAATTCACCCCAATGATCACGTCAATATGGGGCAGTCGACGAATTGCACCTTCCCGACGGCCATCCATGTGGCTGTGGCTCATTCGATCAAAACTCAACTGATTCCTGCGCTGACGAATCTGGCGAATACGCTCGCTGAGAAGGCCAAGGCCTGGGATAAAGTTCTGAAAATTGGCCGCACACATCTGGCGGATGCGACACCGATTCGGCTGGGTCAGGAATTCAGTGGTTTTGCCCGCCAGCTTGAGCTTTCCGTTCAGAGGGCTCAGCAGGCTATGGCAGCCGTGATGGAACTTCCGGTGGGTGGTACTGCTGTCGGGACGGGCATTAACACACACCCTGAGTTCAGCAGTCGAGTCTGTGCCGTTTTGGCCAAAGAGCTGGATATTCCCTTTATCGAAGCAGTCAACCATTTTGAGGCCAATGCCCAGCGCGATGGTTTGGTCGAGTGTCATGGCCATTTGCGGGCGATTGCCGTCACGCTCTTCAATGTCGCCAACAATATTCGCTGGCTCGGTTCGGGCCCACGGTGCGGTTTTTATGAAGTGATCCTGGCTGATCTTCAGCCGGGAAGCTCGATCATGCCCGGGAAGGTGAACCCGGTCATGTGTGAGAGCCTGATGCAGGTGGCGGCCCTGGTGATGGGTAATGACCAGACGGTGGCCTTCAGTGGTGCCACTGGCGGAAACTTCCAATTGAACATCATGATGCCGGTGATGGGGCAGACGACAGTCGGGAGTGTGGTGGTAATGGCTGGGGGTGTCAAAGCCTTCGATGATCTCTGTGCCAAGCTGATGGAGGCCAATCCTGAAGCTTGCGAAGCCTCCATCGAAAAGAGTCTCGCCATGGTCACCAGCCTTAATCCATACATTGGCTACGAGAAGGCGGCACAACTGGCGAAAGAAGCCTTTAAAACCGGAAAAACCATTCGGCAATTGTGCCTCGAACAGAAGATTCTTTCCGAGGAACAACTCACTGAGGCTCTCGACCCTTACAGCATGACTGAGCCTCACGCCTGATCTCGATCTCGATTGATACGTCGAACTCAACAAATGCGGCCCGATCATACCTGATCAGGCCGCATTTGTGTTTGCGTCAACATGGAAGTTCAAACCGAGATCCTTATGCCGCCATGGCAGATAGCATCTCTTCCGCGACAGCATGGATGTGTTCGGCCGTCAGGCGGGCGAGGTTTTCTGAGTAACCTACCAGCAACGCGAAATCACACAAGCGGTTGATTCTGCGAGGAACTCCCGCCGAGAGGAGATGAATGGCCTGCAGGGCATCGGTAGAGAACACGTTCGCGCGACACCCGGCGGCTGCCATCCGCCCGATGACGTATTGGGTCGTTTCTTCCAACGAGAGTGGTAAGAGCAGGCATTTGAAGGCCATCCGCTCGTCCAGTGGTCTCATCCGTTTGATCGCGCTGACCAGTTCGAGCTGGCCGGCAAAAATTGTGACGAGTTCCATCTTCCCCGGCTGAGAAAAATTCATCAACGACTGGATCACTCCAAAGACCCGCCGGTCTTCGATCAACTGGGCATCATCAAAGAGAAGAATCGTTTTGGTGCCTGCGGCTGTCAGAGATGTCAGGTGCTGCTCGATCACTTGCAGGCTGGAATCTGCAGTGCCGGGACGATGGTCTCCGGTAGATGCATGGACGAGTTTGGAGGCAATATATCCCAGAAGTTCGGAGGGTGTCAGTTGTGGGAAAAGCACGGGGACAAAGCGGTATCTGGCGGCTCCGCTCTCCGCGTTTTTCGAATTCTCTTCAGCCTGCAACTCGCGGGAAAGCATTTCCAGAACGGTTGTTTTTCCTAATCCTGGCTGGCCGGCCAGCAGGCCCGCTCCTTTCGATGTCTCGATCAGATAACGAAGCTTCAGCAGTGCGGCTTGATGTGAGCGACTCCCGAGAAATCCAGACGTGGGAAGTTCTCCACCAAATGGCGGCCGGGTTAATCCCCAATGAGATTCGTACATGTTGTTGACCTGTCAAAACAAATTCACGCTGCAAACCTGCACTTACGGGGCAAGGTTTGCAGGTGCTGCACTCTGGGAATAAGGGACGACTTCGACCCATGATTTTGTGGGAGAAGTTTCAGCGGAACGATCTGGCGAGAAAGCAATCGGTGGTTGTGGATCTGTTTCAATGGGCTCAATCTCGCCAGCAAACCAGACGGCCTGATTGGAGAAGGACTTTGTGGCTGACGCGTTGAAAGATGCGGGCTCAATCGCCTCTGTGCGGTCATTTTCATGCACCGAGTGGAGCGCGACTGTCACGTGAGCGGCGTCAGAGGATTCAAGCTTGCCAGCGTTGGGGTTTGATCGAGGGACGGGCACGAGCGCCTGCGCTGGATCTCCCCGTTCGAGTGAGCCGAGCAGGGCGTCAATCCCGGTGGATGAGTCTTCCTGATCGACGACGGCTGGAGACGGTGTCGTCCACCACAAACATATGGCGGCACAAGGTACGGCCGTCAAAGCCAGAATCACGGCGGAAGTGATCATGCGCAGTCGACTCTGGACATACAGGCCAGAAAAGAAGGCCATCGTCGACTCCCGATCAAGTGATTCAATGGCCAGGCCATGCCTGGACTACTACCTGTGTCACCTATCGGTTCGATGATGGAGTTGAGTTTAACGATTTTTCTGGTTTTGACGAAGGGAGGGGTTAGAAGTTGGAAGTTGGAAGGGGTGGAGTTCCCGAGCGCTCTGTTCGCCAATTTCTAATTGAGCTTCTCAAGACTCGATTAAAACGAAAAAAGGCACTGACCATGGTCAGTGCCCTTTCTTGATTCAGCGTCTCAGCAAGTTGTGATGACTGAGCCATCACTCTAAGCATTTTTGTAAGCCCTACAGACTCACTGCGTGTTGTTCTTACGAACTACTCAGCGGCGGGTGCCTGTGCTGCTGCAGATTTGGCGGCGAGTGCTTTGTTGAGCGAAATTGTGAGTCGCGATTTATCGCGGGCGGCTTTGTTTTTGTGGATCAGGCCGCGAGCTGCCATTTGATCAATCTTCTTGATCGCCACGCGCAACTGAGTGGTGGCATCATCCACAGTACCACCGGTGACAACAGCTGTGAACGTCAGGCGTGTCTTTTTCACTGTCGTACGCAGTACAGAACGCAGAACTCGATTGGCGGCTCGTCGCTTTAACTGTTTGCGAAGAGATCGTCTTGCACCGTCGCTGTTTGGCATAACTACTGAACCAGATTGACGTTAAGTTGCATTAAAAATGCTTGTCATAAACACTTTTCAAGAGACAAGCACCCAAAGAGAACTGGGAGTTTATCGCCTGTTCTCTGGTATTTCCAGTCAATCGCCCTGCGATTCGATGTCCTCAAGTCACTTCGCTGCAAATAATTGCGGGTGTTATTCATTCAACAAAGTCTGGACGGCTTAGTCTCTCAATTCTGACGGATTGGTGTCTACAATGTGAGCGTGCGAATCAGTTGGTAATTCAGTGTCACGAGATCGAGTTATTTGCGAGATCCAGTGAATCTCAAGATATCTCGATCCTCGGGCAATCCTGCCACAGAGAATTGTGGCGAGATGAAAAACCCTGTCTGAAAATGAACCAGCACGACATCCTCGCTTCCGTTACCATCGAAGGCTCGCAGCGACCCGCAATCAAAGTTCTCAGGAATTGGAATGAACGGCTACGCACTCTGGTCAATCCTGTTGCTGATCTTTGGTTTGACCACATTAATTGCTGAAGTCTTCATTCCCTCTGGCGGGGCGCTCGCAGTCATTACGGTCCTGGCGATTGTGGGCTCGTTGATATTTTCGGCCATGGCGTGGCTGTGGGCGGCACCTCTCGTTTTCGCGGCTCACTTTGCTCTCGTTCTGGTGCTGGTGCCGCTCTGCCTGCTGGGCGCCCTTGAAATTCTCCCGAGAACACGAGCTGGTAAGCGGATGATTCTGCAAGGGCCGGATGGTGATCGATTGAAAGCGCCACAGGCATCGACGGACGAAAAACTGACCTCTCTGGTGGGACGTCACGGGTTGGCCAGAACGGCGCTCTCCCCGGGTGGGACAGTGATGATCGACGATGTCCGCTACTCGGCTATTTCCGGAGAATCCCTGATCGACCCAGGCTCCCCGATTGTCGTCACGGGTTTACGTGGATCGACGCTGATTGTGTCTCCTTTAGCAAAGGAATTGGTGACGACCCAGCTCCCGGCTGGTTCACCAGCTCAATCCCTCCCGCCTGAAACGGATCAAAGGACGAATCTTCGGGAGGATCAAGTTGTTCCAGCAACGGAGCCCGGATCATCGACAATTCAGGAAGCTCAGTTGCCAAACCCTGAAAGTTCTGCAACTGCTCCTCAGGCTTCTCCGGTGTTGTCTTCTCCGGTGGTGGAACTCGATCCGTTCGCCCAACTGGCTGATGATCCTGATAACATCGCCACAGACAACACGAAAGCTGTTTGAGTTTTATCGAGGACTGCAAATGCTCACACTCTGGGGCAAGAGCACGGAATCAGGTCGCCTCGGCAGGCAATCCCATGCCGACGGGGTTGAATCATTGCTTTGTGAAGATATAGACGAGATCCATCAGCTGGCCTTGGGAAAACTATTCACTCCTTGATTTGTGCCTCTCGTCAGATTAGACCGTAGGACATTATGTGGGTTGGTATTGCTGCTCCCGAGTGATATTGAAACGTTAGAGGGACTGATCTGATGCGGCAGAGTTTCCGTTGTGAATTCTGAAAGTCTCATCAGAAAGTTGCTGTTGTCGCATTTTCGTCAGACTTTCAACTTCCGTAAAAAACATCCATTTCTGACCCGAGTTTGAGGTTCGCATGCTAGGTGATTTTGCGGCTGATTCTGGATTTTTGCTGGCCCAGAACCGAACGACGGGGATTGTCATTGGTGTGACAGCCGTCGTTGTCATATTCGGTCTGATTCTGACTTACCTGCTGATTCGTTTTTTCAGCCTCTGGATTCAGTGCAAGTTGACGGGCGTTGGGATTGGTATGTTCCAACTTGTCACGATGTCGATCCGTAAGGTTGATCCCGATGTCATCGTGCGGGCCAAGATTATGGCCGTGCAATCTGGGATGACAGATATCTATCCCATCACGACTCGCGATCTCGAGGCCCATTACCTCTCACGAGGGAATGTGCTAAATGTCATCAAAGCCATGGTGGCAGCATATCGCGCCAAGATTGAATTGAGTTGGCAGACAGCTCAGGCGATTGATCTTGCAGGACGTGATCTGCTGGAAGCTGTTCGCACCAGTGTCTATCCCAAAATCATCGATTGTCCTGATCCACGCAAAGGTTCGAACACACTCGACGCTGTGGCTCAGGATGGGATTCAGTTGAAAGCGCGAGCCCGAGTGACTGTGCGTACAAATCTCCAGCAACTGATTGGTGGTGCCACCGAAGAAACGATTATTGCCCGTGTGGGGCAGGGGATTGTGCGGGCCATTGGCTCGACCGAAAACTACAAGAAAGTCCTGGAGAATCCCGACCGTATTTCACAAACAGTGCTGGAACTTGGACTCGAAGCGAATACGGCTTTTGAAATTGTCTCCATCGACATTGCTGATATCGATGTGGGCGAGAATGTCGGTGCACGGCTGTCTGCTGAT
Organism: Planctomyces sp.; assembly: GCA_027483405.1. Lineage (GTDB taxonomy): Bacteria > Planctomycetota > Planctomycetia > Planctomycetales > Planctomycetaceae > Planctopirus. The sequence goes on along the minus strand of JAIXUU010000372.1, from coordinate 11,766 downwards.
CAGGCTGAAGCCGACATGCGTGTCGCTCAGGCCAATGCTGAGCAACGACGTGCGGAGTTTACGGCTCGCGAACAGGAAATGATTGCTGAAGTCCAGGCCAATCGAGCGGAAGTTGTTCTGGCAGAAGCGGAAGTTCCTAAAGCGGTTGCGGAAGCTTTCCAGAACGGCGCATTGGGGCTGCTCGATTACTACGAATTGAAAAACGTCCAGGCGGATACTCAGATGCGATCTGCTATTGCCGGGCAATCTGTCACACAGAGATAATGTTGAATTGCTCTGTTGACACTCATCACGATCCTTTTTGAGTGTGGTGTTCGTGAGAGCTGGAGACCGGGGAATCAGACCCGGTTGATCGATTGAGTCATGATGAGGGCAGGCCGATGTTCACACCGGGCGATTTCTTGCTGGCACCCTCATTAGGGATTGATGCCGGGCAGATTGTCGGTTTGCTGGTGCTCCTGTTTACCGTCCTGAGTTGGGTCGTCAATGCGATTCAGGGTGCCCAGAAGGCGATGGCTGAAAAGCAGGCGAAAGAGAAGTTTCGCACGCCTCCCAATGACAACGCTTCCACCAAAATTGAAGAGTTCCTTCGAGAAGCCAACGAGAAGCTTTCGGGGGGGAATCAGGAGCGAACTCAACGACGTGCGGAAGAAGCCCGTCGCCGGCAGGAAGCTCTGCAGCGAAAAACTGCCAAAGAGCAACAAAAACAGCAGAAAAAACCTAAGGATTCGACTGCTCGACCACAAGGTAGCAGCATTGGTGGGAAAGGACTTGCAAGTCCACCCAACCGCCCATTTGCGAACACGGCTCCTTCGTCGAACCCGAGTTCATTTCCCAGTTCCTCTGGGGCACTCAATCTCAATGAGCCTGTGGGAACTGCAAATTCAGCCAGCATGTCCGGTACTGCGTCTCAGACGGCGAACCCATCGCAATTTGGTGAGCTGGGGATGATGGCCGGAGGGACTGCTGGTAATCAGACAGGGAATCTGGCTGACCCGGGGCGAATGTCAGCACCAACGGGGCCGCACCCGATTATTGAAATGCTGAAACGTCCCGGCGGTGCAGCACAGGCCGTCCTCATTAATGAAATTCTCTCGCGTCCCAGGTCGCTTCGCTAGCCCCAGGTTACTCTGCTCACAGAGTATCAGACTGGGAATCATCGACAGGTCGCTGGTCTTGGCTGATGCATCAACGTGGTGGTTTAAATCGCCAGTGATGACTTTAGACGCTTGCGAGAGATCTGTGATGCTGAGAGAGGTTTGTCATGCATGCTTGCTCAAAGCTGCAAGCATGGCACGAAGGACACCATATGAACCCGACATCTATAAACAGTCGTACTACGGCTGGCTGCTATGTGCCATCGCTGCTTTTGGTCAAAGGCCGGGACGGTGGTGGCAATTCGCTGGTGGGAAGCGTCTCATTGCGGGATTCGGCAGGTGCTGTGGAATCGGAAGTTGATTGGGCTGGCAAAGTTGTCTGATTCGAAGCTGGCTTGAGGGAGCCCAAATCAAAGGGGACAGCCCGAATCTTCCAGCCACTTCGATTCTCATCCGTTGACAGCGAGTGACTTACTTTTCCACTGGTCGGATCTTTGGTTTCGGGAACAGCGAGAAGTTTGTCATCCTGAGGCGAAGTACTGGAGAGCGAACGATCCTGCACGTTCTCCAGCTTCAGGGCGGAGGCCGGTGCCAGAATCGAAATTGCCGAGGGAGCCGCATTGAAGCGTTCTGGTTCGTCGCCAGAATTCAGGGTCGGACGAGTGACTGTTCCCGAGACATTTAACGATCGCAGCCGGGCCTGCTGCTCTCGAGTGTCTTCAATTGTCAGTACAGGGAGTTGCCCGGCGGGGCTCATGATCTGAGTGGTCGTGGCGGGTTTGAGTGGCATCGGTGTCGGTTCAGCGGGTGTCACCTGGACTGGCGCTGGAGTGGGAACTGCAGTTGGTGGCAATACCACTGGTGCAGTACCAGGTATCACTGGGGAACTGGCACTGGCAGGCCCGGTCTCGGTACTCGATTTGTCCACAGCGTTTGATTTGATTTCCGTCGCTGGAAGAGTGTTCTGATCAGGCCCAGGTTTCGTGGCAGGCACAGCACCCGGGGTGGCTGTGATCCCTGGTAGCATTGCGGAAGGCTGGGCTTGATTCCCAGGTTTTGATTCAGGAGTGGGTTCGACAACAGGCTTAGGCCAGACCCGACTATGGTAAATCCGCAAAGCGTTCAAAGAGTGATAAAGTGGCCCGCAATCCGAAGGGGCTTTGCGATTATCGATCATATCTTTGGAAAGCACCGTTACCGCATTTCGCACCCACTGTTCGTTAAGCCTTTCCGCAGGTAGTGCGGCTGCCAAAAATTCCAGAGTATGCCCGGTGGTATTCAATCGGGAATTGAGATCGGTCGTGTAGCCTGGGCCTTGATAGAACTTACTCGAAAAGGTGCCATCGGGATTCTGCATGGAGCGGGCTGTCTCGGTGTATCGCTTGATCTTGTAATCGGCTTCAAACCAGACTCCGTTCAGGGGCAGGCCTTCCTTGATGTGCTTGTCTCGGGCACGCGCCAGAGCGAACAAGCCGTGGTTCCCTCCGCAAGCCCCCTTTTCAACGGCGGCGGCATTCTGGATCTGCACCAGACGTTCGATACTCCATGGCTCGTTTCGTGCATTGGCCCACTGCGTCGTGGTGGGGTAATAGTGAACCAGAGCCCACAGCACCCAAGTGATTTCTTCACGGTCGTTGACATCGCGCATGCTCGTCTGCAGCATCTCGGTGATCGTGACATCCCGAGTGGGGGTCTTGAAGGCGAAGGTGGGTGGCAGATCGGATTCCGACAGCAAGGCGAGGAATTGGGATGGGTGACCTTCAAAGGCGTAGGCGCGTGTGAAGGGATGAAACTTCCCGCCATTGGGCGTAATCAGGATCCAGGGTTTACCATCAAACTGGGGATTCGAACTGGCGATCCAGGAAATGGCCGAGACCTTCTCGTTACCCAGTTTGAGTTGAAATGATTCGTGAAGTGCCAGGATCCCATGGAAAATCTGCCACGGCGTATGCACGTTAGCCGTCAGATACCGCTGACTCGTGACCTGAATAGCTGTCGAAACCTGCTGATAGAGAGGATCACTCAAAGGATCATTCGCAGGAAAGGGCGGTGCGGGGACCATAAAGGTTCTGGGCGCTACCGCGGCAGGAGGTGTTACGACTCCACTTCCCGCTGGTGAACTGGCACCTGCCGAAGTTCCCCCCGTGGCAGGATTCACAGGAGTCGCAACTCCCGTGGGGTTCGCACCTGGTGGCAGAGACGATGGCCCGGTGATCGCACCTGTCTGAGCGTGGACAGACGACAACATCCCCAGCGAAAGCAATCCGCAGGCCAGCGCCCTTTTCAGGAAGTGCATTCGAAGTATTCCTTGACGACGAACTCGGATCGCTGTGCCCGCAGATACGCACCACATACGTTTTCAAGCCTTTGTACAGGAAAGACTGACTGCAGCATCCAAGCTGACTTCGAACAAATGCCTGATGGCCAAAGGTCTTCTCCAAGGAGAGCTTCCTTCAGGCCATTATCATGCGTCAACTTTCCATCAACGCTGTCTTATTTGAATATCTGAGAGATATGACCGGCCAAATCGGCCGAACGTCTCAAAGATGTTTTTCAATCAATCCCTGAGAGTTCTGCCTTATACGCGACTTTTCGGCAGGATCATGAGGGTGGATTGAACAGGAATCGAACTCGAACTGAAACGTTAACATGGCCAGTTCCACACTTCAGCATCAATCATGCAAAAGCTGCTTCCCTCAGGCGTACTATTGCAAAAAACTCTGACAATTGCCCATTCCAAAGCATGATCTGCCGATCTTTCATTAACCCAGTTCACGAGACTTCGGCCACTTCGATTTACTTCTTGCAACCAATAATTCGCCAGGGCATTTACTCCACGTCATGAGCCGCTCGACCCGCTGAAGAGAATGGGGGTGACAATCACTTTGCGTAGTTGTCCCATATTCTCAACTTCCAGTTCTGTCGGTTCTGTCATATGGTCGGCAGTTTGTCTCCATTTTTGAATGGATCCCACGGGTTGACGACCCACCGTGTAGATCCAATCTCCGGGAACCAAACCTGCTGTGGCTGCTGGCGAAAAAGGGATGACATCTGTGACACCCACTACATGAGGCATGGCGGGATCAGAGCGAGTGGCGACACCGACGCGGATCGCGGAACCCGCCAGATGAACATTGACCTGGCGCTGAGTCCCATCGGGTTTCCTGAGTATGACAGGCACGACGGGCGGAGCTGTCACCACCAGAGATTTCAGTCGTGGTGTGTTCAATTCGGTAAATGGGCCGAATGAAATCATGCGCTCGCCGACTTCAATACCAGCCAGCCCAGCCGGAGAGCCGGGGCGCACATGATCGATCAATATTTCGCCCTCCTCGGCCAGTTCGTTTTTCCAGGTGAGCCCGAGTCTTGGAGGAGTCGCTGCCAGAGGAGTGACATACTGGATACCCCTTTGGCTTTCCTGGAAAACTTCATTTCGAAAAGCTGGGATTGTGTCCTGATTTCCCAGGGTAAGCACTTCACGAAAGATCCAGCGGGAAATTCGCTCGATGCCTTCAAAATCAATTCGGTCGGCATCGTCTGTGGGGCGGTGATAGTCTTCGTGCAGCTCTGTATCGACCTGCAAGGCCGGGATCCGGCGGCTGTAAAATGGCCAGTGATCGGAATCGGAATTGACCGTGTCATCGAACTTGATGCGCAGCTTCGAACTCTGATTGGCCCGGGCGAGGATCTCGCGAAACCCCGCCATCGAACGCCACCCCTGCACCTTGATGGTATCGTTGCGCAAACGGCCGACCATATCGGTATTGATCACTGCGCGAATTCGATCCGTGCGAACTAAGCCGCTGTTCATCCAATGAGTCGAGCCGATCAACCCGTTTTCTTCCGAATCCCAAAAGGCAATGATGACCGTACGCCTTAGTGGTGGGTGTGCATCCAGAGCACGGGCCATACTCAACAGGAGTGATGTGCCACTGGCGTTATCGTCGGCCCCGTTGTGAATCTGTCCCACGCCACCCCGGCTGTTGTTCACATTCCCATAACCCACATGATCGAAATGGGCTCCCAGGAGAATCACTTCCTCTCGCAACGCGGGATCACTGCCGGTTTTCTTCGCGAGAATGTTGCGGCAGTTATTCCCGAATTCCTGATACCACTGATATGTGCCGGCTGGCTCAAGAGCGGTTTTCTTGAGTTCCGTGACCAGAAAAGCCGCCGCTGCCTGACCACCGCGACTTCCCGCCTGACGGCCTTCTAATGCATCGCTGGCCAGAACTCCGACCGTTTGCCGGATGGCATCGCGATGAATCAGGCTTTCAGCGGACAGGCTTTCGGCTGAAGAGGCGGATGAGTGAGTTCTGCTTTTGAGCGCTGCGTTGGCTTCAGCATTGGCGGCTGTCAGTATGTCTGGCTTCTGGAGAACTTCTGCTGGAGAGACCTGTGCTTCGGCAGCATGCAGCGTTTGATCGTTACCTGGCCCAACACAGGCGATGAGTGTCAGCAGGCACAGCCACAGCTTGAGTGAGGGTGCATGTTCGCATCTCCGGTCATGGCTCAAGCCGCAGCGTTTCTGATCACTGTCACTTGCTGGAAATCCGAAATTCATGAATGTATGCCCTTGCCGCGACTTGCGGGCCGACGTTTTGAGAATCTCTTCGCTTCGATGTGTCAAATCCCGATGGCAGAAAAGCTTATGCCGAAGCTTCAGGATTCCTGCCAGCCTTGAAGGTTGACTGTAACAATAAACCTGGAAATGACTTACAAAGAATTCGCAGCGAGGTGGGGCGACAGTTGCAAACTTTGTCGCTGCTGCGATAATGCTTAATTACTAAGCAATGCAGAGATTTTGAAAAAGAAATGTCTGCCACATCGAAGCGTTTCTGAAAATTGTTCAGAGACGGGCCTGATTGATCAGGTCTCCCAACGAGAGGAAATGAATGGCCCAGTACACCAAAACCGAAATCAAGAAGCTTCGCAAGAAGCGTCAGCGTCTCAAGAAGAAGCTCAAGTGCCGCTTCTGTCCGGATGGCTGCGATAAGCCACCACGTCCGATCTTTGTCGATTACAAAGATCTCAAGACACTCCGCGCGATGATTGATCGCGAAGGCAATCTGCTGGCTCGCCGCAAGACGGGCACCTGCGTGAAGTATCAGCGTGTGGTGCGTGATGCAGTTCTCCGGGCACGCTTCATGGGACTTCTCCCCTACGTGGCTGAAGAGTAAAGTTGTCCCGGGGTTGACCAGATCAGTCTCTGAGTTCATTGCCAGGCACTGATGATCGCGGGTCACAATATAAGAGATTTTCAAAGGGCTGCTGGATCACTTCCGGCAGCCCTTTTTCTGTTCGATCACGATTCTGGATAATGATTTTAAACAGTCACTGAGCAGTATTCGGGTCGGAAGATGCCCGGCGAACTGTCCCTCACATACTGATCGATCAGGGATGAACCCATTCCTGACTGCCATCGGACCAGTTCTCTTTCTTCCAGATGGGGACACGCCGCTTCAACTCATCAATGATGTATTGCCCCGCAGCAAAGGCGGCATCGCGATGAGGAGCAGAGACCGCGACTCCCACGCTGATTTCGCCCAACGTCAGGTGGCCGAGCCGATGGATGGTCTCGATCTTCGCCAGCACCCACTTTTCGCGGGCCTCGGCTTCAATTCGCTCCATCTCGGCAATCGCCATGGGTGCGAATGCTTCGTAATCGAGAGCCAGGGTCTGTCGCTGATTCGTAAACTCCCGCACTGTTCCCAGAAACAGGATCACGGCCCCCGCTTGTGTTGTCTGGACAGCGCAAAGCAACTGCTGTGAATCAATCGGTTGTTCAGTCAGTTTTGGCATCTTGCTCCTGGCTTTTTCCACTGACACAAAGCTGATGACTGGCGAGATTTGGCATTCAAGGCGAGCGCACATGCACCAGGTAGGGCTTATCCCCCACTCACGGGTGGAAAACAGGCGACCGGCTCGCCGGGTTGAACCACGGTATTTTCATCTGCGTACTGAGTCCCGACGGCAAAGAGCAGCTTCGACCCGAGGGAAGCCAGCCGCGGAAATCGGGTCATGAGAGCGTGCTGAACATCTGCGATTGTCACAGGTCGCCCTTCGACAGGAACTTCGAGCAAAACCCTGGCGACATTGGTGAGTTCCCGTGCCAGGGCAAACAATTGCACGTCCACAACCTGTTCATGAATCATCGTGGAATTCATCGGATCACCTCCTGAAGCGGAAATGAAATCTGCTGGCACGGGTCTGGTCATTGATTGACAACGGGAGACATTACCAACCAACAACAACGTCTATGTGCCGCACCCTGATTTTACTATTCCCGGAAAAGAAGTGGGTACTTAATCGACGCGGATTGTCCATCATTCGAGTGTATATTTTCTGGTCTGGTGCTTGAAACGGGCCTTGAGTTCCGGCATGAGACCGTAAGCCATCGCCATCAGCTTGATGGGATGTAATGTCGGAGTGGCGGTGCGCTGGGTCATCTGCAAACGACAGCCACTGCATTCAGTCACGCCAAAATCCCAGTCCCGCGATCGCATGGTTTCCATGAGTTCATGGCCGATTTTCATCGAGGTCTGGAAATGTTTGCTCGACAGCCCAAAGGTGCCAGCCATCCCTGAACATCCCCGTTCGACGGCATGCAGTTCCAGCTTGGGAATCAGCCGGCAGATCTCCAGAAGAGGCTGTCTTTCGCCGAGTGATTTCAAATGGCAGGGAGTATGGTAGACCGCCCGCATGGGGGTCATCGCGAGAGGTTCTGTCGGTATGGGTAGACGCCCCTGTGCTGCTAATTCGGCTAAGAATGCCCCCGCTTCCACGGTCTGTTGTGCTACCAGGTCGGCATCAGGATGCTGAGTCAGCCTGGGATATTCCTTCTTCAAACATAGAGCCGCCGTTGGCTCAGTACAGATGATGCGTAACCCGTCACGAGCGTGAGGGGCCAGCACGCGCAGATTTTCCAGTGCCAGTTCACGTGCCGCTGGCAACTCTCCAGCGGAGATCAAGGCCATCCCGGAGGCCAATTGACCCGTCGGCACAATGAGCTCAAACCCCAGATGCTCCAGCACTCGGCTGAATGCCATCGCCAGTTCCGTGTCGTGGTAGTTTGCAAAATGATCGACAAAGTAAACCACTGGCTGAAGTGGCCTTTTCTGACCTGCGACTGGCTCAGATGCAGATCGCGGAACATCAACGGCTTGTTGGGCGGTTTGCTGGAGAAAAGATTTTCGAGAGAAAAGCGGTAATCGCCGCTCTCGGGCGACTCCTGTCAGCAATTCCAGAACCCGGCGAAATGTGCCCCAGTTGAGCAATGGGTTGAGGACTGGTGCTAACCAACTGCCCCATGGCCCCCAGACATCAGGCCGCGAAAGGAGCCAATCGACTCGGGAAACACCCTGTTGAGCTGCCGCCTGACCTTTCAATTCGATGGCCATTCGCGGGATATCAACATGAGAAGGGCATTCGAGAGAACATTGCTGGCAGTTAAAGCACGAATTGAGAATAGGAAGCATTTCCGGGCGAGTCAGCGTCTCTGGCGAAAGCCTGCCGGAAAGAATATCTCGAAACACCACAGCTTTAGCTCGTGGACTGGAGACCTCCTGATGAGTCACATGAAAGAAAGGGCACATGCGATGATTACGGTCTTCACGACGGCAATTCCCGCAGCCATTGCAGGCATTGACGGACTCAATCGCTTCTCCCTGGGGCCAGGAGTGGCATAACTCCACCAGTTCGCCGGTAGGAGCTTGAGCTGGCAGTTCCTGCTCAAAAGTCGGCTTCAATTCCCGGCCAGAAAAGTGAATGGGTTCCACAGCTTTTGCCTGCTGATTGGCAGAGGGAAAAGCCGTTCCCCAACCGACACGCGCTGCGGCAGGGACAACATGCCCGGGAGCCAGCAAGCCTTCAGGATCAAAGATGTTTTTGACCTCTTTGAAGATATCGCACAACGAACCATACTGCTCCCGCAACGCGCTGGTCCGCAGGCTCCCCAGGCCTTGAGTACTGCCGATACAACCACCCAGAGACCAGGCGGCTTCATACAACGCATACTGCAACTGCTCTAAAGCAGCGACAGGCCATGTCGCTCGATCTGTCAGTAAGGGTCGAAAGTGCACCACACCCATGGCAGCATGCGAATACATGACCGCCGAGATATCGGCCGTTTGAAAAGCTTTGTGGGCTTTTGCCAGAAATTCCGCGAGTGCTTCTGGCGGAACCACCAGATCATCAAAGATCCGCACAGTCCGTACGCCACCACGAGGCTTCTCCAGTTGGGGAAGGATTTTTCGAGAGAGCGACCAGAGAAACTCGACATCACTGGGCGAATTCGCTTCATAGGCCGTTAAATGCCCTTCCGCAATGCGTGCGGTGCAGCGTCTGAGGCTGGTCAACTGTTCGCGACACTCCGATTCCGTCTCGGCTGTCACTTCAATCAGCACTGCAGCTTCTATGGTCGGAGGAATAATCATCAGAAACCGGTCATCGAGCTCTCGAGCCAGAGTCAGGATTCTGCGATCGACCAAATCGCATGCTGCCGGCTCCATCGCTCGAACCTGATGCACTACTTCAATGGCTGAATCGAGTGTCGGGCAAAGTAACAGCAGAACGCCTCGATGGGCTGGCAATGGGGTCGTATGCAGCGTGATCCCTGTATACAAACCCAAGGTGCCTTCGGAACCGACCAGCAGGCGGCACAAATCGAGCCGCTCTTCCGTCAGAACTCCCCGTAATTGATAGCCTCCCCTGCGCAGCAGCGTGACTCCCGGTTGAGACGCCTTGATCAGGGCGGCCTCATTTCTCAAGATCGATTCGAGCCGACAGATGATGGTTCGTTTGACCTGATGGGGCTGATTCTCCGGGGCCTGCCGATCGGGCATGGCTAAGGGTTCCAGTCCCGCCGTGAACTGCGTCCCTCGGGCCAGCATGACCTGCAGCGAGGCGACATGGTCGTGGGCTGCTCCATGACGTAAGCCGTGCGGCCCGATACCGTCTACTCCGACAACTCCGCCCACGGTCGCTACGGCAGAATCCAGAGGATAGACCCCGAACTCGCGGCCATAAGGCCTTAAGCGGCGGTTCAGTTCGTCAATGGTGATTCCCGGCTCAACGCGGACTGTGCGCTCACTCAGGGAGAGCACACGGTTCATGCTGGCCGAAACATCAATGATCAAACCCGGGCCCAGAGACTGGCCAAAGAGCGAAGTTCCGGCACCTCGCACAGTCATCGGAATGCTGTGCTCATGGCAATACTGCACCAGCACGACCAGATCTTCAGCATCTTCTGGCAGCGCGACTCCACAGGGAGACTCTCGAGTGACACCTCCATCCTGGGAGTAAACAATCGATGCCACCCGGCTCACATCGAGCTTGCCCCGAAACAATCCGGAGAGGTCTTCCTTGATTCGAGTCGCCCAGATTTCCACAGCCTCAAAAATCCTGACTGAAAGGCCCCACCAGAGATCAACGGTTACTGCTCGTCGAATACATCATCTGAGAGAATAGACTACCTCATCTCACGGGCTTCCAGTAGTCCGTAGCGTTGGGAACTATGGGCCGTTTTCAGGGAATTTCTCGATGAACTTGTGCTGTCTCTCGCTATCGGGCTGGTTCGATCGCGATACGACGTGATCCTCGGATGCCAGGAAGACCTGAGATTATCTCATGTCGCCAGATCTGGTACGATGCGCAGAAGATGACGTCATCGAGATTGCCGTGTTGTTGCGATTTCTCATAAGTCAGGACTCCACCAAAGGATGAATCATGCAACCCTGGCCAACCCGTATTCAGGGGCCTGTGGCTGTGATTGGCGATGTTCACGGTCAACTCGATCTGTTGAATTCCATCCTTTCGCAACTTCAACAGCTACCCAACTATGATGAGTTATGGATCGTTCTGATTGGTGATCTTGTCGATCGTGGGCCCGATCCTGCCGGGGTGATTCAACGGATTCTCGAACTCCGGGAAGCACATCGTCGCACTACGGTCGTCTTTGGTAATCACGAACTGGCCATGCTGGGGGCTCTGGGATGGGTGCCAACGCCAGAGTTTGCCGAATGGAACCCAAGGTGGGTTCAATTCTATGACTCCGAGCCGACGTTTCGTTCCTACGGGGTTGAGCCCGGTGATCTGGAAGGTCTGGCCCGTGCCATTCCTCCAGAACACAGAGAATTTCTGACAACGATGCCCTGGGTGGTGGAACATCCGGAAAACATCTTTGTGCATGCGGGGTTGGATGCCAATCAGCCGACCGAAATGCAGCTCAGAATTCTGCATGCCAAAGACTGGACGCTCGTTCGTCCACCATGGCTCTGCGATAAAGCTTTTGCTGCCCAGGATGGCCCGCCCGATAACTGGCGACGAATTATCTCCGGACACGTTCCCACTGCCGAAGTCGTTATCCGGCCCAAGAGAATTCTGACAGACACCACGGGTGGACTACGCGGCGAACTGAGCTGTGTGATTCTTCCGGAGTGCCGGATTCTCCAGAGTCGCGGCGGGGCTGATCGCGCTGTGGCTCCTGTTGATCATGCGGTTCCCAACCGGCATCACGAGTCAGCAGCAGCCAACGCTGTTCACGGTCAGCCTAATGCCACAGTCCGACCGCCAGCAGTCGAGCCGCCCGCAGTCTCTCCGCAGCGAGGGGTATCAACTGAATCGAATCGAATGTCCGAGCGGGTATCGACTTCACATGGAGTTCCACGCG
>JAIXUU010000082.1 GCA_027483405.1 Planctomyces sp. | reverse complement strand
CTCGACACCAACAGCCAGTGGCTGAGCCTGGCTCTGGCCGATCTGGGCATATCCGTCTTGTTTCATACCACCGTGGCCGACGAACTCGATTGGATGGTGGCTGCACTCAAAATCGCCGCCGAGCGGGTCGATGTGATCATCATCACAGGCGGCCTGGGGCCCACTCTCGATGATCTGACTCGTGAAGCCGCCGCTCGATGTGTCGATGTCCCGCTGGTGGTCGATGAGCATTCACTCGCACAGATCAAAGCCATGTTCGCCCGGCGCAAGCGAGACATGCCCGAACGGAATGTGATTCAGGCACAGTTTCCTCAGGGAGCCGAACCCATTCCCAACGCCCGCGGCACAGCCCCCGGCTTCTGGATGGAAATCCCCCGCAATGGCCGCCCACCTTGCCGGGTCGCCGCCTTACCGGGCGTTCCCAGTGAAATGAAACCAATGTTCAAAGAGCAGGTGGTCCCCCGGCTGGAGACCGGCTCGAACATGATTCGCCGAGCGCGAATCAACTGCTTCGGCGTGGGGGAATCAGCCGCCGAACAACTGCTGGGAGATCTGACAGCGCGCGGCCGCGATCCCGAAGTCGGCATCACCGTGCATGAAGCGACTATCACCCTGCGGATCGTCGCCAAAGGGACCAGCACTCACGAATGCGAACAGAAAATCAGTTCGACCCGCGAAATCATCCTCAACCGGATGGGGACACTCGTCTTTGGCGAAGAGGATGAAGAGCTGGAACATGCCGTCATTCGATTGCTGGGCCAGCAGCGTAAGACACTCTCGACGGCAGAATCCGGGACTGGCGGTCTACTGGCACATCGATTAACGAGTGTCCCTGGGTTCGATTCCAGCTATGGCGGCGGTTATGTCGTTCCCACCACAGCCGCCCGACTGTCAATGCTCGAAATCGACCCCCGCGTCATGCAGCACTACGGAGCGATCAGCCCGCAAACCGCCATGGCGCTGGCCAGTGCCTGCCGCCGTCGGTTCACTTCGGACTTCGCACTGGCAGTAACGGAATGGCCCAGCTTCAAAGCTGAAGATGCTTCGCAGGCCGTCCCCGCTTCGTACATCGCCCTCGCGACGAAGAAAGACCTGATCTTCGAAGAAGTCACGCACTTCGGAGACCCAGCCATTGCCAAAAGCCGCACAGCCAAAGCCGCCCTCAACATGCTCCGCCTCCGCCTACTCGGCGTACGATAGGTCGTTCGCTGCAATACAAAACCCCGCGTCTAACTCGCCAGGCTGACACGCTTTCTAAGAAATAATCTTGCTCTGTGTGCCATGCTTGCAGCTCTGGGCAAGCATGTCTTCACAATCAACACAGTGCTGTTATCTTCCGAGAAACACATTGTTTACCTAAATCAGGGATTCCGGGAGAAGACGTCAGGGCTCTGCGCAACCCACCAGGTTATCTTGGTTTTTGCGAAGTGCTTCTTGCGACTCTCCTCACCAACCGTTCAAAGCCACTTCTGGGTCATCCGGCCAGATCCTCGTGCCGCTTCCGACGGGAAAAAAGTTGCTTGGATCTGCCGAGCCGTTTAACCTGCCACGAACTGGTTCTGGTCAGAGTGTCTGGGTCAGAACTGTGCGGGATACAACCTTGCCGCTGATCACCGTCGTCGTTCCACAATGTCGTCTGGCGAAGGAAACCGCATCATGGTTCATTCACTCTCTACGTTTATCCATCCAGATCGTCGTGTGTTCCTGTTTGGCGCGGGAATGCTGATTTTGATCGTGCTTTGGCAACCGGTGGCATCGCAGGCGCAGACTCCCACTCCGGCATCCAAACCCGCGACATCGACTCTCCCGGTACTGAAGGCTGACGAGTCGTTGCGATCCAAGGTCGTAGAGTGCCTCCGTATCCAGGCAATCCGGGATACCCGAGACACATCGCTCGTCGAGGTGATGATCCAGGTGGACGAACCACCGGTTGGCATGGGCTTCGATTTGTTTCTTCAAATGGGTGAACGAAACTTATACGTCGGTCCCCTGGCCTGGTCGCCGGGGAAAATTGATTATTGGGCTTACAACGTCGATGTCCCGACGGGGAACCGTAGCATCACCTTGATCTTCTTGCCGAGTGTAGCGGCGGCATCGAAGCTCAAACGATTTGATCCCTTCAAAAAAGTTGAGAATCTGGATTCGATCTGGGACGGTGATTCGATCGTCAAGACCTCCAAAATCAGCACCCAGCGTCTTGGGGACATGTTAGACCGCAAGCCACCTTCCATCGATCAGGCCCGCGAAGATCAAACGGAGAGGTTGCAGGGCGACGACACCGTGATTGAGCAGTTCAAGCGGGATGGCGATCTTGTGGCGGCTCGCCAGGCTTTGGAGAGTGCCGTGAACCGACAGCCCGAAAACGCCACGGATTGGTTCAATCTCGGGTGCCTGCTCATCATCGAAGCCAAGCACAGGAAGGCTGTCGACTGTTTCGTCAAGGTTCTGAAGATCGAGGGTTCCTCATCCCTGGCGGACGAAGCACAGTTGCAACTTCGCCGAGTCGGAAGTTATCTGGTTCATTCCGCCAGCAATGGAGAAGCCGACGCGATGTGTGGCCTTGGTCTGATGTATCGGCAGGGCTGGGGACCCAAGCCCGATCGGCTGGAAGCCAAGAAGTGGCTCCGGTCTGCCGCCAACGAAGGCAACGCGGAGGCGATGTCGCACCTGGGCGAAATGTATGCTCAGGATCTGGCGACCTGCGAGGACACCCCCAAGATCAAATCGTGGTACCGGTTGCAGACGTTGGAGATGTATCGAAAGGCGGCAGAATTGGGGAATGCGGATGCCGTGAGGTGGTTGGCAACGCACGAGCAGTTTTGACCGAGGCCCCGAGTCATCGAAGCCCAAAATTGTGGAGACGACAATGCCGACACGAACTTTTCAAGAGAATATGAACGAGCGGTGCCTCTTGCAGTGGTTTTACACACTCGTCGTGATGGTCAATGTCACATTCGCACCATCGGTGGTTTTCGCTCAGGATGACCCGCCAAACGCCGCGGCTGGGACCGGCGAGGTACGAACCCTCAGCGAGTACGATGCCTGGGTCGAATCCTATTGTCGAAAATCGCTCGCAGGCATGCGGCTTGTGATCACCACGGTGGGAGGCGAGGAGGCTGCGAAAGCGGCTGGTGAGGGTCCGCATGGCCCGAGTATCATCCATAGCTGGGAAATCGTGGATATTGACGGAAAATGCTGGGGCGAAACCAAAAGTCGATGGGGACTTCAAGGGGCGGGTGGCAATACCGTCTCGCAAAACGACCTAAAGCGCTTGGACGAATTGCTGGCAAATCTGCCCGCCGATG
>JAIXUU010000390.1 GCA_027483405.1 Planctomyces sp. | reverse complement strand
CATGATGTACCAGCGCATGTTGTCGAAATCATCCCAACTGGTGGGAGTATCAATCGGCAGGGCAAAGTAGCGGCAGCACTTGGCAGTGCAGTAACTGCAAAGGTGCTCACCCGGCGGCAACTTCTCGCGCGTCATGCGTGTCTTACGAGCCATGCTCTTCCTCAAACTTCCTGACTCGACCAAGAACTCCAAACTCTTGCCAAAATCATAACCAGAGGCTGCAGGCGATGCAGCTCTCATTCTCTGAGGAATCGGAACGATAGGTGACCCGGTTCTTCGATCAAAACGCCAAGCTGCTCTCAACCGCCATCACTGATGACGAGCAATTGCGGCGGAGGCAATCACTGCAGCTGTTCCGACGACAGCAACGGAAACCCAGGCACTGATGGCCACCCGCTCAGAAGTGGTCATGCCGGTCGCAATGGTGGCTGCAGTCGCTAATCCCAGAGGGACCATAGCGAGAATGATCATCAACCACAGTTTTCCATTCGACAGATTCATTTCAGGTCTTCTTCGGTAAAGTCGATCGTTTGCCAGTGCGGAAACGGCTTCGTCAACAATGGGGGGAAGCTTCAACGATTCACGGATGGTGGCTGAAGAATGTCTGGCGTTGGCTTCGTCGTTCGGCCATCGAACTGTTCGACAATCAGATCGCCGATTTCGCGGGCGAGGGGATTGATGACTCCTTTGCCATCGGGATAGAGCCTGCTGGAAAGAATGCAGACAAACAGTTTTCGCTGCGGGTCGATCCAGAGCGATGTGCCGGTAAACCCGCCATGACCAAAGGCGGCGTCTGACATTTTCGTGGGCCTGTTCGATGAGTAGGTCGAGCGCATATCCCAACCTAATCCTCTGTGAACAGTCGTCGGCATGTTGGAACTGACAGCAGGAACTTCAACGGGTGTGACCATCAACCGGGCAGTAGCCGGAGTGAAGATTCGGGGCATGTTGGTCGCTGAAGAGTCTTCATGTTGAAGAGAAGCCAGAATGGATCGCGATAGAGTCGCGATTCCCTGAGCATCGGAAAACAGGCCCGCGTGACCGGCAACACCACCCAGCCGGGCTGCGCGGGGATCGTGCACGGTGCCGACGGGCCCTTCCGTTGGGACCAGTTGATCGGCCCAGGCGAGGGGTGGAAGGTATCCCGTTCGTTGCAGAGCGAGAGGCTGATAGAGTTCCTGTGAGCAAAACTCAGCGAGGGACTTGCCACTGATCTTTTCGACCACCCGGCCCAACACCATCAAGCCGACATCGGAATAGACAAACCGGGTGCCTGCGGGCTGTCGCAAAGGCAAATTCGCCATCTTCTGCCAGGCGATTTCTTGACCCCGGGCATAATCGGCCAGTGCGTTATCGGCAATCAGCCCGGAACGATGGACCAGCAGATCGATGGAAGTGATGGCTTCTTTGCCGTTTTGTTTGAACTCGGGCCAGTACTTTGCGACGGGCTGATCGAGTTCGAGCTTCTTCTGATCGACCAGCTTCATAACGGCCAGGCTGGTGGCCAGTGGCTTGGTTAACGACGCCAGATCGAACACATCGCCCGGGAGCAGTGGGATTTTCTCAGGCGAAAGGATTCGATCGCCGAAAGCGCCATGCAGCAAAGTTTCATCGAGCGTGCCCGCCATCACGACGGCGCCAGGGATCTCTCCCCGTTCGATCGCTTGATTGAGGCTGGCTGAAATTTTCTGACTAAGCGGGAGAAAATCGGGAGAGACAACCTCCCAGGTTTCTGCCGCTCTGGCGGTGACTGCGGCCGTAACTGTTGGTGAGGGCGAAATGGGAGAGCCACTCCCCGTTGGGACGGACTGGCCCCAAGTCAAATCGGCTGCTGACGACCAGAGGATGGCAATCAGCAACGTCAGCGACTTTTTCACAACCACATTCCTGCCAGATAAAGAGAATCTGAGTTATCTCAGGTTTTCGAAAAGTGCCGTCGAGAGATAGCGTTCACCGGCATCTGGCAGGACGGTCACAATCGTTTTGCCAGCGAATTCTGGGCGGGCTGCCACTTTGAGAGCACCGGCCATTGCGGCGCCGCAACTGATGCCGCAACTGATGCCTTCTTCCATGGCCAGCTTACGGGCAGTCTCGATGGCTTCATCGTCGGTCACACTCAGGATCTCATCGACGACCGAACGATCAAAGATATCGGGGACAAAGCCAGCACCAATCCCTTGAATTTTGTGGCGTCCTGCGGCCCCACCCGCCAGCACAGGGCTGGCGGCAGGTTCAACAGCGACCACATGCACCGGGTGTTTCTTATCATGTTTTAAGTATCGGGCAACACCGGTAATTGTGCCGCCAGTCCCCACCCCTGCCACAAAGACATCCACTTGTCCTTCCGTATCATTCCAGATTTCGGGGCCAGTGGTTTTGACATGAATGGCGGGATTGGCCGGATTCTTGAACTGCTGAGGGATGAACCAGCCAGGCTGTGCCGCCAGTTCTTCGGCTTTGGAAATGGCTCCCTTCATACCGTCAGCCCCGGGAGTGAGGACCAGATCGGCACCGAAGCTTTTGAGCATCATCCGTCGCTCAATCGACATGGTTTCGGGCATGGTCAAGGTGAGCTTATAGCCTCGGGCGGCACAGACAAATGCCAGGGCGATGCCGGTATTCCCACTGGTGGGTTCGACAACATGCATGCCGGGCTTGAGCTTTCCGGATTGTTCGGCATCCCAGATCATCGCTGCACCAATGCGGCACTTGACGCTGTAGGCGGGGTTGCGGCCTTCGATTTTGGCCAGTACCCGGCTCGAAAGACCGGCCGTCAAACGATTGATCTGCACCAGTGGCGTCCGCCCGATCGATTCTGAGTTGTCCTTAAAGATGGGCATTCGCCGGATCCTTCCAAAAGAAACGAGTGTTCAATAAACAGGCGGGCAACCGTCAGGAACGATGCCTGCCAGAAATCTATGTTGACGTGCAGCACTTGCGCCTGCCAGAGTTTACATCGATTATGGCGCATCTGGGCAAACCTGCAAAGCCCGCTTCCTCAAGGAAACTTGTCGAAGTTCAGTGGGCTTGTGGTGCCGGAAGTTCGTCCGGTGGAATGCAGTACGTTTGCAGCCGTCCTTGCAGAATCTTCTGGTTTCGGCCTGAAAACTGGACAAGAATTGCAAGAAGTCGGCTGTCAAAATCATGCTTGAGGAGTTTTTTGTGAGACAATTGCTGCTGGCGGCGGGCTTCGTTCTGGGTGTGATGGCTTTGGCACCGGCTGCCGATGAGCCCAGGCCTTTCATAAAAATCAATCTCGACACCAGCGAAGTCCCGGAACTGGAAACCTGGGGAAAAGAGGCACAAGACCTGATTGTGGAATGGTACCCACGCATGGTGAATCTGCTGGGCTCGGAAAACTATCAGCCACCTCGTGAAATGGGCCTCAAGTTCCGCAACAGCAAAGAAGGTGTGGCGCACACAATCAAAGACCAGATCACGGTTTCGTCGCAATGGGTGAAGGATCATCCCGAGGATGTCGGACTGGTGATCCATGAAATGGTGCATGTGATTCAGGCTTATCCACCTCGTTCAGGGCCGGGCTGGGTGACGGAAGGAGTCGCCGATTACCTGCGTTACGCGGTTTATGAAGGGCGACCGCTGAGCTGGTTTCCCACCAGCGCCGATCCTAAAGGCTTCACCAAGGGCTACAACATGACGGCTGGCTTTTTCCTGTGGTTGGAAAATGGCCCTGCTCCAGGAATTGTTGCCAAGCTGAATGCTCACATGCGACAGGGGACATACAAAGAAAGCCTCTTTGAAGAAGCAGGCGGGAAGCCACTTCTTGATCTCTGGCAGGATTATTTGAGCCACCGGCGGCAGATGCGTTCGCGATAAGCTGGCAAAACTCTGTCAATGTTTTTCGCGGATCGAAGCTCATCATTCTGCCGACAGGATCGAATCGATAGAATTGATCGAACCACAGTTATTCAGGTTGGATCGCCGCAGGCAGGTCATGATTATGGAACAGGAACAGGCTGTCATCTGCATCACCCACCTTCCGATCGTGCCTCATCGCCGTGATGATGGACACAAGGGAGATTATGGACACGCGCTGATCGTGGCGGGGCAGGTGGGCATGAGTGGAGCCGCCTGCCTGGCTGGAAAAGCAGCTCTGCGAGGCGGTGCGGGGCTGGTGACAGTCGCCACGCCGATCTCGATTCAACCCACAATTGCGGCATATGAACCGAGCTATTTAACACTGGGGCTGCCGGAGACACATGGGGCTATTGGGTTTGGAGCCCTCGAAACGATTCATCGGGCGTTACATGTCGCCACGGCTGTCGCCATTGGCCCGGGGTTGGGCACAGCCGAACCTGCGCGACAAATTGTGAGAGCCCTGTATCGCTCTTTGCCCATCCCGATGATCATCGATGCGGATGGTTTGAATGTGCTTGCTGCCAGTGGCGATGATCTCACACGAGACCCGGGTGCGGGGGCCCGGATTATGACACCACATCCGGGTGAGTTTGCCCGTCTGACGGGTGAAACGACTGCCACAATTCAAGCAGCCCGCGAAAAGTTCGCCAACGAATTTGCCCGCAGGCATGGTCTGACAGTTGTTCTCAAGGGCAAAGAAACTGTGGTGACCGATGGCTATCGCATGGCCATTAACACAACCGGGAACAGTGGTATGGCCACAGGAGGAACAGGCGATGTCCTGACGGGCCTGCTCAGCGCACTGGTGGCACAGAAGCTCCCGCCTTTTGAAGCGGCACAGTTAGCCGTTTGGCTGCATGGACGAGCAGGAGATATTGCTGCTGAAAAGCACTCACAGCCAGGCCTCATCGCTTCTGACCTGCTCGATTATCTGGGTTCTGCCTGGCTGGAAATCGGGGCGTGACGAATGCGGATCGTCAGCTTCAACATTCACAAGGGGATCGGCGGACGTGATCGACGATACCGCCTCGAACGAATTATTGAAGCATTGCGCGCACTAGAGCCCGATGTGATCTGCCTGCAGGAGGTGGATCATCATGTGGCCAGATCACGCTATGACCATCAGGCCAAACTCATCAGTGAAGCACTGGGTCTGGTGCATTCGCACTATCAGTTAAATGTGCGTCTCAAAGAAGGTGGTTATGGGAATCTCATTGCTTCGCGTTATCCGCTGGCATCGGTGCATGCCATTTCACTCACCCGACGACATTACAAGCCGCGGGGTGCGCAACTGGTCGTTGTCCAGACTCCGTTAGGCAGGCTGCATCTGATTCACTGGCATCTGGGATTGCGTGAAACCGAGAGGCATTGGCAGGTTCGTCGGATGTTTGAGCATCAGCACTTTCGTGAACACAGGCAATTACCGGCCATCGCGATTGGCGATACGAACGACTGGCGGAACACACTGGCCAACGGCCCGTTTGCAGTGCATGGCTGGAAACAGATTTCCAGCCCACCTTCCCGATTTCGATCTTTCCCGGCGTGGTTGCCTTTAGGAGCACTGGACAAGGTGTTTGTGAATTCGGGAGTGGCCATCGAGAGTTGCCACATTGCCAGAAGCCGCCTTTTGAGAGATGCCTCGGATCATCTGCCGCTGGTGGTAGATCTGAGTGGTTTTCATGAACAACCGGCGGATCATTTGCCGCGATTGAGCCTGCCTGTTCAATGATGTTCGGGAATGGAGTTCTGAAGGGACGCCGGGATTTCTACTTCTTCCATCAGGAGAGCAGCCTATTGATGTATGAACGCGTGATCACTTTTTGATTCTGGAGGGATTAGGCTTGGGTTTGTGAGGGCCGGGATCGCTTCTGGGGCTGAAAACATTGGCGGGTTGGCGCAAGATTCCTGAGAGAATTTTCGCTTGATCGACAATTGAACATCCGGGGTCTTCCGCCGCATGGTGGCGATGAGTAAACTTCGGGCTAGTTTTCCTGCCAGCGATGCGAGTGGCATCTGTTTGCCGTCATCGTGATTGGCAGTCGGTCTGTTTGTGAATCGAGAATCTCAATGGCAAGTGTTGTTGCAGGTGACATGGTCACCATCAGTTATCGGGGAACTCTGGACGATGGAAGCGTGTTCGATGAGAGCACCCCTGATGAACCTTTACGGTTTGTCGCTGGCGGTGAAGAAGTCATCGAGGGGTTGACCAACGCCGTGATTGGTATGACGGTGGGAGAAAAGAAGCGGATTGTCATTGAGCCTGATCAGGCTTATGGCGATTACGACGATGAACTGGAACAGACCGTCGAGCGATCGGAACTGCCAGAAGATGCCGAAGTGGGCGATCAACTGACGGCCACTTCTGTCGAGGATGACGATGAAGAGTTTCCTGTCTGGGTGGTGGAACTGAACGAGACGGAAGCCGTTCTCGATGCCAACCATCCCTTGGCAGGTGAAACATTGATATTTGAGATTGAACTGCTGGGGATCAATGAGCCTGAGCCCAGTTAATGGATGTTTTTGAATGAGCTGAAAGAAATCATCAGCCGGAAGAAATGCCGAGCCGGTGCGGATGGAAACATTCGCACCGGCGTTTGTATTCACACATTTTTAGTAAGTCTGAGTACGACTCGATCAATTTCGACGAATGAAAATTTTGCCGACGGGGTGAACTTTCAAGCTTCCAGAGTGTTTCATTGTGGTTGAGATTCTCTGGCCGGCCTGCCAACCGGAACAACGGGCCCTGTTGTTTATCTGAAGGTCAATCTGATGACGACTCAACTTCGATTCTGCTGCTCTCTGATGATCGGTCTGGGATTGATCTGCAGCCTGGGGGTTCCCTTGTCGGCTCAGCAGAGCAAGACCAGTGGGACTTCGACAAGTAAGTCCAAAACGAAAACCAAGCCGATTTCTCCGGCCGCTCTCAAGCAGATCGATTTGAAGGCCGACCGGCTGAAGGATTCAATCACCAAGGATGCTGCTGCTGTTGCCAAGGAGTATGAAGAGGCGGGTTTTCTGGAAAAGGCGAAGAATCTTTACGAAGTGCTCCTTAAGCTCGACCCCGATCAAGCGGGCCTTCAAGCCAAGGTCAAAGAACTCAACGAGCAGATTCTTTCCTCCAATGAAACGGAAATCGAATTTGATGTGAGTCGAGGCTGGAGCCAGCCTTTAGGTGCCGTTTTCAAAGATCGTCCCCTGCGGATTCAAGCTGTGGGCGATTACAAGTTCAGCATTTCGGCTGATGTTTCTGCCAATGGCTTACCCACATCCGATAATGGTCAGGAACTGTATCCGGGAGCCCCAGCTGGTGCATTGATTGGGGTTGTGGTGGCTGACAAAAAACCTGGCAAGCCTTTCATGATCGGCGACAACAAGGATTTTTCGCCCAATCAGGATGGTATTCTGATGGTCAAGATCAATGCTCCTGCCAGCCAGAAGTGCTCAGGAAAGCTCTCTCTTCGCTTGAGCGGATACATTCGCGCCCAGTAAGTTGTGGGCAAGTCGGGTCATGGACCGGCAAACAGTTTCCATGACCTTTCCGTTGTCACAACCATGGCTGGCGAAGCCAGGTCGACCAGGCTTCAACCATGGTCTGCACTGCGAATTGCTAACGGAATCAACAGATGATGAAGGAGACCACTCCCGCACCCATTGAGATCCTGGGGTCGGGAGCATGGGCTGGGTTCTTCCAAGACCTGCAGCGATTGGTATTGGAAAAACTCAAAACCACTCCTGAGGTGCTGGCCCATCGACCAACCTGCACCATTTGCTGCGGTCCACTGGCAAGCTATCAGGAGGGCTTGATTCAAGCTCTTCTCGATGGTCATACCATCTGGCTGGTGACGACTCATCTCTGGCAGGCAGACGAAGTCGAGTCGATTTCTTTGGCTATTAAAAATGCTCAACAGCCACCCTATCTGGAGCTGATTTCTCCCCGGCAGTTTGATGCCGATTTTCTGCAGGCACGGCTGCTGGCACAGCGAGGGGAGCTGGGAGAACTCAAAGCGGTTCGCTCTCTGGCATGGACACCACCTTTTGCCGAAGAAGCCGCTTCGCCCGAAGCAGCCACAGATAGTACGACCCGTTTTATGGAAGAGATCTCACTGGTCCTTGAACCAGCCTTGGAACTGTGTACAGGCAGGTTCTTGTTGTGTCAGTTCCGCGGTCTTCCCGGAGACTGGTCCGTTTCGCTCCTGTTTGAAGGCGACGTCCGAGCAGAAATCGAATTAAGGAAACGTGGGCATCTCCCTTTTGCCACCGGCTGGATGGTCGATGGCACTTTGGCGGGCTATCGGCAGGGACGACTCTATCGCACAGCTGCTGATGGTGAAACGATCGATATTCCTGTCCCTGGAGCAGAATCGATGCCGACCTCCATCGAGGCTATGAGCGACCGTTTGATGGCCGCCCTGGCAATGACAGCTGGCCGCAGCGAAAGTACTCAACAGACGCTGAGCAAACTAGCCGCCAGGCTGCCTGTCTATCAGTCGCTGCTGGCCCAATTGCCAGGGATGGGCCGTTAAGCCCTTTCCGTTGTCGAGCGGCCCAAGGCCATATCGAAACTGTTGATCGCCGGTATGAGCATGGCCAGAGTGGTAAACCCATAGGCGGCGGTCAACGAGATACAAACGCCCAAGGTCTGCCCGAGCAGAAAACTGGTAATGGCGTAGAAGGTCAGAAAGGGGAGAATCCCGGCAGCCAGCGTGAGTGCCGGCGAAGGATTGTGATGAGTCAGCGAGACCCACAAGCCCAGGCTCCCACCCAGAATGAAGACCAGGAAGGTCGGCAACTGCAACGAGAACGAAGATTGAGCCTGCACAATCAACATCAGGCAGATAAAGATCCCGATGAACAGAAAGAAGATGGTTCCCAGACTGTTGGAAATGGCAGTGCGTGAGCTGAAATAACTCAAACCGGAGTGCAATCCCAGCATCGCTGCAAAGGTACAGAGCACAAACAGTCCAATCACCAGATAGACGAAATTCTCGAAGGTAATCTGCTGTTGCAACATCAGCCAGATCAGGAAACCGACGGGAATGATCAAGAGTTCCATCGTGTTATAGAGCACACCTAAGAGCTTGCCGTAGATGAACTCCTTGGCCGTTACGTTGGTGACGAGCAGTAATTCGAGCGTGCCGCCATCCCGTTCACTGGTGAAGGCGGTGACGGCCTGGGCGTTGATTAACAACATGGAAACGAGGCTCATTCCGACAAAGGCAAACCCGACCGGGGGGAGCATTCCCAGCAGCTTGCGAGAGGGATCGATCGAGAAGACCGCCGAAGCGATCATCAATCCCGCCAGGAGGATATAGGCGAGTTTGATGAGTACGATTTTCCGGCCATAAGCCCGCGTGCAGATTTCTCGCCAGACAACAGGATTCTCCCAGATTTCCCGATGTTTTCGAGCCGGTGCTGCCAGTCGATCATCCTCAGATCTGGCGGCTTCACCCATCGTTCGAGAAGGATTCCAGATACGCAATCGAGCGGTCGTCGTCGCGAGCAGCAAGGCACCCAGCGTGGTCATCAACGCGGCTGAAGTGAGGACTGCCGCAATCGCATTCTGTCCGTTGGCCTGCATAGTCAAAGGCTGAAAGAGTGCCGACAGCCCGCGATACGGATTCAACAGGATCACTGTCCGGGCCAGACCATTCTGGCCGATGATGGAAAGCAGAACTCCCAGCAATTCGACAGCACCGAAGAAAAGCACAATTCCCAGGACACTGATGGCGAGTGTCTGAAACGTTTTTTCCCGCCAGAAGGCGACCAGATTTCCCCACGCTCCCGCAGCCAGACCCACCGCAGCAGTCAGCAGCAGCGATCCAAAGATCTGCCACGGAGAGACTCCTCCCAGTAATAACAGGCTGGCCAGCACTGGCAGAGAAGTCAGGAGGAGTACACCCACCAGCAGCAGGCTGGAACCCAGTTTACCACCCACCAGCTCGATGCTTTTCAGATCGGTCATGAGGAGCAGCAGAAGTGTCCGGCGGTCTTTCTCCTGCGCAACCCGGCCTGCGGCAAAGAGGACGGCAAAAAAGATGATCAGCGTCATCTGCACCAGCGAGATCATCTGGAACATTAATGCACCAAAGCGTGCCAGTTCTCCCAGACGACTCACCTGCTGCAGACCAAATGTGGCCTGGACTGCGGTATAGAGCAGCACAAACAGACCACCCACATAGCCCGAGCGAATCAGAAAATGTTTGAGTTGGCGTGGTGCCGTCAAT
This sequence comes from Planctomyces sp., assembly GCA_027483405.1. Classification (GTDB taxonomy): domain Bacteria; phylum Planctomycetota; class Planctomycetia; order Planctomycetales; family Planctomycetaceae; genus Planctopirus. Next base: position 1,500 of record JAIXUU010000390.1, on the reverse strand, counting down.
GCTTCGCGAGATACCAGGGGGCCAGCAAACACTCGAATATCCCTCTGACGATAGATCCATTCCCCGAACAACCTCGTGCCGGCGACGGACAGGAATTCCCAAATTCACAGCAAATGACTATAAGACTCCTGCGGTCGTCTACCAACTGACCATCATGTGGATTCTGTGAAGTTGACGGTCTCAAAAAGTATTTTCAGTCGATTTTGACAGTTCCAGATTGACGTTTTTCATTTTCACAGCCCTGTTGATCGGGCTTTCCTGAGTCAAGCGATCCTATCATGCCAGAGACACAGTTTGTGAGCAGTGCAACTTCACAGCCTCGCGCGGGCCTTCTGTTGGCTGGTGGGGCCGGTACCCGGCTGGCTCCTGCGACGAAAGCCATCAGCAAACAACTGCTCCCTGTCTACGATAAGCCGATGATTTATTACTCGTTAAGCGTGCTGCTCCTTTCGGGGATTCGGGAAGTTCTGATAATTACCACGCCTCATGATCGCGCTTTGTTCGAACGCTTGCTGGGCGATGGTTCGCAATGGGGGCTGAAGATTGGTTACGCCACGCAATCGGCCCCGCGAGGCATTGCCGAAGCTCTGGTGATCGGTGAGGAATTTATTGCCGGGCGTCCTTCCTGCCTCGTGCTGGGGGATAACATTTTTTATGGCGATAAGCTGAGTCATTCGTTGCAGACCGCCAGTGCCCTGACGGCCGGTGCGACCGTCTTCGCCTACCATGTGAGTGATCCCGAGCGTTATGGCGTGGTCACGATGGACGCTGAAGGCAAGGCGATTGAGCTGATCGAGAAGCCACCCGCACCACCCTCCAACTGGGCTGTCACTGGGGTCTATTTCTACGATGCGACCGCCTCGCAAAGAGCACGTTCGCTCAAGCCTTCCCCTCGCAATGAATTAGAAATCACTGACCTCAATCGCAGCTATCTGCACGATGGATTACTGCGCGTCGAGAAACTGGGGCGAGGGGTCGCGTGGCTCGATACCGGGACACATGAATCGCTGATCGAAGCTTCCACATTTGTCAGTGTCATCGAAGCCCGGCAAGGTTTGAAGATTGCCTGCCTGGAAGAGATCGTCTGGCGCATGGGCTGGATTGATACGGCTCAACTGCTGAAACTCGCTGCAGAATTCGGGAAGAACCATCCCTATGGTCGATATCTGCAGCAGATCAGTGATGATCGCCGTTAGATGATCACTGTTAAATGATTGCTGTTCATTGTGGCGACAGGTTGTGATTCAAAACGAGCAGGTTTTACTGGCGATCATCCAGCAATTGATGGTCCGCTCGATTCTCCGACACGATGCACTGGTGATATGTGATTTTGAACCCTGCGGATGACGTCGAACCCTTTGCCTTTAAGGAATGGGCAGCGATTTGTGCCGCTTTAGTGGCCGGCCGGCAGTCGATCATTCTCCGCAAAGGAGGGATTCACGAAGGGCCAGAAGGTTTTCAACCTGAACACCGGGAATTCTGGCTGCTGCCGACGCAGTT
>JAIXUU010000078.1 GCA_027483405.1 Planctomyces sp. | reverse complement strand
GGCTTGCCGCCGCGTGCCTGGTGTGAAGCGGTAGGCCCTGCAGGTTCATTAGTCGTCGACGGTTTTCTTGACCCTTCGTTGGCAGCCAAGCCTCGCTTCTGGGTGCATGATGCCCGGGGGATTCCGCGTGCCGAAGAATTTTCGCCTGTCAGTGAAGTCGAACTCTTTGCTCAGGATCTTCGGCTGGCTCAGCACGATTCGGCCCTGCGCGAGCACTGGAAAATACGGATCCAAAGAACTTCCCAATGGTTGGAAATCCTCGAAAAATCGGCCACAGAGTCGACGCTGAGTCGCTTTCTGCGATAATTCCTGTAGCGAAGCCAGTTTTTTATGCTCGATTGAAAGCTACTTTTTCGATCTCTAACAATCTTCGAAGATTTCGCGATGAACACCGCCATTGGCTCATTGAAAACATCGGCTGCTGCCAGTGAACCCGCTCCGGAGGAAAATCCTCTCGATCGACTGGAAGCTTTGCGCGAGCGGTTGATCCAGCATCCGATCTATCAGGAGGTGAACTCGCTGGGTCGCATTCGCCTGTTCATGAGAGAACATGCCTTTGCCGTGTGGGATTTCATGTCGTTACTCAAACGGATGCAGCAACTCTGTACCTGCACAACAGTTCCGTGGGTCCCTTCGCCGCGACCGGAACTGAGCCGCTTTATCAATGAGATTGTGCTCGGTGAAGAGTGTGATGAAGATGGTCGTGGTGGCTACATCAGCCATTACGCATTGTATCTCGAAGCCATGACGGAACTGGGTGCGGATCCGAAGCCGATTCAGCAACTGGTTTCGCGAATTGGAAATGGTGCAGATACCTACCGCGTTCTCGAGCAGCTTCCCGTGCTTTCCGCGACCAAAGAATTTGTACGCTTTACCTTGCAGTTGTGCCGGGTGGGGCAGCCTCATGAGGTTGCCGCGGTCTTCTTTTATAGTCGGGAAGACATCATTCCCGAGATGTTCAGCCGGTTGATTCCTGTGCTCGAACCGCAGCAAGTTCCTGTCGGTCGCCTGCTGCATTATCTTCATCGACATGTTGAGTTAGATGGAGATCGTCACGGGCCACTGGCTCGTCTGGCCATGGAGCATCTTTGTGAGGGAAATGCTCAATGGCAACAGCAGGCACTCGTTGCCGCCGGAAGAGCCATTGAGCACCGCCTTGCACTCTGGGATGGACTCTTGAACGCTTTCCAGGAACAGGGGCTTTAAGAACTTCGAGAACCCCTGTGTGGTTTCCTGTCGTTCTTTTCTCCTCACAGATTTGAGTATTAACTGCTCCGGAGACTCGATACACAAAGGCAATCGAACATGCTTGCTCCGAGCCGAAATCATGGCATACCAAGCGCAGTTAAATCCTGGAATCTGTACAAGCTGCAAGTTGAGATCAGCCAGCCCGACGTGCCTGCGTTTCCAGTCGCGAGAGCCAGACTGGCTCCACCCCGCGAGTTTGGAATTGCTCGGCAAAACTCATGTGGCTGGTAAAGACCAGCACCTGCTGCCCCGTCGAAGCAAAATCGATGAGCGTATCGACGGCAGCACCTGAGCGGTGTTCGTCAAAGTTGACAGTCACATCGTCAAGAATCATGGGCAACTCGATATTCCGGGCCGTAAACCTGCGCACCATGGCCAGTCGAATGGCGAGGAAGAGTTGTTCACGGGTGCCGCCAGAAAGCATCTGGACAGGCCATGGCTGTTGACGATCATCATCGACGCACAGAGCATGCTGACCCAGTGGTGTCCAGATATTCGGGTATTGACCACAGGTGAGTTTCGAGAGGAATGGCGATGCCTCGGCCAGCAATTGAGGCTGATTGGTTCGCTCGAAGCGTTGCCTTAACTCTTCCATACTCTGACCGGCAAGAGCCGCTGCATACCAGTCTTCAAGACCAGTACGCATCTGCTGCTCAAGTGTGGCCAGTTCGAGCCGGCGCGTCATGCCGGAAGTATCCGCTTCGAGAGTCCTGGTCTCCTGTTTGACACTTCCCAGCTCTTCATACAGCTTCTTGAGATCCTGCTCGACAATTGCCAGATCTTTGGTGAGTTCACCAATTCGCTGATCGTTTTGTGTGCGATTGAATTTTTGCAGCACATCTTCGGTGATGGCGAGAGTCGGTTGTGACTGCACCGCCTGTTCAAGATCGTGCTGAGCCTGCTTGAGGCGCAGTTCCCATTCTTTACGCTTTTCCCATGTGCGAATTCGATCGAGCAATCCTTCGCGGTCGCGGACACCGGCAGCACTGAGCATCGCCGTTCGATCCAGATGCTGCTGCTCAAGTTTGCGATCAAGCTGGAAGCGAAGCTCCTGTCGACCTTCGAGCATGCGGTCGAGCTTGCGTTTGGCCTTCCGTTTTTCCAGGGCGGTCGTGAGATCTTTACGCCAGTTTTCCAGTGGCAGCCAGGGATTAGCATTGGCCGGCAGACTCTGGCCCATCCGTTTGGCAAGAGTTTCAACTTTCTGCCGAAAGACCTGCTGCTCACCACGAATCCCGTTCAGGCGATGACTCAGCTCTCGCGAACGTGCCAATTGCTCGAAGGCACCATGGACTCTTTCCCAACTGGAGTAGGCATTGGAGACCGAAGTGGTTTCATCCAGACCGATACCAGCCAGTTTGCGGCTCCAGTCGTGCCGGGCCTGAGCGAGTTCGCGCTGGCCTTCCTGAAGTTTCTTACGAGCGGCACTTAACGACTTGCGGACACGACGAATTTCCTGGAACTGCCGCTGCAGTTTTTCAAGATCGGCCAGCCGGGCAGCCGCCTGAGCGATGAGACCACCATCATTGGCACCCTGCATCCACTGCTCAAGTTCAGCAGCATCCATCAGGTCGTGGGTCTGGGCGAGATCGCGCATCTGCTCGCGTGCATCGTGCAGTCGCACCTGATAATCCCGGCGACTTTCACGAATCGCACGCAGTTGATCTTCGGCATCACGCTCGAATTGAACCTTGAGTCCATACGAGAGGCTGATGGCCATGATCCCAACAAGAGCATAGATCGTACCCACCAGCACACCCGTGGTGATCGACGTTAATGCCCCCCAGAAAAGGAGCCCGACGCCAGCTGCCAGAAACAGGAAGAGCAGCGTAAAAATCCAGGGGGGCATACTGGAATGAACGCGAATCCGTTCGAGCTGCTTTTCAATTTCGCGAATTCGTTCGAGATGTTCGCCAGCAGCAATCCGCAAGCGGCCAAGTTCAACGACATGAGCCAGTCTCTGGCGAGCAAAGTGCAAAGGCTCTTCGATCGTCTCGCTTTGAATTCCGAGTTCGAGAAGACTGGTTTTGAGGGCCAGTTCGCGGTCGTGGCAGACACTCGACTTTTTGCGATAACGGCGCTGTCTGGCCAGTTGCCGGGCGCGCATATCCTGATAACCACGGGCCGAGCTGAGAAGCTCGGCATGAGTCGCGGGGGTATCGACAATTTCACTGAGCCGTTGTCTGGTCCATTTCGGGCCCAGTTCTTTAAGCCGCCGAGTGAGATCCTGCTCGACGGTACTGAGTTCCTGTTCGGCCGCCAGACGATGGGCATCCTGATTCTGCCAGGCTGGCTGATGTTCCCAGAGCGCATGCAGACTCGGGCCAAAACGTCCGAAATCAGCCAGTTTGCGGGCCGATTTGAGCTTCTCTTCGATCGCAAGTACACGCGATCTGGCGGTGTCACGATCCTGCCCCAGCGTCACGATAGCCGCTTCGATCCGATCAAGCTTCGAGATCGTATCGGGAGCGATGGCTTGCAGTTCAGGCAAACCGCTGAGTTCACGCTGACACTGGCCGACAAGTCGCCACGGTTCCCAGACACGTTGCAGATGGCGGGCTTCGAGCAATGCGGCCTGCAGATTTGTCTGCCGGGAAGTGAGGTTCTCCTGTCGGGTTTCGAGTTGCTCCCGCTTGCGGAGAAGTTCGCGGTGTCGCTTGAGACGAGTCGATTCGGCTTCGTTGAGAGCGCGCAGACGTGTTCTCTGCTGAGCCAGTTCGAGGAGTTTTCCCGACATCGCCTGGGGATTGCGAATGGCTCGCTGGTAGCTTTCCAGCTTGGGCACAGCATCCTGCAACTGACGACCCTGTGGGCCCAGAGTCATGGCGTAGATATGCCGGGCGACCGCTTCGTCTTCGAGAGTGCCGAGTTGTTGAAGTTCTGGCAGACCGAGTGCAAAGACCGATTGAAACAAGCGGGCGTCGAGATGGCCAATGAGTTCTTCGTAAAGCGGCTTCGCTGCGTGAGCGGCATCGACGCCATCAATCGTTAAACGACCGGCATCGCCTTCGAGTGTCGCCATACGATGCAGGTGATGCGTCCGACCTTGATGCTGGACTTCCAGCGAACCTTCCCGGCTGAAGCGGTCTCGCCAGCGGTCGGCAATCTGCCGGTCATCAATGGTGAAGCCATAGAGCATGGCACGGAGGAACCTGAGCAGTGTGGTTTTACCAGTGCCGTTCGTTCCGTAGAAAACCGTCAGGCCATTGGGCTTGATGGTCTGGTCGAAATCTTCCCAGACTCCGAACCGATCAATATGGATATTCGAAATCTTCACGGGGTTACATCTCCCGACGTTTTTCCATCCGCAGAAGAGCTTCCAGCAGCAGTCAGATCGGCAAGGTCACTAAGCCATTCGTGACAGAGTTGTCGAGCCTGACCGGCAATTCGTTCTTCATCAAGGGGGCCAACACTGGCCAGAAGACCAGCGAAAAAGTCATCCTGTTCCGGCAGATGATCGAGCATCCAGGTCTGCCAGGTGTCGTCATCTCGTGGTTCAATTCGATCGAGCACTTCTCGGGCATTGGCTTCGAGCGAGTTCTCCTGATTCAGCCAGTACCAGTGACTGCCATAGCGTGGGAGACAGGTGTGTCGCCACTTGCCGGTCTCGAGTTGATCAGTCCAGTCGGTGAGATGCCGCAATAAATTGGCAATGGCCGCATCACTGGCAAGATCCTGCAGAACATCGCTGGTCCCCACGAATGACCAGTGAGCCAGCCTCAGTGATTCGTGCGGTAAAGGTTGCTGCTCCTGCACAATGGCGAACATTTTTTCGACAAGCTGTGACCGCGACTTCAGTGTGCTGATATCCATCGCGAACTGGAATCGACGGACTGGGGAAAGTGGTTGATTCGTCAGCTGAATACGACCTGTCGAATCGACATCGACCAGAGTGGCACCTGTCGTGACGTCACGCCGACGAAACGGAACTGGTAACGGCGGGGAGTGCACGAGCCCTTCTGTGATCGGCAACAACTCGGGCGACTGGCGGCCACCGTGCGCGAGATAATGAACCGATACATATCGACGAGCCGCATGCGTGGCCCCGGCTTCCATCGAACTTTGGCTGGGGAGACGATGGCAGACAACCCCGATGACGAAAGGATTCACCTGCCCTTTTTTCGGCACGCGGGCTCGCAAGCGTTCGAGTTCGGGCGGATCAACACTGGTGGAATCTGTAATGGGCACGATGGCACAGTAAGTCTGCCCGCCCACAGTCAGATCAATAGCCGGGTCTTCGGCATGTTCGAAGAGTGTGACGTTTTCCGGAAGTGCGGGGATCGTGGCCCAGCCGCTGGCGGTATCAAGCTGGCCGGGAGCGATAATGAGAGGGATCTCTTTGGCGTCTAATCGCTGGGCGCCCTGTCGAAAAGCAACTTCGGCAGCGAGTGAGGCCTCACGGAAGTCGAAGGTGTCACCCGTGAGGAGGACGAAATCGACATCTTTGGCAATGGCCAAATCAACCAGTCGCTCCCAGGCAAAGAGCGTGGCATGGGCGGCCGTCTTCGCCAGGTCTCCGGCCAGTTCGCCCGTTTCGAGAAGTGGCCGCTCCAGCATCAAGCCGGCGGCATGCAGAAACCGCATGGGCCTGAACTGTGTCATCGGAATCCTTTCCGTCCAAGGGAAGTTCGGCAGTTTCTGCCAGTTGTTCGCAGTTTACCGCTTTTGCTGGCTTTAGCGAAAGTGAAGTTTCCGAAATGGTGTGGACTGGTGAACAGTTTTCTAGGGCTTTCGAGCCCAGCAAGATGCCAAAGACTGTGATCGAGAGTTCAGAAGGTGAATCACGAAATCCACTTTCCAGTCGTTCAGTCACTGAATGTACGTGGAGAGATGGCTTGATCATGTTTGCCCAGGGCTGCAAGCATGGCACCAAGCCTTGCGTGGTTTTTGTGAAATTTGCGAGCGAAACGAGGCTTGGCCTCAGGAATGAATATGGCGACAGGTCGACTCGCACCATCACCAACCGGGGCACAACATCCGGGGAATGCCCGCACGTTTCTGGTGGCGTGGCTGGCAGCGCGATCGACTGGTTCGCGGTTGATTCTTCGGATTGAGGATCTCGATTCACCAAGGGTCAAGCCCTGGGCCATGACACAGGCGGTTGAGGATCTGGCGTGGCTGGGGCTGGATTGGGACGACGGGCCAAAGATCCAACCTTTTGCGAGTGATCCGCACAACGCCAAGACATCGAACTGGTTTGATGATCCAGCATGGAATGGTTTTGTGCAGTCGCAGCGATTGGCTCGATATGCGGAGATTTTCCACGCCTTGCAGGAGGGAGAATGGATTTATCCCTGTACCTGCAGCAGGAGCGACGTGAGTCAGGCCGCCAGTGCGCCCCATCAGGGGCATGAGCCCGCGATTTATCCGGGAACATGCAGGCATCGCCACGCGGCTGATGCCGATCAACTGGCTGAGGGTTCGTACTGCTGGAGATTTCGCACGGCAGGTTTCACTGAGCCCCTGGGCTGGAAGGATCGAATTGCCGGTGAGCAGAGTGCGATTCTTCGGCACGCTCTGGGCGACTTTGTAATCGCCAAAGCGGATGGAACACCTGCGTATCAACTGGCTGTCGTGGTCGATGATCACGACATGGAGGTGGGAGAGGTGGTGCGGGGTGATGACCTGATCCCAAGTACCTATCGACAACTGGCTTTGTATCAGGTGCTGGGATGGTCTGCGCCAGAGTTCGCCCATGTGCCGCTGATGAAAGGGCCTGATGGTTTAAGACTGGCCAAGCGGCACGGCGATTCGCGACTGTCCATCTTGCGGGAAGCGGATGTGGACTCTCGCGTGGTGATGGGCTGGTTGGCCTGTTCACTGGGACTCAGAGAGAACGACGCCCCGATTTCTCCTGCAGAGCTGATTGCTGATTTCGCCTGGGACAAGATCCCCAAACACCCAGTCACCTTCCCGAGAGAAATCTGGGATCAATGGCTGAGAAGATGATGTCGATCCCATGCGGGGATGATCAACAAAATCGAACCTGATTGGACTTAATTGTCTATGAAAACTAAGCCGGGCTTACCTCATGTTTGAAGCAAGCCCGGCTGCTGATCGCTCAAGGAAGCTAGAGGACAGACTAAAGCTTCTCGATCATGCCAGAAGCCACTTTCTTGATCACATCCGCATTGGATGTCTTTTCGAGTTTGCCGAGTTCTGTCAGGAGTTGATTGGCCAATTCGGGCTCTGTCTTTTTGAGTTCAAGAATGGACTCGCGCATACCCGAAAGACCACTTCCCCCGGAGCCGGTCTCAGCGATGGCCTGGAGACGTTTCTTGAGGTTCTCTTTGCCACTGGTTTCGGCAGGTTGAGACTGACTTTCGACTTTGACGGTGCTACCGCTACAGCCCGGAAGTGCTAAGCCACATGACGTCATTGCGAGTGCAGCGCAAAGGATCTGATGTCGAAGATTCATTTCTGGAGCTTCCTGATGAGAATTGAGACAAAGTAAGGGTCACTTCAGGAAACTTTAAAACTCACCCAGTTGCTGGCCATCGTTGCGGGAGCCCAATCGTTGCCAGGTTGTCAGATCGATGTTGTCGCTGACAAATCGGACAGTGCCATCGGCCAGCAGCACATGCACGCCACCTGTGTGATAGCTGCGGGCAGGGACTGAAGCGGGGCCATCGGGAGCACAGCCCGCACAGTGTGCCGTCACGTTGGGATAGCGAGAATTGGGTGGAAACAGCGTATTGAATGTCCCTTGCTCATGCACACCAGCGTTCCAGAAGTCGCCAGTTTCTGTGCGGATGTTACCGGTTGCAGCCGCTGCTCGACTGCCCCAGTCATCGACCTGAGCCTGCGTGAGGAAGGTTCCGTCCCATCCCGAAGGAATGGCAATGGCCTGACGGAGGTTTGCGAGCGTCCCAATTGTACCGCTGCCTCCAGAAAGTGCCTGTTCACCAGCCATGATCGTGTTTGATGTACCATCAGTGACACTGGCCATGGTAACGGGCACACGCATGTTGAACATCCCGTTCGTTTTCGAAGCGTTGTAGCCGCCAGCGACACCATCGTTAAACATCCCGCTGTTGGCTCCTTCGCAAACAGGATAGTTGTTTCCAGGGCGGCGTCCTGTGCCATCGGATTTGACAGCCGGATCTGATGGGCAACGATACCCTGCGATTGGCTGACGGCCTGGGCTGTTACCGGCAGAGACATTGTGAGCTAAACCGGAAGGTGAAGTACTCCACCAGGCGTTGGCATTGAAGTTGTAGGTGTTGTAGAGCGGAGTTTGATCAATGAAGGGCAGGATACCAACATGCGGGCCGTTGCCGCGCCAGTCTTCGTTACCGGTGGTCGTAGGCCCCAGTTGAGACAAGGCAAACTGGTTGTGGACATCGTGGTAGTTGTGGAAGGCAAGACCCAATTGCTTGAGGTTATTGCGGCACTGTGTCCGACGGGCTGCTTCCCGAGCTTGTTGAACGGCGGGGAGAAGCAGTGCAATCAGGATGGCAATGATGGCGATGACCACCAGCAGCTCAATCAGAGTGAAACCTCGACGATTACCTAATAAGCGTGATTTCATACAGATCCCTTTCCAAGGAGTGGAAGACATGAAGAAAAGCTGATGTAAGGTGGTTGCCAGATTCAGTGAGAGGTATCGAGGGAACGACGAAGGAAAACTCGATACTCAAAAAAGATGTGCAAAAACGATCAATTGATATGTTGATACGTCATATCACCGAATACTGATGCTCAAGTCCAACAATTATTTTCTCAACCTGCTGAAATCATCGAAAGATTTGAACTGAACGTATCAAAAAAGTGTTTCAAAGGCTGGTTGTACTAGTGTTGCAATGATTATTTTCGCGATCATTCGTCAGTGAATCATGTGCCAAGTACAAGGAAATGCTGACTGTCAATAAGTTTAGCGGCGGACTTGAGCAAGGGAGCCGCCGGTGGCGAGGCGTTGGATTTCTGGCACATTGACTAGAGCAAAATCCCCCTCGATCGAATGCTTCAGAAGAGCAGCTGCAAAGGCAAAATCGAGCGATTCGCGCGGAGCATGGCCCAGCAACAGGCCCCTGATCAAACCGGCGGCCAGTGCATCGCCGGTGCCGATCCGGTCGACGGGCATCAGCTCCTGATTCGCCGTATGAACCACCGAGGCTGGTTCTTCAGAGCTGGTGCGTGTGAGTAACGAAGCGGAGTATCGATGTACGCCCAGATCGTTCACTGTGCGATGCGAGTAAAGTATCGCCTTCAGTGAAGTGCGATCTGCCAGAGCACGCAGGCTCTGTTCCCGGCTCTCCGGTGTCGAAGGGCCGGCTGTCGATGCGGGAATTCCAAAGAACTGAGTCGCATCCTGTTCACTACCAATGAGGACATCGACCCACGGAAGGAGTTCTCGAAAGACTTTCCCCGCCTCTTCGACCGACCACAGCGCACTGCGATAACCGACATCAAAACTGACAGCAATGCCTCGCTCACGGCACAGCTTGAGAGCTGCCAGAAGTGCAGCTTTGGTCTCAGTGCCAACTGCGGGGACTGTCCCAGTGAAGTGAAACCAACGGGCCCCCTCCAGAAGATCTGGCCAGTGGTAATCCTCGGGTTTTGATTCGGCAAAACTGCTTCCCGCACGATCGTAAAGAACTTGCGGCCCACGCAATGAGGTGCTGTTTTCAACGAAAAAGATGCCCAGCCGCTTCCCGCCGCGAATGACGCGACTGGTATCGACTCCATAAGCCTGGTAGGCCTTAAGGCAGGCGGCACCAAGTTCGTGTGCCGGAACTTTACTGACCAACCGGGCAGGTAATCCCCAGTAGGAAAGCGCCACAGCCACGTTGGCTTCACCACCCGCATACGAGGCGAGGAATTGATCGGCCTGGATGAAACGTTTGTTGCCGGGTGTATCGAGGCGGAGCAGTGCTTCCCCAAAACAGACGATGGGTCCGGTGTGTGGTACTTCAAGTGGGGAAGACATGGAACAAGGCTTTGCGAGAACGTGCGAAGAAGGGCGGGTGCTTAAAACTCAATTTCAATCGTTTGTTTTTCTTTGAGAACGCGCGAGTTGACGTGGATTTCGTCACGAACCAGTCGCTCGGCACCAGGCACAAAGATTTTGAGTTGAACGCCATTGTTTTTGACTTTGATACGTGCCGGGGTGTCGGCTTCCCTGATGGCCCGCTGGATAATGAGACGATAGCCGTCGGTCCCAATGACTTCACCGGTCAAATCTGAACTGGGATAGACAGTTTGATTCGGCGGGAGTTTCACATGCACGATGATGTAGTAATTCTGCCGAGGTTTGGGGTCTTTCGGTTCTGTCCAGACACTGAAACTCCCTTTGGTAATGGCGAAGCTGGGGACACCAACGCTGGGCATGGCAACGCCCTCACCGTCAGGGTTATCGCCAGTCCCTTCTTTGGCGCTGGCTGCGGCATCGATGGGATCAAATCCGACGGCTGATTGTGTGAGGGCATCAATCGGGGCCATGTCAATACGGGCAGCCGGCGTGTTATCGATGGTTGAAAGGGCAGTATCGAGGATCAATTGATCTTCGGGAGCATTGGCCAATCCCCCAAAGAGTTGCAGCCCTTGAGGCAGATTGGTGCTGAAGAACCAGAACGAAAGCACAAACAACGCTGCCAGATGTATCAGCAGTGACAGGCCATAAGAGGTCAACGAGTAATTCAACAGCCGGCGTGCCCAGGTTTGATCGTTAAAGGGTGGTGCGACCCCGGAAAGATCGATGCCAGGAGAGGTCTCCTGCTGCTTCGACAATTTTTGTTGTTTCGATTTGAGCCACGCCGGGGCCTGGCTGCCTGCAGGCTGAGAATCCGCACTCGCTGCCGCAGGGAGTGGAGGAACTTTCGCAGGAGTTGTCGCGGGGCCTTGAGACATCTGCAGATTTTGCCGTTCGAAATGCGATTGCGGGGATCAATCCATACTAAGCCACTGGACGTTCCGGAACCAAGCCATTTATCGAAACATTGCTGGCAATACGGTTTATGGTTGCCATTCGCAGGATAATCTTGGGCTCCAATAACGAAAATTGCTCCAGAATCTGCGAGAAATATTACTAAATGCTAAGGCTGCCACGGAGCTTACAAAACACCCACATTGACAGAAGTGGTGATGACAGGGAACGTCACATTCTTCTAGGATAAACCTGAGTTAGCTCCTGAATGTTCTGATCCCTTTCGGCTTTTCTGGTCATCCAGAAGTTCCACCAAAGTCTGCCTGGCCAGTGGCCGCAAGATCCAGTGAAGACATGATCATCACCACCAGACACCTTCAGAGGCACCGGATCGCCTGATGAAGAGTGATGTTACACCAACAGATCCATCACGACCTTTGGAACCAAACCCCAATGGTGTGATGACTATGCGCACCGATGAGTCAGTTCAGCCAGAGCACTCGCGACTGAGTCATTTCCTTTCCAAAGTGACCGGGTCATGTGTCAAAAGGCCCTGGGCCACAATTGGCATCGCTGCCGTTTCCGTCGTGATTTCTGCACTGATCAGTGTCGCCTTTCTCCAGTTCAAAACCGATCGATCCGATCTGATCAATCCTTCGGCAGATTTTCATCAGCGATGGATGAAGTACACACAGAGTTTTGGCGAAGCCAACGACCTGGTGGTCGTCGTCGAAGGGAAGTCTCCCGAACGGATCAAGCAATCGCTCGATGAACTGGCGGCTCTGCTCCATCAGGAACCAGAATTCTTCAGCAACATTTTGTACAAGGTCGAGCCAGGGGAACTTCGCAGCAAAGGACTGCAATACCTGGCACCCGCCCAACTGGCCATGGGCCTCGAGAGACTGGACGAGTATCGCCCGATTCTGGCTGGGAACTGGGATCTGGTACGGCTGGAAACTGTCGCACTGATTCTCAAGACGCAACTGGAAAGTGCGACGACGAAAGAGCAGATCCAGGGATTGCTCCACCATGTGGATCGACTGGTCAGCAGTCTGGCCCATGGTGTCGAGAAAGATGGCGAGTTCACCAACCCCTGGCCCGACTTGCTGACACTCGACCCCCAGATGAAGGCCCAGGGCAACCAGACGGTTTACCTGATTAATGACGCGGGAACGATGGGGTTTTTGAAAACCTCGCCCGTTCAGAAAGATGCCGGTTCGTTTGAAGGACACACGCGATCGATTGATCGACTGCGGGAACTGATGTCGGATGTGACATCAAACCTTCCGGAAGTACAGATGAGCCTGACGGGTATCCCGGTCCTTGAGAATGACGAAATGCGCCGGTCGCAGGCCGACATGGGCTGGGCCTCGATGATCTCGGAAGCCGGTGTGCTGATTCTGATGCTGATTTGCTTCCGAGGTGTGAGGCATCCCATCATCGGGATGATCATGCTGGCTGCCGGAACCGCCTGGACGTTTGCCTTCACGACATTAACGATTGGTCATCTGAATATTCTCTCGATCTCGTTTGTGACGATTCTCATCGGGCTGGGTGTCGATTTTGGGATCCATTTTCTCGCAAGGTACATTCAACATCGCCAACAAGGGATGGAGATTCGCTCGGCTCTGGTCAATACCTCAGGTCGAGTCGGTGTCAGTATCTTGACAGGGGCGATCACTTCAGCTCTGGCGTTTTTCTGTGCAGCATTCACCGATTTTTTGGGTGTCGCTGAACTGGGGCTGATTGCTGGAGCCGGAATTCTGCTCTGTGTGGTGGCGACGTTTACACTTTTACCAGCCATGCTCGTGATTTCTGATCGTCATCGATCGGCAGCGCAATTACCAACGCCGTTTCAAGGTGAACTTCTTCGCAAGGCGATTCTGCATGCACCCGGAACCGTGGCGAGTTTTTCAGCCGTGGTGATTCTGCTGCTCGTCGTGCAGGTCGTGGGCTGGAAAGATGGCCAACTGACGAGCCTGGTGACATACGATCACAATCTGCTCAACCTGCAGGCGCGAGGATTGGAATCGGTCGAGACACAGAATCGCATTTTTGCCTCGTCTGATCATTCATTACTCTTCGCGATCTCGCTGGCAGACTCGCCAGCTCAGGTGCGAGAACTCAAGGCGAAGTTTGAAGCGCTACCAGAAGTTCGCAAGGTCGAAGAAATCGCGACGAGACTTCCCGATCACTCGGCTGATGAAACCCGACTCCTTGTTCAAGGGTTTCATGCTCATCTGAAACATCTCCCCGAGAAACTGCCCGCACCCAAGACTTCAAATCCTGGTCGAGTCGGGCATGCCCTGGATGATCTCTTTGCCCATTTGAAGAGCCGGCCCGAAGAAAAATCTCTGGCACTTTCACAGAAACTCGATCAAACGCTCAATCAACTGGCCGAGAAAGAGCTGCCAGAACAGATGCAGATTTTGAGTGAGTTCCAGTATCGCATGTCCTACGCCTTACTGGCTCAGTTTCAGGCCTTGCGGGCCGCAGCGAACCCGGCACCCGTTTCTTTGAACGATTTACCTGCTGAATTGACCTCCCGTTTTGTCGCTCAGCCCAAAAGTGGGAAAGATCAGTGGCTCTTGCAGGTCTATCCCGCCCAGCAGATCTGGGATATGGAACCTTTGACGCAGTTTGTGACGGCTGTGCGAAAAGTCGATCCGAACATCACGGGGACACCACTGCAGAATTTTGAAGCGGCTTTGCAGATCAAGCACAGTTATGAGATTGCTGCCATGTATGCACTGGCAGTGATTGTGCTGGTGCTGCTGATTGATTTCCTGCCTGGGAAGTTGATCTGGCGTTGCCTGATCCCAGGGATGCTGTTCGCACTAGGTGTGGGTGTGCTGGCCGTACTTTGCCAGGCAGTCCCTGAGCTCTCGGCAAAGTTGCCACTCTGGAGCAAGCGCTGGCTTTTCGAGAATTCACCACTGATTATGGTCGGAACCGCAAGTTTCGTCACGATGCTGGCCGCCATGTGGCGATCACCGGGAAGCGTGGGATTGACGCTTCTCGCGTTGATGCCACCTGTAGTGAGCCTCGCAATGACCTTCGGAATTCTCGTACTCATCAAGATGCCTCTCAACCCGGCGAATCTCATTGTGCTGCCTTTGATTATCGGGCTGGGTGTCGATAGCGGTGTGCATCTGCTTCACGATTTTCGCCATCGCGCACCTGGGCCCTATACAGTCACTCCCAGTCTGGTGAATGCGATTGTGCTGACAGTCACGACCACCATGGTGGGCTTTGGTGCGATGATGATTGCTGCACACCGGGGATTGTTCAGCCTCGGGGCTGTGCTGACGATCGGCGTGACTTGCTGTCTGTTCATTTCGCTGGTGCCATTACCTGCGATTCTGGCGCTCTTGGCCCGTCTGAGCCCGTCGATTCTGCAAGATGCCGAGCCCGAAATGACGATCGATGTCGATGACGCCGATTTTGGGACACATCCAGTACCGGAACTCGCGGACGAAACATCGAGCGACGATGATGAGCCGAGGATCTTGAAACATCCGGCTCACGTTGCCTAATGCGTTGATAATGCCCATGGCGATAGACAGTAGACGGGATGCAAAAGACAAAGTTTCAAAAGCAACTTCTCGCCTGGTATGCAAAGCATGGTCGCCCGCTGCCGTGGCGAGCCTCACATGATCCTTATTCGATCTGGATCAGTGAGATCATGCTGCAACAGACCACCGTGACCGCCGTGATCCCTTACTTCGAACGATTTATGGCGAAATTCCCCAGTGTGCAGGCGCTGGCCAGTGCTCCGGAAGAAGAGGTGCTCAAACTGTGGGAGGGGTTAGGTTACTACTCAAGAGCCCGCAATCTGCATCAGTCTGCCCGAGTGTTGATGGAAAGATACCACGGGGTTTTTCCGCAAAGTGTCGAGCAATTGCTCGAGTTGCCCGGGATTGGTCGATATACGGCTGGTGCCATTTCGAGCTTCGCTTTTCGCCAGCCGGCCCCCATTGTCGAAGCCAATACCCAGCGGTTGTATGCTCGCATTCTGGGATATGATGGCGAGTTGAAAAATGCGGCTGGACAAAAGGTCCTGTGGGGCTTTGCGGAAACGATTGTCGCAGGGAAAAAACCCGATCTGATCAATCAGGCGCTCATGGAACTGGGCTCACTTGTTTGTAAACCCATCGACCCCTTGTGCGATCAATGCCCGATCCAGCAGCATTGCCGCGCATTTCAGGAAGCAAGGCAAGCCGAGATTCCCCGAGCACTGGCCAGACCCGTCATTACACCGCTGATTGACGCCACTTTGCTGATCGAGTTTCAAGGGGAGCTATTTCTTCGGCAACGCGAGAAGCCTGAGCGATGGGCTGGATTATGGGATTTTCCACGCTACACACTCTTTGATCCTGAAAAGGCGAACGAAGACTTTCAGAAAGAAAACGACATCTCGACATCAGCATTGGCCTTGTCACTCAAGGCTCGTGTGCAGGAACAATTGGCGGTACATCCAGGCGAAGTCACTGAATTTTCACGGCTGACTCATGGAGTGACTCGCTATCGCATCACGCTGCATGCCTTCTGCTGCGATCTCTCGGATGGAGTGGCCAGCAGACAAAGCAAAGCACTCTATGAACAGCTCAAGTCGCATGGTGGGTGGTTTGGGTGTGAATTGCTCGATTCGCTGGCCATGCCTGTGACCACTCGAAAGCTGGTGAAGCAGTGGCAGAAGCTCAAGAACATGATGCGATGAGATCGTTACTCATTTTTTTATAAAAGGTTGCTACATTGCGTCGGAACTTCATTCAGCCTGCAAATAGTAGCGATATAACTCTCTATTATTTGCCACCTAAAATAGTCAAGCCGCATTCAGCCATGAACTGAATGCGGCTTGATTGGTATTTGGCTCAGATATGGAGTGAGCCGTCTCTATTACATCTTGTCGAGAGCCTTACCGTCAGCACTGTTGCCAGTCGCGTTGGCCTTGATCTCACCAGTCGCAGGGTTGTAAATCCAGCCGACTTTTTCGTCGCCAACAGTTTCAGTCATATTGGGAGTGGCAGCAGCGACGTCGGTCACGATCTTCACTGCCCGTCCGCCTGAATAAGGATTGACTGGCAACTGACCGATCACATACGGGCCAAATGGATAACCGGCTGTTCCTGGTGCCGCAGTGGTCAGATCGGCCTTGGAGGCCAGAGTGAGTTGTTCGACAATCTTTGTGGGATCTGTCGAGCCACTGCCCGGGAACTTGCCATCATGCTGGAACCGGAACATTTGAATCTGGCTGCGCATCAGCGAGAGATTTTGACGCAGCGACGCTTCTTTGGCGTCATCAGTGGCTGCTGTGAACTGAGGCAACACCGTTGCAGCCAGAATCCCAAGAATCACGACCACGATCAGCACTTCAACGAGTGTGAACCCCTTACGGCGTGATGAGGTGAGGGGGTTCGACTTCTTGATGCGAGTTCCGACAAACATTGAGCAGCTCCCTATGTGGTTCCGAGTGGGTTCCGAGTTTGGTTCAAGAAAACTTGTGATAGGTTGCAGAATATGATGCTGCTAACCCCATGTGGACATTACGAAACCTATGTCTCAATTTTGAACTGTCAAGTCTGCAGATGTAAAAAACTATCGAGAACACAATGACGATTGATGCTGTCGAATGTTATTGAATTGCCAGAAAGTGCAGTTGGTTATCAGAGGTTCATCGATCAGGTCTCGTGGAGACTTTCTCGATAGGCTGATATGAGAAAACTGATCAATGCACTGGGCGTTACTACATGACCGAGAAATAGTTAGCGACGGCAAAGTCAAATGCCTCGGGGGTCATCTGCTTGGGAATGTTCTTGTAGGTGCAGTAGTTTTTAACTTGTAGCAACAGATCTCGCGGCTGGCACGACCGGAAGGGACGTTTGACCTCGAAGTAGTGTTTCTGAATCAGGTACGAAACGGCCTGTTCGTTGTACTGAAAACCCAGATGGGGAGCTAATCGCTGGAGGATGCCGCGGAATTCGGCTTCAGTCGGGTCAGGAACCTGAATTTTGTAAGGAATTCGTCGCAGAAAGGCACCATCGACAAGATCACGCGGTTCGAGATTGGTCGAGAAGATAATGAGCTGATCAAAGGGAACTTGAATCTTTTTACCACTGGGAAGATTCAGAAAGTCGTAGCGCTTTTCGAGCGGGACAATCCAGCGATTGAGTAGTTCTGTGACTGGCATGCGCTGGCGTCCGAAATCGTCGATCACAAATGTGCCGCAATTGCTTTTGAGCTGCAGTGGGGCTTCGCAGATTTTGGTTGTCTGGTTTTGTGTGACTTCCAGTTGATCCATAGTGAGCTCACCACCAGCGACAATGGTCGGGCGGACAATCCGCACCCAGCGCTGATCGATCCCCGTGAGATTGAAAAGCCCTTGTTCCTGAGGCGGCGTTTCGACTTCATCATGCATACCAGGGTCGAACAGGCGGATGACATCACCATCAATCCCCAGTGCTCGAGGGATCCAGATGGTACTGCCGAAGCAGCGTGTGATGCGTTCCGCAATGCTGGTTTTTCCATTGCCAGGCTCGCCGAAGAGGAACATCCCGCGGCCTGAGTTAATGGCGGGCCCCAGGCGTTCGAGCAGCGAAGGATTGATCAGCAGGTCTTTGAAAGCGGTTTTGAGGCTTTCTTCGGTGGCGTAATGGCGAGTGATCGACTGAGCCTCCATCGCGTGGAGGTAATCTCGTAAAGAAACGGGAGCAGCTCCGAAATAGGTGCATTCTTCCATGAATCGGCGGGCGCGCTCGCGTCCCACATCGGTAATGCAGTACTCATAATCGCCCATCTCGGCAGTATTGCGGTAAGCCAGCAGCGTGTCCTGCTTCAGACCTTTGACAATCGGTTCGATGAGCGCAAAGGGAAGTTTGAGCTGACCAGCCACTTGCCTGCCGGTTGAGGATCCCTTGGCAAGGAGGAATTTGAGAATCAATCGTTCGACTTCGTCTTCCGTCAGTCGAGTTTCGTAAAGCGTGGTGGGTTCGGGAGGAAAGTATTCGTTCTCGCCAGCCGTTTTGCGTGGCCCGAGTAAATTCTCAACTCTCTCGAACAGGGAATTGAGCTTTCGATCGCCAGAACCAGATGCTAATGGCGGAGCTTCAGTCTCGCGTGAACTGATCGGATCGAGCGGGATGTTGGGCCGAACCGATTGAGCATTCGATTTCAGCAACTGGCGAATATCAGCCTGCAGTGCGTTGATCGAAGTTTCTGGTGTCTCAGCAGAAGCGGGCGATGATGTGCGTGGCCCTTGAGTGGAGGCTTGGCCAGCAGAACGCTCCGGGGAAAATCGTTGCGAATTGTCAGCCGGCGGGGAAGATTTGGTGGCTGGAGCAGTTGCGGGAGGCTGGCGGAGCCCTTCACCAGATGCGACGGGATCTTTCCTAGGTACGGCTGGAGTTTGCCCCAGGGCATTGGCGACGCCCATGCCGACACGACGCAAATATTCAGCCGGTGAGAGTTTACCTTCAGCCGACATCCGCTGCTCCAATCCAGGTCGATAAGAGGGTGTCGAAACTCGTGGCCCGCGATTCTCGAGAACGCCCTGCGGTGGAAACATAGGCCAGAAATCGAAGCGTGCGAGCAAATCTTGATGAACTAAGTCGGGAAAAATACTAACAGGGGCGAACAGAACATGTATACAAGTTCAGTGCCTGTTGAAGAAAACGAAGAAACCGTCAGGGATGAATCCAGCGATTCTGGTGGCAAGTTTGCGGTGGCAAGGTGAGAATCTTTGATAAAGATGGCCATCCTCAAAACAGCTGGTCACGGCTACTAAAGATCACGCGGAGCACAGAGCGACCGACAGGTTCATCGCGGCTTGATTCCGTCCGAACGATCGTTTTCTGAACAGAATTTTTTTACAGCGAGATGACTCGAACATGTGTCACCATCCTCGGTATCTGCTGTTGCTGTCAGTTCGCAGGCTTGTCGTGCTGCTGCCTGTATTACTGACGTTGATTAGCGCACGACAGGAAGTGAGTGCCGCTGGTGATGTGGTTCCTGTTAAACGTCCCGCACGCGCTGTAGCTGGGAACGTGATCCTGGTTCAGAATGAAATACCGCAGCGTAGCAACAGTGCAGCTACCCCCAGCCAACCCGCTGCACCGGCCAGTGAGATCAAATCGATCAACACCGAAGAAGAGATCCGCAAACTGCTGGAGAGCTGGGCACAGCGTGAAGCATGGGATCGCCCATCGTTTTTCGATCCACCACGACCAGTGGCGGAGGCGACGTCCTTTCAGAAACAGATTGTTCCCCTCGTTGAGATGGCCAATTATGGCTGGTGGAATGACGGAACCGGCCTGATGCGCTATCTGGCGGTGAATGTTTCGATTTACAACGGAGGGGCCGAGGCGATCGTTGTTCGGCAAGAGGATGTCAGTGCCAATATCGGAGGGAAAGATTATCCATTTGGCAATCTCCCACAGCGTCTGAGGCTCATGCAATTCCAGTACGAGGAGAAGTCCATCACGCTGAAAGGGGCTGAGCCATTTGCAGAATTGAGTATTGCTCCCGGAACAGCCAGTAATGTCTGGCTGGTGTTTGCGAAGCTGGAGACAGACAACAATGTTCCTCCCAGCGTCATTACGATGAAGTCGTCGGCTGGCCCGATTGTGATTGATGTCAATCGGCAGATGAAGTCGGCTTTGAAGCTCCGGATCGAACTGGTGGGCCCGCGTGCTGTCCTGGGGCTGATGACGATTTCGGGGATTCTGAATACCGTCAATGCTCAGGATTTGTGCCGGGGTTATGAAGAGCTGTCGCTGAAGAAGGTCGAACGAGCCGTCACCTGCTGGGATCTCAGTGTGAAGCAGGTCAACTCGCAGCTGCTGAGCTGGCTGATGACCACAGCCCAGCAACCACCAGGGAACAGACCACAGATCAATTATCTGCCGGAAGTTCCTGCCGCCATTCAGGAACTTCAACTGGCAAGTATCCCGAACCAGCGCGACCAATCGAAGCGTGGGAATAGTTCGAAAGTCGTGCATCCGACAGCAGCCGATGCGATCTCTGCAGCGCTGGCCGATGCTTATCGACTGTTACCTGCCGATGAAATTCTACGCGAGATTGAAAGTGGACATCCGCTTGCGAAACCAGCCGCCCTGCTGCATGGGGCCGCTCGATTGCCCTCTTCGGAAGTACCGCGTGTCATTGCTTTGACGCGCAGTGAGGATCAGCCGCTGGCCAAGTCGGCTGTGCTGGCTTTGGGAGAGTTCAGCGAGCAACCAGCGATTGATGAGCTGAAAGCGATTATCACCAGTGGAAAGATGGAGCTGGTGCCGGATGCTGCCGAAGCCTTGGCCACTTCTCGATATCGCCAGCATCAGGATGTCCTGTTGCAGCTATTAAAGGATGTCCAGCCTGAGCGTCGTGATCCCATATTGACCGTCCTCTCGGCAACACCGAAGGCTGCCTGGGCCAATGTTCTGGCGAACTATACGCATCAGCCTCAGGGAGGAATCAGGACGGAAGTCCTTTCTGCGTTGGTGGTGCTGGGTCATCCAGCGGCACAAGGACTTCTGGAAGAAGCCATTCGCAGTGACAATGCGACCACACGGAAGTTTGCCTTCGATGTCCTCTCTCGCCGATCTGATCGTAAAAGCCGGGAACTCGCGATGGACTACGCCCTCGCTTCGCTCGATCGAGGAGAGTTCGATCCCCTGCTCGAACAGTTTTTGAGACAGGTGCGTGATCCGCGCGTGCTGCCGAAATTGATGGCCCGGCTCGATAACTCCAATACAAATTCCACTGCCGATCGTTCCGGAGCCATTCGACTCATTGGTGCGATTGCGGATGCTTCGGCCGGTAAGGAACTGGCCGATCGATTTGATTCGTTTAAGCCACAAGAACGCAATCAGCTCATGTTGGCCTTGAGAGAACTCAAGGCACCCGAGTTCTTGCCCTTGGCGATTCGCTGCATTGAATCGGGCGACTTTTCGCAGGCTTCGAGTGCACTGCAAGGATTGATGCAGGAATCTCCGCCAGATCTGCTGGCGATACTTGAAAAAGCGGTTCGCAAGCAGGACAGCAATAACATGCAGCAGCAGCTGATGCAGATGATTGGTCAGGTGGGAACACCTGCTGCGCGCGAATTGCTGCTCAAGCTGCGTGATGAAGCCAAAGACGATACTCGCCGCGACTATGCCAATGCCGCACTATTAAATCTGCGGCAAAGGTCGCCCGGCTACCAGTTCATCTATCAGGCCCAGCATTATCTCCAGCAGAAGCAGAAGAAATCGGCTCTCGAATGCTTTGAGATTGCTTTGGAAGTCGATGAGTATCTGCCAGAGGCCTGGGCAGGTCGTGGAAACCTGCGGCTGCAGGAAGGCAAGATTCCCGAAGCGCGGGGCGATTTTGAGAAGTCGGTGGCACTCGACCCGACGAATGCGCTGGCAGTCACGGGGTATGCCATCTGCCTGGTCACAACAGGTGAGACAGAAAAGGGAATCAGCACACTCGAGAAGATTCGCACCAAGCATCAGCAGGATGATCAATACCTCTACAATGCCGCTTGCGTCTATAGCCGGGCGATGGAGCATGCGATGAAGACTATGGCGGGAGAAGAGGTGATCAACCGCTACAAGGGGCTGGCACTCAAAGACCTGAAGGCGAGTATTGAGCGCGGTTTTGATGACTTCGACTGGGTGAAAAAAGACCCGGATTTAAAGCCATTGGAAAACGATCCCGAGTTCAAAGCCCTCCTGGAGAAAGCCCCGAAGAAAGAGTGAATGGGTGCTCATCGTATATCTCCATCGCAATCGCTGGTGCATTTCGATCAAGCGATCTGTGTCTTTTCCCAGAAGACCTGGCAAGGGTTATGAAAAGAGTGACGTTGGATGGTTACGTGAGTCATTCCTTCGGCTCAATGGATCGTATTCGTCGTTGTGGACTGTGCCGAGATGTTTGTCGGTCAGCGCGATGATGGCTGATGGTTAAGGAAGCATGCCACCGGTGCCTACTTGTGACTGTCGTCACCCTGACGTGCAAAGCCACATCTGGGCCACCCTGCCAGAAAACTTTGAGAAAAAGTTACTATTGGCGATTGTCCCTAGCATTTAGCGTTTTTACGGGACATTTGCGGCAAATGATCCTGCAGAATACTGGTTATATTCTGTGGTGGTGATGATTTTACGTTGCTAATCCGCTTCAACTGGCTAGGATCATCACGATGCCTGAAAACTGCGTCTATCAGTTCTCAGCATCATTCTACGGATGACAATGGAAAGTGCAGTCCGGCAAGTTCCGGAGGGCTCGTTCTTGTGTAAGCCGACGCGGCGTTTCTCTCTTGATGGGGGATCCGCCACGTCGGCTTTTTTCGTTGATACGGCGAAAGGTCTGCGTTGAAGGAGTTGGTCGGATTCCTCTACCTATCGGTGTGGGCATTCAGCCGCAATGTTCGCCTTGTGCGACAAAAGGATTGAAGATGAAAACGGATATGCAACTGAAGACCGACGTCCTGGAAGAACTCCGTTGGGAGCCCAGTATCACGTCAAACGATATCGTTGTGGCGATTAATCAAGGGGTGGTGACGCTCAGCGGCACGGTCCCCCACTATATCGAGAAAAGTGCCGCCGAGCGGGCAGTGCAGCGAGTTCAAGGAGTGAAGGCGATCGTCGAGAAGATGGAAGTCCACTTGATCGGGGATACGAATCGTCAAGACTCTGAGATCGCACAAGCGGTGGTGGACTCCCTCCGCTGGCATGTCTGGGTTCCGGGCGATGTCCAGGCCACCGTCGAGAATGGTTGGGTCACGCTGAAGGGGAACGTCAAATGGGGCTACCAGCGCGACGCCGCCAAAACCGCCATCGCTTTTCTGACAGGCGTCAGGGGCGTGACGGACAACATCGTGCTGAAGCCAAGTGTCACGGCCAACGGGATTAAGGACGAGATCCAGAAGGCACTGCAGCGGGATGCCCAGATCGATTCCGATGATATCCGGGTCACAGCCGACGGCGGTAAGGTCACTTTGTCGGGAAGCGCCTCTTCCTGGCACGAACGGGAAGAGGCAGGGTTCGCCGCCTGGAACGCTCCGGGTGTAACATCCGTCGAGAACAACCTCGCCGTGTCGTTCTAGCCCGTCATCGGTGATGATGACCGGCCACCTCGCCCGGGCCGGGTTCCTTTCCACATCACTTCTCATCTGACTGACAAAGGGGAACCCGAAGTGTCGCAGACCTGGGCGACCTCTTTTTGGAAGCAGCCGAGCGGCAGGCGCCATTCGTCGCCATCGTCTCTCAATCAATGAGGGACTGCCGGCTCATCGCGGGTGTATGTTATGCCCGCTCGAAGGATCGACTCTGTATCAACATCAGGAGAAACTCATGTCCACAAGTCCCACCCAGACAGCTGAAGGCAAACACGAAGGCAAAGTCGTCGGCATGTCCGGCGACAAGCTCACCACAACGTGCAGCAATGGCAAGGAGCACTGTCATACTGTCGCCAAGGATGCCAAGGTGACATGTGACGGTAAGGCCAGCAAAGCCGCCGACCTCAAGGCCGGAACGACCGTTCGAGTGACAACCCACAAGGACGACAAGTCGGTAGCTACAGCTATCGACTCTGGAAAGCAGATTCCGGCAGCCAGTCACAAGGCCTAATTGGTGAATACGAAAGCCCCATGAACCATTCGGCTCATGGGGCTTTCTTTTTGTGATCATGTCGCGGATCAGAAAAACAGTCGGAGTGATGTCTGGGCAGTCATCGCACTGGTTGTTCGCATGCGCGTAGTGGCGACATTTACTTCGTGAAGTCGAGCCCCAAGTCTTCTGGGGGAGCCCCCACGAGCTTGAAGTTGAATCGTCGAGGTTGTGCTGCGAACATTTTCCCACGAGCAAACCGTCCTCGGTTCCCTGGAGTGCCAGCACGTGGCCCTCCAGGGTGTACTTCCCCGAGAGATCCTTCGGCTTCCCATTCTTCGGGGAAATCAAAGCAGAAGGGGAAATCAAAGGGGTCAGGAAATCAAAGGGGTCAGGACTCTTTGTTGGCATGATGGCCCAGACGTGGCTTTGAACGTCGGGATAACGATAGTCACATGAAACATCCTGCAAAGAGCGGCTTCGTCCCTATTGAGTGCTTGATACAACCCACCCGTGTCGTCCGCTCGTTGTGCTTTTGGGAAAGCTGCAGCCTACAACCTGCAGAATTACTGATATCGAGTCCTAATTGCTTTGTTTTGCCTTCGGTCGTTGCGGGTGACAGTGGCGGCCGGGTGGCTTTGTGATTTGATGGTTGTTTGTTGAGGGTTGTTGGTTGTGAAGAGGGTTTGGTGGGAGAAACGGTTCTTGGCTCTTGGCAAGAGCACTGCTGGGCAAGCCAGCAGTG